>JADBLO010000059.1 GCA_014894395.1 Thermoplasmata archaeon
CGTCTGATAAATGCTTCTCCTGTTGGGACGGGAGAACAATTGTTAGACAGCCTCATTTTATTAAAAAGAATTCCCGTCAATGACATACATTCATTTATTAACCTTGACGGATGTAATAAAATATATTATTTTAGAAACATTTAAATGACTATTAGCTATTCCATAAGTTATTTGGGGAAGGAAAATATATGAAACAAAATGAGGAATTAGGAAATAAAGGAAATTTTAAAGGGCGGTTTGTTTGGAGGCTAGCGACGATCGTCGTTGTTTTTGTCATGATTGGTAGTGGTTCAGTATGGTATCTCTCAATAGATAAATCAAATCCAGAGATTACGACAAGTAATAGAAATATCATCGCTCTTGAAGCACCGCTTTTATTACCCCTAGGGGAAAATGGGACGAGAAGCTCATTTCTCGATCAAGAAGCAGGGATATCTGCATATACAAACGTGGGAACGACAATAAATTTGACTTTGGCAAGGAATGCTTTTCGGACTATAGAAAATGAATCAACAGACTATATAATCGGATCTGTGCCACTGCCAGATTATTCTGAATCAGAAGATGTCCATTGCTATGTTCACCAGGATGGCTGGATTGTCTCATATTACCTAAAGACAGAACCGATAGGAAAAATATTCGACGGGGTCGACTATACAACAGATGGACAAATTACAGATACGAAACTAAATGACGGTATCGATGCAGTATGTGAGGCTGCAGCTGTAGTTCCTGGAAATATTAATTATTTTGATTTCGAATGGCCAAATGCCCAAAAAATGATGATAGTTGGTGATGCGATATGGGGTTATCCAGGAGGCCCAAACACATTTAATCTCACATTACCTACGGATTTTACCTTTTACGAACGTTCATTTTGTCATTATAGTGTAAACTCTTGCAGCTATTCACAACTTTATATTAACCAACAACAAATCAGTTATGTATACCATTCGTTTAATTATGGTTCACTCTCATCATCGCAGCTTCCATCAGGCCCAACTAATATCATAAAATTAACCTCGAATTGTGGAAGCAGCCAGCAGACATCCGCGATGATCTTACTTCTCTATAAAGAATGATAAACTAATGAGTGACCACAAGCGAAATAGAAAGACAAGGTGAAGCATGAAGAGAGTCTTGGTTCCAATTATCGCTTTTCTTCTCATGAGTAGTCAATTGGTTTTTGTTGTTCATGCATCCCAGATCATTATACAAAATGCGGATACTCAATGGACTACTGTGACCACTTCAAATTCGGACATGAAAAATTCAACCACAATTGTAAAATCTCGGATTATCGCTGAATATGCAGAAACACTATATAGATATTCCTTAAGTCATTCAGTTAATCTTGATATCCTTGCCGCGTTAGTGAGTAATCGAATAATTGTTGAATATGCAAATACATTAAAACATTATCCACTCATTCATTCTTCAATTCTCAATTTACTCATTAGTGGGGTACCACCACGTATCATTATGGAATATGCAGAAACTGCCAAAACCTTTGATTTGTCCCCTTTTAATCAAAGTCAAAATCAACCACCATATGTACCAATGAATCTCAAACAACTTACAATTCAAGGAACAGAAATACCTGTTGGTGGCATTGTTACGAATAGAACCATTTACGTCAGAGGAACGGCCAACGATACCAATACTGACAAGGTGCGTCTTCAGATAGAATTACGGCGACTCACCGAAAACAATGGAACATTCCTAAATAAATATACACAGCAAAGCACGTTAGTGGATAGCGGAAGTCAAATTAATATTACTATTAGTGGTCTTGTTAAGGGAGACTATCACTGGCAGGCAAGAACAGTGGATCAATATGGTCTGACATCGAATTGGACCAGCTTTGGAAACAACAATAATTCAGCTCTAGATTTCTCAGTTAACATCACATCCCCACCCGATTCAATCTTTACCTACTCCCCGACATCACCACAAATCGGAGAACAAATATTTTTCAATGCAACACAATCACTAGACCCAGATGGCGGAGAAATATCATGTTCATGGCATTTTGGTGATGGTCAAGACGGATCAGGAAAAACAACAACCCATGCCTATAACCAAATAGGACAATATAATGTGACCCTGACAGTAACCGATAATGAACAGAAAAAAAGCAATTATACGTTAAAAATACAAGTAGTGAGTGACCAGTTACAGGATTGCGTAGAAAATTTCGTACAAGAAACAAAAAGCCAAATTACCGATATAAGCAATCATGCATTACAGTCAGCTTCTGCCGCTGATTTCTTTAATGACGAAGTGAACAACGATCAAAAAGAACTCGTAAGAGAGGTCATAGACGCATTATTATCTATTGTTTTTGATTATGGTCTAGAAACTAATACAAAAGTAGGTGCTCTCTCGATATGGGATTATTCGAAGTACCATGATATGTTTCCAACCCTTATCGATTTGATTGACACAAAGGGATGGATCGCTGGAGATGTTTTAAAAACCATTCTACAGCAATATGCCGAAGAAGTTATTTTTGATTACATTCAAAAAAATCATAAAGATTTACTTGAGAACACACAGTATAGTTATCTTGGATCATTTAGTCATCTTTTGTCAACACAAAATATGCAAAGAAGAAATACTCTGGATGCATTAAAAAACCAGGCTTTAGCAAATCTCAGTAAATTAACTCCTCAACAAATCAATTTATTTGTAAAAGATATTCAAAAGAGGCATACCGGAAATCTGTTTATCGATAATCTTTACTCGACTAAATCTATTTTACCAACCACCCTACAAGCGATTAGAGAACAACTTAATCAAGATGTTTTATTAATTTTAGTTAATGAACTCGGGTTACCTGCTGCTATGGTGGTTTTATCAATGATATTTGGGCCAGGAGCATCAATACTAGAAAAATGTATAAAAGTCACCTATCTTTTAAATAAAATGCGTAATGACGCAAAAATAGCATCTATAGGGGCAAACACATTATTTGATGGATTTACCGGATGCGACCTTATTTCTCGTAACACCTGTCAAGATCTTATAAATATTAACAAGAAATCTATTCCTTCAACAGTCACTGGAAAAATCGTTTCCATTGAAAATTTTGCAAGAGGTTGGCTACGAAAACCTGTTCACTATGACGACTATCACGGGTTTTTCCCGGTAGACGTTTATTCTGTAGTGACTATAAAAAACACTGGGAATATCACAGCAACATTTGAACTTTCAGGAGTGTACACCAAGACCTATAGTTACTTGTATGATTTACCGGTTGTGATTACAGAGAAAAAAGAGGATATTGCGCCTCATCACACAGAGACATTGACGATTTGGTTCAAAAGAAACGGTAGTGGCGCTAATATGGACAATCAAATAGTAAATTATTATCTCCTAGGGATAAACAAAGATAATGGAGTTTATGCTGCTGATATGACAAGTAGTAAATTTGGGACAACACGAATAGTCACCAATGGAGACATTGTACCCCCGGAAGAATTAGAAAACGCCCCTATGTATTCATATCCAATAAAATCTGAAATAACTAAACAAGAAGATATATACAATCTTAGTATCTATCTTGAAAACCCCTTTGAATTCCCTATAGATATCAATCTTTCGCAGCAAATCCCAGATACTCTTATCATACTCTCGTCTGAGAATGGTACTATTCTAAATAACAATATTTCTTGGAATATGACCTTAGAGCCAGAGGAACACAAGGAAATCAACAGTATATTACAACCACAAGGTTCTACCGTGCAACAGGTGAATGTCTCAGGAGCTGAACTAAACATGTATGACCGTGTTCATGATTATTGGATTGATTTTCTCTCAAATAATATTTCTTTTAACACAAACATCGCACCGGTTGCATCATTTATTTATTCTCCGTATCCTTCACGAATAAACCAAGAAGTCACCTTTAATGCCTCGTATTCCAGTGATGTAGATGGAACTATCTCTTCATATTCATGGGATTTCGGTGATTTAACACAGGCTTCTGGAAAAATAGTTCAGCATATGTATACTGATACTGGCACCTATGTTGTAACATTACAAGTAACAGATGATAAAGGAACCGTGAATAATTCATCAGAGATTATAACGATAAAAATGTTATCGCCACCTCAGCTCAATCAAGAATATCCTGGCAATAATTCCAATGGAAATGGACGTCCACCAAGTGATCTCCATTCAACAATATCTGATCCTACGGGCGATTCTATGACTGTCTATCTCAGATGGATGAACCATACTGGAAAATGGGTAACTCTTCAGATCTACTTTGTTGTTGGAAATGGTACCTGTAATTTCATTCCTTCTGATAATAATTGGATATGGGGTAATACCACCTACTTCTGGAGCGTAAACGTCACCGATGGAACTTCTTGGACCAATAAAACCTATCATTATACAACCAAGGGGAGCAGGTACGACGTCAACAACAATAATATGGTGAATTTCCAGGACGCTGGATTAGTCTGGACCCATCGTACCAGCCTTGTCCCTTACGATGGACTCTATGATGTAAATGGCAACGGACTGGTGAACTTCCAGGACGCTGGACTGACATGGACTCATCGAGATTAAAGAAAACAAAAGAATAACAGAGTGACTGAAATGAGACAGCAAAACCCCCTCAAATCATATACCGTAGGAATCTTTACACTGATTCTCCTTACATCTTTTTTCCTTTCTTGTAGTAATACTGTTTTCGGAGAAGAAGTATCAGAAATCAACCTCATTCCCTCATCAAACCAAATCTTAGTCGGACAGGAATTTACTTTAACGCTCTCGATAAACCCAACCGAGGCAATCGGCGGCTGGTCACTTTCTCTTCGTTTCAACCAAGCACTCATCCAAGCAACCAACATCACCCCGGGAATCGACTGGACTGCATTCTTCAACCAAGGCGAGATCAATAACCTGAACGGAACAATTGCAGAGATACAGACCTGGAGCACAGGTCCGTATCCAACAACAACTCATACCCTCTGCTCCATTCGTTTCCAAGCAATTTACGCAGGTATCTGTCATCTTTCTATCGAGCAGGTGCAAGTCACCAACACATCATTTCAAACGATACCTGTTTCTTCTAAAAACACCACTGTCACCATTGTAGAAACCTCAGGGGGAAATGACTCTCAAGGTTCAAATGAAGAGCCAGATGGGTATCTCACTGATACCGACCAAGACGGAATCTATGACACCTTCCATAATAATGAAACAGAGAACGATACTACAATACAAAAACATAACAATCGATATCTCATTGACAGCGACGGCGATGGTATCTGGGATTATTTATTTGATCCACAGACGAAAGAAATGACGCAATACCATCCTACGAGCGAAGCAGAACAACAAGATAGCACTCCGCTTTTCATTTTAGGAAGTATTCTTGGCGTGATTCTTATTTTTTTCGTCATATTTTTACTGTTGACACGAAAGAAAAAAAATAAGTCAGCACCACTACCTCAATCCTTTGAAAGTGAAAAACTAGTAATGGAAAAAGCAACTCCGAAGAAATCTTCAACAAAGAACCCACGGAAACCAGTAAAATAATATTCCCCATCTTTTTTTTTTACATTCGAGATTGGTGGAGATAGTCATAGAGTGATTTCAGAATTTTAAAACGAGAAAGCAAAGTGAGAAGAAGGGGATGTTGTACCACGCCATGAGTGTAACTTTCTTGGGATGATTGTTCGGGTTGATCTGCGAAGATCGTATAGGATGACTGTTGCGAGATGATGCCCGATTCAACGATATCTCCACACTGTTCTATGAGAAGGGAGGAATCTTCCATGAGATGGATGTTTGCTACCTGGCTCTTTTGAAGGATGTTTTCTGATGCTTGTACGAAGGTAATAGTGTCATCGGAGAATGTGCACTGCGTAATCAGATTATTTGATGACCCGGCAAGGTAGAGACCAAATCCTTGATTATTGCTAAACTCGCAGTTTGAGATGGTGTTGTTGTCATTGTTTGATTCTATGGCGTCGATGCCTGCATGCGTGTTTTGAGTAAAGGTGCAAGAGGTAATTAGGTTGTTTGATGCATATTGGAGTTCGATGCCGTCGCAGTTTTTATAAAAGTTACAGGAGATGATGGTATTGTTGTTACATTCCGATGTTGAGGCGCCCAGAAGGACGATTCCTTCGTCGTCGCAGCCTCTGAACTCGCATCCGGAAATCGTGTTTTCTGAGCTCCAGATGGCTAGTCCGATAGGGGTGTCGTGGAACGTGCAGTCCTGTATGGTGGTGTTGCAGGCACTGATTTTTACGCAGGTTGTATAGAGTCCTGATCCTTGGTTGGTGATGTCTAGACCGCTCAGGGTGACTCCTTCTGCACTGATTCTGATGGCGTATCCGTTGTTTGCTGAGGTGGGGGAAAGAAGGGTTCGTGTTGTTCCTTCTCCTTTGAGGTGGAGTGGTTTGTTGATGGTGAGAATTTCTGTATAGGTTCCTGCAGGTAGTTGGATGGTTGAGTTTGGTTGTGCGGAATTGATGGCGTCTTGAATGGTGGTGGCAACGGCAGAAATGTCTATTACTATCTCGGTGTTAGGCACGGTGTTCTTTGATGTTGTTACTTCAGTGATTCCCGGAACAAAAAAGGTAATACTAAGAAATAATAGTGTCGTAAGAAGAGTGAGTAATCTCCTTGTATGCATTTTCTCCATTTCCTTCCATTCCTGCCATTCTATATCATGTTAAATAATGACTTGCTACTCTCTGTCATTAAACCTTTATAAAGCCTCTCGGGAAAAACGACAAAGCGGACATTTGCCACGGGTAAACAGAAAAGAAAAATGTTATCAAAACTAACGTTTATCGGGAAAATATTTTATTATGAATAAGTAATTATAAAAATTATCATTTCTGACAGATAACCTATTATAAAAATTTCGAAACATTTTTAAATGTTAATTGTATTCATGATAACGTATATCAAAAGAAATAATGCATTATGAGATGTTTAAGAGAAGCGTATCACAAGGAGAGGAGGAAGGGACGTTTTACGTTCTTCATATTATCCCCCTAATTTTTTCCCTTCCTTCTTTATTTTTATGACCTCGTAAAAAAAGTTGTTTTTCCACTCTCCGAATATGATAGTTTGGAAAAAGTTTTAAACGAATACCGGATTGCAGTCTCCGTAAAAATTATTTAGTGGAGGCAAACGTAGATATGAATGAAGCAGTCATTGTAGCAGCGCTCCGAACAGCGCAGGGAAAATTTGATGGTACCTTAAAAAGCTTTTCCGCTCCTCAACTCGGAGGAATCGTCATAAAAGAAGCCGTGAAAAAAACAGGGATACAACCAAAAGAAATCAATGAAGTCATCATGGGAAATGTGATCTCCGCTGGTCTAGGCCAGAATGTGGCACGACAGGCCGCTATCGCAGCAGGACTCCCGTATGAGATCGGTTGTTTTCATATTGACAAGGTCTGCGGATCGTCACTCAAGGCAGTGATTCTTGCTGCTCAAGCAATAAAACTCGGGGACGCAGACTGTATCATCGCAGGAGGCATGGAGAGTATGACAAACTGCCCGTACATCCTTGACAAGGCGCGGTTCGGGTACCGCATCTTCGACGGGAAGATCATCGACTCTATGGTTCATGATGGCCTCTGGGATGCGTACAATAATTTCCATATGGGGATGACCGGGGAAATCGTCGCAGAAAAATATAAAATAAGCAGGAAAGACTGCGATGAGCTTGCCTACCAAAGCCATCAGAAAGCAGCAAAAGCAACGGAGACCGGGAAATTCAAAGACGAAATAGTCCCGGTGGAGATTAAACAAAAGAAAGGAGATCCGATTATTTTTGCATACGATGAAGGCATCCGCAAGGATACCACCATGGAGAGTCTTGGTGCATTAAAACCATTCTTCAAAGAAGGAGGTGTGATTACCGCGGGAAACGCCTCACAGATTACCGATGGCGCATCAGCAGTGGTCGTGATGAGCAAAGAGAAAGCAAAAAAAGAAAACCTCGAGATACTCGCGACCATCAAAGGATATGACACCACCGGAGTAAAACCAGAGTATGTCATGGAAGCACCGATCCCTGGACTCAGAAACCTGTTTAAAAAGATGAAACTCACGATTGACGATATCGATCTTGTGGAGCATAACGAAGCGTTCTCCTCTGCCTCCGCAGCACTCATCAAAGAGATCGGCATCCCAACGGAGAAATTCAATGTCCATGGCGGCGCAATCGCCATTGGTCACCCAATCGGCAGCAGCGGGTCTCGTATACTCGTAACATTACTTCATTCGATGAAACACTATAAGAAACACCGCGGTCTTGCGACCATCTGTCTAGGTGGTGGCCATGCGGTATCAATGATTGTGGAACGGTAGGAGAAATTCAGATGACCATAAAAAAGATAGGTATTATCGGCGCGGGAACCATGGGTCATGGGATCGCATTGGTTGCCGCAAAAGCAGGATATGAGGTTGTTCTTCATGATATAAAAGATGAGTACGTGAAGAAAGGACTTACTTCCGTTGAGAAGTTCGTGGATAAATCCGTTGAGAAAGGAAAAATGACCCCGGATGACAAAAAAAACATCCTGGGAAAAATCCATGGAACAACAAAACTAGAAGACATGAAAGACGCTGATGTAATCATCGAGGCAATCCTGGAAGAGGTGAAGATGAAAAAAGAGGTTTTCCAGAAACTCGATGGGATCTGCAAGAAAGAAACCATTTTTGCTTCAAACACATCCACGATCCCTATTACGGATCTCGCTTCAGCAACAAAGCGGCCGGATCAGTTCATCGGGATGCATTTCATGAACCCGGTACCGCTGATGAAACTTGTTGAGGTCATCCGTGGATTACGCACATCCCCTGAGACAGCGACCATAATCAAGCACCTTGCAGAGAAAATGGAGAAAATCCCTATAGAAGTAAACGACGGACCAGGATTCATATCAAATCGCGTGCTGTTCGCCATGATCAACGAGGCGATGTTCTGTCTGCAGGATGGAACCGGCACCGTGCAATCCATCGATAGCGTGATGAAGCTGGGGATGAATCATCCCATGGGCCCCCTGGAGCTTGCTGATCTGATAGGACTTGATGTCAGCCTCAACATCATGAACGTCCTATATGAAGGATTCAATGATTCGAAGTACCGCCCCTGCCCGCTGCTAAAAAAAATGGTGCACGCCGGGTACCTCGGACGGAAAACCGGGAAAGGATTCTACGACTATCCCCCGAGGTGAGAACCTATGAGTTATAAAGACATCATCGTTGAAAAGAAAAACGCAGTCGCAACAATCATCATGAACCGGCCACAGGTCCTCAATGCGTTAGATAAAGTAACATTGGAAGAACTCATCAACGCAGTGGAGGAGCTGGAAAACGACCCTGCCATTCACGTGGCAATACTCACAGGGGAAGAAAAAGCGTTCATCGCAGGCGCAGACATCAAACAAATGCAGCAGATGAACACGCTGCAGGCAAAAGAGTTCGCAGCACTTGGACATCGGCTTCTGCAGAACATAGAAAACTCACGTCTTCCCTACATCGCTGCAGTCAACGGGTACGCACTTGGGGGTGGCTGTGAGGTGATGATGGCCTGTGACATTGTCCTTGCCTCTGCGAATGCAAAGATAGGTCAGCCGGAAATTAATCTTGGGATCCACCCGGGGTTCGGAGGGACGCAACGACTGCCACGGCTTGTTGGAACCATAAAAGCAAAAGAGCTGCTTCTCACCGGTGATACGATTGATGCACAGGAAGCATGTCGCATCGGCCTGGTAAACAAGGTTGTCGACCATGAGAAACTCATGGAGGAAGCGGATAAACTCGCACAAAAAATCGCAGGGAAATCCACTGTTCAGACCGGATTTATCAAAGCACTGGTCAATAAAGGAAGTAACATTGATCTTCCATCGGCATGCGCACTTGAGATCTCTTATTTCTCCGCAAGCTTCTCCACAGAAGACCAGAAAGAAGGCATGATTGCGTTCCTGGAAAAAAGAAAACCCCTGTTTAAAGGAAAATAATCAGGAGACAACATAAAAAAAACTTCACTATATTATAAAGGATACCTTTATAAAAGAATTCCTTATTAGTAAATACTACTGGGTGAAAGTGATGAAAACGAAACTTATTGGATTGTTAATATGTGTAATGCTGATGACCACACTTTTAGCAGTTGCAAAACCTCCACAAAAAATAGAGATTACCTCATCAACAGAAACGATGTCTACTGCATACGATGCTGATGTCCCTGTATGGGAAATCGGTGATTACTGGACATACCAGATCGATAACATTTCCATACTGTATCAACAAGAAGGCAAATTAATTAATCTGTACCTTACGATAGCAGAATTACCACTGACCGTTATCAGTACGACAGGGGACTTCTATACATTGGAGTTCCAAACATCCGTAAGCGGACTATGTAAAGTCAACGTTGATTTAGGCGACGGTCCTGTGAACCTAACAATCACCTTTTCAGACCTTGAAATCTCAGGAAACGTACTCATTGAAAAATCTACCTTAGGAATCAAGGAAGTATCTGCTGGTTTTATCAAAGGAAAATTCTTGGTCGATATCCTCGAACAACCATATATTAAGTTACCAAGTATTCTTCAAAAAATTTCAGCGAAGATAACCATGAACATGACAACAACCTTTGACACGCCCTTTTCATTGCTGACGTTTCCCTTAAGCGCAGGAATTTTTTGGAACTTAACAGCGACAAATTTCACGATAAACGGGAAAATTCAATGTTTATGGTTTAACCTCATCAATTTCCTCAACAACATGGCCAAACTAATTGGCTATGAATTCTTACCTCCCGAAGTTGCCGCGCTCCTTCCAATCATTGATATCAAAGAGGCATTAACCACACTTGGTCCTGGAAACGTGTTTGAAATTCCTGCCTTAGCTGATGCGTTTTTCTGCCTGAACACCGAAAATATTACGGTCCCCGCAGGAACCTATGAAGCATATAATATTACACTTATCGGAGGACTCGGTCAATGTTACTACGCGCCCACAGCGGGAAACATGGTCAAAATAACAGGGAATTTCGAAGAAATCATCCCCTACATAACAAACATCAATATGGAGCTTCTCTCGACAAACTACAGTTAATCTTCCTGCATAATCCTCTCTG
The DNA here is from genome assembly GCA_014894395.1 of Thermoplasmata archaeon. Classification (GTDB taxonomy): domain Archaea; phylum Thermoplasmatota; class E2; order DHVEG-1; family DHVEG-1; genus SM1-50. The sequence continues at coordinate 11,131 of JADBLO010000059.1, forward strand.
AAGTAACAGGAGCACTCATCGCTCTCATTGAAAATTCTTTTTCAATTACTTCAGAATTTTTCCTAAAATATCATCAGCAGCGGTGTAGGGGTCAAGCTCTTTTTTAGAAATTTGATCAATGCAACAGTCCACTGTTTTTTTCAGTTTTTTTTCATCAAAGATAAAGCTCATGAGTCGTTTGCGTATGATTTCAATGAGCTCTGCTTCGTACCGTTGTCGTCTCCGCGTGTCAAATGTCTTGCTTTTTTTAAGGTACTCTTGATGTTCGGCAATCTTAGAAGTAAGCAGCTGAATTCCTTTTTTTTGCTTCACCGAGGTCGCAACAATAGGTGTTCTATACTCAGTATGTCCCACAAGATCAAGCATGGACTCAAGGTCCGCAACCGTCTGTTCCACACCAGGTTTATCCGCTTTATTGACCACAAAGATATCTGCTATCTCCATGAGACCTGCTTTAATCGTCTGAACAGAATCACCAAGCCCGGGAATGAGGACGACAAGAGTGGTATCAGCAATCTTCACGATATCGACTTCATCCTGGCCAACACCAACTGTTTCAATGAGGATAACGTTCATTCCTGCGGCATCAAGGATTTCCACGACATCGTACAGAGCACTCGTTAACCCTCCCATCATCCCTCTCGTCCCCATACTGCGGATAAACACACCGCTGTCGGTTGAGAGGTCCATCATTCTGATACGGTCACCAAGTAAGGCACCGCCGCTGAACGGACTCGTGGGATCAATCGCGATGATCCCAACCTTTTTTCCTTCGGCTCGATACGCCAAGGCAAGTTCGAAAATCAAGGAGCTTTTCCCGCTCCCCATCACACCAGTGACCCCGATGATCTGGGCCTGACCCGTATACCGGTGGATCTGTTTCATTGCTTCAATAGCCTCGGGTACATCGTTCTCAACCAGGGTTATCAGCCGAGCAATCGACCGCGGATCACCGGCAATAACCTTTGCGGAAAGCTCACTCATCGTTTCACGTTCTTTTTGATATAGCTCACAATATCCTCAACCGGCGTCCCTGGTCCAAAAACCTCAGCGATCCCCGCCTTCTTCAACCCGGGAACATCCTGCTGAGGAATGATGCCGCCGCCGACAATCAACACATCGTCCATCTGTTTTTCTTTTAACAGCAGGGCAACATCGATGAACAGCGTCATATGGGCACCGGAGAGTAAACTCAATCCGACAACGTCAACATCTTCCTGAATAGCGGTGTTCACAATCTGTTCTGCGGTCTGATGCAGACCTGTATATACTACTTCCATGCCAGCATCCCGGAGCGCACGGGCAACAATTTTCGCACCGCGATCATGGCCATCTAGACCTGGTTTTGCAACCAATACCCTAATTTTTTTTATCATGGTTTTTTCTCCTTAAAAAATCGCTTGTTCTTTATACTCTCCAAACACCTCTCGTAGGACGTCGCAGGTTTCCCCTAATGTCGCATAGCTATGGATACAATCCAGTATAAAAGGCATGAGGTTTTCGTCTCCTTCCGCTGCTTTCCGTAGCCGCTGGAGGTGGTTCTGAACCTTTGTCGCATCTCGTTCTGAACGGAGTTTCTTCAACCGGTGTATCTGTCGTTCCTCGCCTTTCTCATCCATCTTCAGAATCGGAATCGAAGGTTCTTCATCGAGTTTGTAGCGGTTCACCCCGACAATAATTCGCTTGTTCTCATCTGTCTCCTTTTGATACCGATATGCGCTTTCAGCAATCTCCCGTTGGAAGAATCCTTTTTCAATCGCGGGGATGACTCCACCGAGCCGTTCGACCTTATCGAAATACTTGTAGGTTTCCTCCTCCATCTTCGATGTTAACCATTCGATATAATAGGAACCACCGAGCGGGTCGACGGTATCGGTGACGCCACTTTCTTCCGCGATGATCTGCTGGGTTCGTAGTGCGATCCGCACCGCTTTTTCCGAGGGTAACGCAAGAGCTTCATCCATGGAGTTGGTATGTAACGACTGTGTGCCGCCTAAGACAGCGGCGAGTGCTTGCATCGTCACCCGAACAATGTTCATTTCTGGTTGTTGCGCAGTAAGAGAACACCCTGCTGTCTGGGTATGAAACCGCATCCATAATGACCGTTGTTTTTTCGCACCAAGTTTTTTCATCTCAGATGCCCAAATCCTGCGGGCAGCCCGATATTTGGCTATCTCTTCAAAGAAATCATTGTGAGCGTTGAAAAAGAAACTAAGCCGTGGCGCAAAATCATCAATAGAAAGACCTCGTTTCATCGCAGCTTTGACGTATTCAATCCCGTCACCTAAGGTAAACGCGAGCTCTTGAACTGCGGTCGACCCAGCTTCTCTGATATGGTACCCGCTGATGCTGATCGTATTCCATTTTGGAATGTTTTTAAAACCATATTCAAAGGTGTCAACAATCAACCGCATGGACGGCTCCGGGGGGAAGATGTATGATTTCTGCGCAATATATTCCTTAAGGATATCATTTTGGATGGTTCCACCGATCTTATCTTTCTTGATTCCCTGGTTCTCAGCGTTCGCGATGTACATCGCCCACACTATAGCAGCAGGACCGTTAATCGTCATCGAGGTCGTAATTTTATCTAACGGGATCCCATGAAAGAGCAACTCCATGTCGAGTAATGACGAAATCGCGACACCGCATTTCCCAAACTCGCCTCGTGCGAGCGGGTGATCGGTGTCGTACCCGTATAACGTCGGATAATCAAACGCGACACTCAACCCGGTTTCGCCATGTTCCAAGAGATAGTGATACCGCTTGTTTGTCTCTTCCGCACTCCCGAACCCAGCGAACTGACGCATCGTCCAGAGACGGCCTCGATACAGGTTCGGGTGCACGCCTCGAAGAAACGGTTCCTCTCCAGGGAACCCAACATCCTTCAGATACTCAAGATCTGCGATATCTTCCGGTGTATACAGATTTTTAATTTCAATATCGGAGAGATTCTTGAATTTCTGTTTTCTTTCAGGGTTTTCTGAAATCGCCTTGGAATATTTTTGTTTCTCCCAGTCTACTCGTTTCTTTTGTATCTGCTTGATTGTTTCTTTTTCAACCATGTTGCTCCTCGCCCTCAATCTTACCAGTCGATACCTTTTCTACTCTGGACTCCTTTCTGATACGGATGTTTGATTTCAAGTATTTCACTCACGATGTCAGCGTGTTTGATGATCTCTGGTGATGCATAGCGACCGGTTAAAACCAGCTCTAGAGTCTCTGGTTTATTTTCAAGTAATTCGATAACATCCTTTAAAGAAATGAGATTAAAATCAAGAGCAACATTGATTTCATCAAGGATCACCAGGTCATAGGCATCTTTTTGTATGATTTCTTTTGCATAAGCAAATCCTTTTCGTGCGAGATCAATATCCACCTGTTCTGGTTTCTCTTTGGAGACAAATTCATCACGGCCAAACTGTACCACCGTGAAATTTTTTATATGTTGTAGCGCATCAAGTTCACTGTACCTTCGTCCTTTCATAAATTGAATCATTGCGACCTTCAGCCCCTCCCCGGTCGCTCGTATACCTAAACCAATTGCAGCGGTTGTTTTCCCTTTTCCGTTACCAGTATACACGTGAATAAAACCTTTTTTTAAGGACATGGTGAGTTTCTTTAACTTCTATCCGTATTATATTTCTTTCTTTTACAAAAACCATCTTTTTATAGGATTATCTCTATGGATATTAACAGAAACCTTTATGTTTGATGATTTGATTCCAACCCCCATGAAACTAGAACTCAACGAACAGCAAAAAATGATTCGAAACATGGTACGGGAATTCGCAGAAAAAGAGGTTGCACCGCTCGCCGCTGAACTTGATAAAAAGGGGGAGTATCCAACAAAAACACTTGAAAAAATGGCAAAACTAGGATTACTCGGCATTATTATCCCACAACAATATGGTGGAGCTGGTCTTGATACCATCAGCTATGTGACTGTCGTCGAAGAAATATCACGGAAATGTGCCTCAACCGGTGTGATCACCTCAGTTCACAACTCACTTGCCGCCTGGCCTATCATGAAATATGGATCCGAAGAACAAAAAAAGAAATATCTCCCGATTCTCGCAAAAGGAGAAAAAATCGGCGCGTTCGCAGGGACCGAACCAAACGCGGGTTCTGATCTAGGGGCGATGAAAACCACTGCGGTGCTCAAAGGCCATCATTACATTATCAACGGGGACAAGACGTTTATCACCAGTGGTCCGAAAGCAGGGATTATCATCGTGTTCGCGGTGACCGATAAAAACGCGGGAACCAAGGGACTGAGCGCATTCATTATTGAAAACACATTTAAAGGATACAAGGTCGGCAGCATCTTTGATAAACTTGGTATTAACGCGTCACAAACCTCAGAGCTTCTCTTTGAAAACATGGAGGTTCCTCAGGAGAATCTTTTAGGCAAAGAAGGCGACGGGTTTAAAATCGCGTTAAGCACACTTGACGGGGGTCGAATCGGGATTGCTGCCCAAGCGGTTGGTATTGCCCAGGCAGCACTTGATGAAAGCATCGCTTATTCCAAACAACGTGAGCAGTTCGGTAAACCCATCGCAAAATTCCAGGCGATCCAATGGATGATCGCGGATATGGCAACACGGATTGAAGCAGCACGATTCCTTGTCTATAACGCAGCCTACATAAAAGATAAAGGAGAACGATTCTCCAAAGAAGCAGCGATGGCAAAACTTTTTGCCTCAGAAACCGCGATGGAGGCGGTCATCAAGGCAGTGCAAATACATGGTGGGTACGGGTATACAAAAGAATACACGGTAGAACGATTATTCAGAGACGCAAAAATCACGGAGATTTATGAGGGTACCTCTGAAGTTCAACGTATGGTGATCTCCGCAAATCTCCTCGGATGATATCCTGTTTAATCGTAGTCGATAATGCATTCAGGTAGGTGAAAATAAATGGGGGATTTTGAGTACGAGAAAACATATAAGGCGTGGAAATGGGACATCCCAAAGAAGTACAATATCGGTGCAGATGTTGTTGATAAACATGCTGCTTTAAAGAACCGCAACAAGGTGGCGCTCTACTGGGAGAACGCTGCTGGTGAAACCGCGAAGTACACGTTTGGGGATCTGAAGAACCTTTCAAACAAGTTTGGGAACGCGTTAAAAAAAATCGGGTTTAAAAAAGGAGACCGGTTTTTAATCCGTCTTCCGAATATCCCTGCGTTTCAGATATCGTTTCTTGGTGGTGTCAAGATCGGTGCGGTACCGATTCCTTCCAGCGTCATGTTCCGTGAACACGAAATAGAATATCGAATGAATGACAGCAGCGCAAAAGCAGTGATTACCACCCCTAAGTTTGTCAAAGAGGTTCATGCGATCAAAAAGAACTGCAAGACCCTGGAACATATTATCGTGGTTGGTGACGCACAAACAGGAGAATCCTCCTATGACGAGCTTATGAAAGGATCCTCCAGCAATCTTGATTTGGAGCCGACAAAGAGCACAGACATCGCATTCTTCTGTTACACCTCAGGTACCACTGGTAACCCCAAAGGCGCGGTGCATCTCCATCGATGGGTCCCAGGGAACGACCCCAGTGTGATCTTCTGGCAGAATGCTCTGGAAACCGATATCGTTGCTCATACCGGGGATCTCAACTGGATTTATCCGCTGGGGAACGGATTTTTATATACCTGGCGTTGGGGGATATCCACATTTGTCTACGACGGGAAGTTCGACCCGGTGCATTGGTTTGAACTCATGGAGAAATATCGGGTGACGAACCTCGCGTCTGTTCCGACCGCATATCGGATGTTTCTGACGATAAAAGACGCGGAGAAAACCTACGATCTCTCCGCGTTACGGCATTGTATCTCCGCTGGTGAACCCTTGAACCCTGAGGTAATCAAAGAGTGGAAACGACGGTTCGGGTTGGATGCCCATGATGGGATTGGCATGACCGAGGTGATGGTGTATCTCTCCAACATGCGAGACATGAAGATTAAACTAGGGTCCTGTGGGAAACCACAACCCGGTCATATCTGCGCGCTTCTCGACGAAAACGGAAAACCGGTTCCTGTTGGTGAAACAGGCGTACTCGCAGTGAAGAAAACAGATCCCGGGCTTTTCAAAGAATATTGGAACAAACCAGAAAAAACACAAGAGAGCTTCAGTGGTGACTGGTTCCTCAGTGGTGATGTCCTCTATCAGGATGAAGAAGGGTACTATTGGTTCAGCGGGAGGAACGATGACCTGATCAAGGCGAGCGGGTATCGGATCTCACCGTTCGAAGTCGAATCAGCGATCATCTCCCATCCACAGGTGTTGGAATGCGCTGTGGTTGCAAGCCCTGATCCGATGCGAGGGACTATCATCAAGGCATATGTGGTGCTCCGTGACAGGAAGGACGCATCAGAAAACATGGTAAAAGAAATCCAGGAGCATACAAAGAAGGTCGCTGCTCCGTATAAATATCCGCGGGAAATCGAGTTTGTCACCGAGCTTCCAAAGACGCAGAGTGGAAAAATTAAAAGAAAGGATTTACGAGAGCTGGAAAGACAAAAGAAAGGAGTGTTGAAATGAACATCATCGTATGTGCGAAACAAGTGGTTGATGTCGCAGAGATAAAGGTTGATTCGTCGACTAAAAAACCGATTCTTGTTGGTGTGCCTCAGAAAATTAGTGACATGGATAAAAATGCACTGGAAGAAGCGATCAAGGTTAAAGAAAAACACGGTGGGAAAATCACGATTCTAACGGTCGGTGCCCCCGATGCAAAGGAGCGGATGAAGGAGCTGCTTGCCATGGGTGCAGACGAAGGCGTTTTAATCCCGCCACCGGAACATGCTGATTATCATGTGATCGCTCATCTCTTAGCTGGTGCGATGAAAAAAATTGGGAGTTACGATATCATCTTCTGTGGTGAGGCATCCATTGATATGTTCTCAGGTCAGATGGGGCCACGTATCGCAGGACTGCTGAATATCCCGCAGATAACCTATGCGCAGCAGGTGACCGTGGAACAAAATAAAGTAGTTGCAGAACGGAACCTTGGAGAGAAAGCAGTCATTATTGAATCCCCGTTTCCCGTGTTGATTACCGTGACAAAAGAAATCAATCAGCCGCGGCTCCCAAGTCTCATGGCAATCCTTGCATCATCCAGTAAACCGATTCATGAATGGCCTGCGACCGATGTGACAACGGAGGCACTCGTGCCAAAGCTACAGACCATGGATATCAAAGGGATCCCGATGCAGCGGAAGAACATCATCTATCAAAATGACCTTGATCAATCAGTAGGAAAACTGGTTGACGAGCTTGCCAAAGTCGGAGTGTTGAGGTGATTACCATGGTACTCGTCTATTCTGATGAGAAGAAGTTGACCTTGGAATTACTGAATATCGCAAGGGAACTTGCTTTAGAGCTTCATAAGAAAGTCATTGCAGTTGCCATCGGTCATGATGAGCATGCAACGGAGTACCTTGAACATGGTGCTGATCTGGTGATTGTCGCTGAGACGCCACAGCATCAGTTCAAAGCAGAGGAGTACACCAGCATCCTCCAAAGTATTATGAAAGAACATCGCAACGAGATCGTGCTTATTGGCTCAAATAAAAATGGAAAAGAACTTGCTGGAAGGCTTGCATCAAAACTGGATGCCGGCTGCGTCATGGATTGCACGAAAGTATACATTCACGATAAGAAACTCACCACGGAACGCATCGTCTACAGCGGAAATGCAATCGCAGTTGAACAGTTCACCTCACCTCCACAGATTGTCACGATCCCTTCGAAGGTATTTGACCCGCTACCAAAGAATCCGAATCACAAAGGGGAAATCATCAAAAAGAAATTCGACAGTGAGCATTCCCCCTCAAAAATCCTGAAAGTCCAGGAGATGAAATCAGAGGGAGTAAACGTTGAGGACGCGCAAATCATTGTCTCCTGCGGCAGAGGATTCAAAAAGAAAGAAGATATCAAATTGGTCAGTGAGCTTGCGGACGTCCTCAAAGGCAGGACCGTTGGATGCTCCCGTCCTATCGCGGCAGACCTGAAATGGCTGTCTGAGGATCATTGGATCGGACTGTCCGGTCATAAGGTAAAACCAAAGCTCTATGTCGCCTGCGGGATCTCCGGTCAGATCCAGCATATCGCAGGGATGCGTGACTCCGGTGTCATCGTCGCAATCAACAAAGACCCAGAAGCACTGATCTTTAAATCCGCTGACTACGGGATTGTCGGGGATCTCTACGAGGTTCTGCCGAAGTTGACCAGCGCGATTAAAGAAAAAATGGGGTAACTATTTCAATTTCTTCACATAGAAAACATGCTCAGGATCTGAGCAGAACTCTTTACAGTGGTATGTATGAGTAAAAATGACGACGTGAAGCTTCTCTCTTTACTTCCGAAAGAAAAAATACCTGAATACATTTTTATGCAGCTGCGGAACCTTTGGACTGCTGATGGATTGTATTTCCTTGGAATCGAGGAACTCTATGGGACAGAGGTTGCTACAAAGATTGATGCACAGGTCTGGGCGGTGATGGGAAAAATTGAGGCGCGAAAACTCAAAGAATTCCTTGGTATCACCGGGAACGATATTCCGTCTATGATGAAAGCATTGCAGTACACCACCTGGGCACTCGACCTTGAAGACAAAGAAATCATGATAAAAAAAGACCATGCAATGATTCGGAATGTCCGCTGTCGCGTCCAAAACACACGAGTGAGTAAAGGTCTGAAAGAGTTTGGTTGCAAACCGGTTCGTTTTGGGTTCCTGAAAGCGTTTGCAAAAGAATTTAACCCGGACATTGTTGTGAAATGTACTGTCTGTCCACCAGACAGCCACCCGGAAAACCTCTGGTGCCAATGGGAGTTCACCTATAAGGAGAAATAATGTATGAAAACATCAAAAGAGTATAAAGAAAGCCTTCGAATGATGCGGCCGAATATTTACAAGTTCGGGGAACTCATTAAAGACGTGACAACGCATCCTGCGACAAAACGGTCGATAGAGGGTCATGCGCAGATCTTTGATGCTGCACGGAAATCAGAATATAAGGATATTCTCACGACCACTTCGCATCTCACCGGTGAACCAATATCTCGGTATCTCTCCATTGTTCAGGGACCTGAGGATATGATCGCGAATGTCCGCATGAAACGACTTATGTTCAACCTTACCGGTACGTGCACCGGTGGTCGATGTGTTGGGTTCAACGCAATTAATGCGATGTGGGCGACGACCTACGATATTGACCAAGACCTGAGGACTGAGTATCATAAAATACTTCAGACCTGGCTTAAAGACGCTCAGAAGAAAGACATCACGCTTGCTGGTGCACTCACGGATGCGAAAGGTGATCGTTCAAAATCACCATCACAGCAATGTGACCCTGATCTAAGCCTCCATGTTGTTGAAAAAAGAAAAGATGGGATCATTGTTCGGGGTGCGAAAGTGATGATCTGTGGTGTCGCAGCAGCAAACGAGATCCTTGTCATGCCTGGAACCGGATATAAGGAAGAAGATAAAGACTACGCGATTTCATTTGTCATCCCTCGAGACATTGAGAACCTGACGATTATTGAGACGCGACGACCAAGTGATACCCGGGAGCAAGAAGAAGGCTATGACGCTCCAGTGGATATCGGTGGTATTACCCAGGCCTATCTGTTATTTGAGGATGTGTTTGTTCCAAAAGAACGTATCTTCATGTGTGGAGAGTACGCGTATTCTCTGAAAGCAGTTATGAACTTTATTGCGTCGTATCGGGCAGCGATTGGTGGCTGTGTCGCAGGACAGGGTGACGTGATGGTTGGCGCGGCAGCACTCATGGCGCGAGCAAACGGTCTTTCTGAAAAGGTATTCAGGGAGAAACTCACGCAGATGACGATCAACAATGAAACCACGTTTGGCATGGGTGTCGCTGCTGGTGTGCTAGGAACCAAGCATCCGTCCGGTGTTTGGATCCCAAATGCGTTACTATCCAATGTGAATAAGGTTCATGTGGCAACACTTCCCTATGAAACAAAGAGATTAGCTCAAGATATCGCTGGTGGCATCGCAGAAACTGGTTGTCTGCCCTCTTACAAGGATATTAATGATCCGCGGTACGGGAAGCTTCTGAAGAAATATCTTCAAGCAAATTGCTCTGGTGAGACACGAGCAAAAATCGCCCGATTAATAGAATGGTTGACGATCGGTAGTGGCGTTCCCGGATGCATGCATGGTGGCGGTTCTCCAGATAGTGCGAAACTGGTTATCAACGCATCCACCGATATCGCTCATAACATCGAGCTTGCGAAACGTCTGGCGAACATCAAAGAAGATATCCAGGTAGAGACGAAGAAAAAATAAAGGAGAAATGGGCCTGTTGCGATTTGAACGCAAGTCTCTAGCTCCCAAAGCTAAAAGGATGGACCAAGCTACCCTACAGGCCCCAGCATACACGGTGTAACAACATATTGTATTTAAAAATATTTATCTACTCAATATTGTTTTCACCGGTTCATGTATTTCAATTTTAAAAAACCAACTCATCTTTTTGCACTTATCGGATTGTTGGGATCTTTATTTCTGTTCGTCGTCTACCCCCTGATCGCCGTTTTTTCATTCACACAGACTCCCTCGCTTTACACTCCATCCATGACGCCGGACCAAAAACTCACGCTAGAGATATCCCTGCTCTTTTTCCAATTTCTTTTCGTATTTGCTGGTCTCATTCTCGTTCCCTTGCTGTGGTACAAGCTCGTGAACCGGATTACTTTAAAAGAAATGTTCGCCAGGTTGAATCTTCGTAAAGAAGGATTAAATAATGCGATTCTGTGGGGATTCATTACTGTCATTGTTGCGTTTGCCATCACCATGATCATTGGTCTTGTCTACCTGTTTCTAACAAAAACAAATCCTAACACGTTAAGCAATATTCCTGATCTTCAACAACTGTTTTCAATCACCTCATTGTACCTTATTGTAGCAATTCAACCCTTCTGCGAGGAGTTTTTCTTCAGAGGATTCCTGCTCGAAAAAATCACTAGGGTTGGTGGTACGACAATCGCGGTCGTAACAACCGCTGTTCTGTTTGGGATATCCCATCTGACCTATACCTATGCCTATACCGCAATCGTAGCGGTCGTCCTCGGATTGCTCTTTGCTCTTGTCGTCTTGAAAACAAAAAACCTTTATTCAGCGATTTTCGCTCATACCGTCATCAACATCACGAGCCTCACCCTGTATTTTTTCGGGAAATCTTTTGGTATGTAAACGTTAATTCTATAAACAGGAGATCAATCCTCTTGTAAATAAAAAGGTGAAAGAACTATGCAGAAAGAACAAACGTTTGCGATGATCAAACCTGATGCAGTCCAACGAGGGTTCATCGGAGAAATCATCAGTCGGTTTGAAAAAAAAGGAATCAAAATAGTCGCGATGAAACTCGTCGCTGTTGACCGCAAACTCGCAGAAAAACATTACGGTGTCCATAAAGGCAAACCGTTCTTTGAGCCAACCGTGAAATACATTACTTCTTCTCCTGTCGTCGCCATGGTTCTTGAAGGCGTGAATGTTATTGAGATGGTCAGAGGAATGACCGGGGTAACCGATCCGCAGAAAGCAGCGATGGGGACCATTCGAGGAGATTATGGACAGTTCATCGGCAGAAACATTATCCATGCCTCTGATGGGAAAGACACTGCGCAGTTTGAAATCAACCTCTGGTTTCCCCCTGAAGAAATCGCACAATACAGTCGCATCGATGAGCAATGGCTTATCGAGTAAGAGACTTCTTTCGTTTCTCCTGATTTTCTTCTGTTGAAAAAATCGAAGTTTTTAAATAGAAGATTGTAGTTCTTACCATTCAATAAATAGGTAAAATAAACGTTAGAGGAGAGTATGAAATATGACAAAAGATATGATGGGTAAAGTAGCAATATGGGCATTTATCATAGGCGCACTAGTAGCACTATTAGTCGGTCTGTGGCAAGCCTACACCATTGAACAAAACCAAATACCAGCATTCAGGACTGATATGGGCGGCTGGATCGCTTGGACATTAGCGATTATCGGTGGTATCGTAGGAATATTAGCCGTGTTAGGAAAGGGAACTATCACCAAAGCTGAAGTTCCAGCGTTTCTCACCGCAGGTATTGCGCTACTCGTTATGTATGCAGTCTTCCAGGGCATCAACCTCGACCCATGGATCGGATCATTGTTATCCGGAGTATCCATGAGCCTGGCAATATTTATTGCCCCCGCGGTCGGCATCCTTTCAATAAAAGCAATCTGGGACATTGGGAAGGACGTTTAATCGTCCTCAATCTTTTTTTTTGTATAGAAAGTATAGACTTTGTCGAGTAATGCCAGGGAAGTATAAGTTTTTATAAGATATAGTATGAACAAATATTGTGTAATAATTTTGTGAAATAACGTCGAAATAATATTTATTAGCATCATGTCATATTATGGTGCACCTGGTGCATCGTTATGGACGTAAAAAAATAAAAATAGGGATAGCAGTAGACAAGGATGTAGTAGAAAAACTTGATGAAATTGCTAGCTCCTCTACATATTTGGATACAAGCAGATCAGAAATTATCAATGTGATATTGAGAGCTTTTTTCAAATCCAACGTGAATCAAACAGAAAAAGCAAGAGAACTTGTCATTAGATATCGAAAAGACCTATTGTAAGGGGAAGTTTCATTCAGGTATCTTATAATTTCCCCGAAGGGGCTTTCTCATTATGTAACAGTGAATTCAACAGGGTCTATTTTCTTTCATAAAGCTCCCACGAACAACTCGGAGTAAATTCGGATAGTCGTTTTTTGTTTTTCTCCTAAACAAATCCCTGTAAATAGGTATTAATAGCCGATAATAAATCCCTAGTAGCTTGCGGGTACTATCTATATCAACAGAATACGGAGGTTTTTCCTCCTTATCTCACTATAAAAAGAAGCGAAAACCATGGAAAACAATGATCCTAAACCAAGCATATTGCGGAGGATTTCAACAAAGATTATAGGTCGCCCGCGCAATATCAACGACCCTTCAATTTTTTATAAATTATCATTAATAGCATTACTGTCATGGATAGGACTTGGAGCAGACGGTCTTTCATCTTCCTCCTACGGTCCTGAGCAAGCATTCAAAGCAATCGCAGGACATACCTATCTAGCCATCTTTTTAGCGATTGCAACTGCGCTCACAGTTTTTATCATATCGTATACCTATTCGAAAATCATTGAACAGTTCCCTCATGGTGGTGGAGGGTACATCGTTGCCACCCATACACTCGGCAAAAGTGCAGGGGTTGTCTCCGGGTCTGCCTTACTTATCGACTACGTCCTCACTATCACCGTTTCCATTGCAGCCTGTGGAGACGCTATCTTTAGTTTTTTACCTTTAGAATTCCATCAGTACAGTCTCCTATTCAAAGTCTCTTTAATTTTCATCTTGATTATTCTAAACCTTCGAGGGATTAAGGAGTCGGTGACTGTCCTTGCTCCTATCTTTCTCCTATTTATCATCACTCATATCCTCCTGTTAGGATACGGTATTTTCAGTCAAGCGTCTGCGGTTGGTACACATGTCAATCAATTTTCAACAGGATTGGGAGGTGATCTGCAGGTAATAGGGCTCTTTGGCATCCTTGCGATTTTCCTCCGCGCCTTCTCATTAGGAGGTGGAACATATACCGGAATTGAAGCTGTCTCCAATGGTCTCCCGGTCATGAGAGAACCCAAAGTAAAGACCGGTAAACGAACTATGATGTATATGGCAATTTCCCTTGCTCTAGTGGCAGGGGTGCTTTTTATTTGCTATTTTCTTCTCGATATTCAGGCTGTACAAGGTAAGACGTTAAACGCTGTCCTTGCAACAAGACTCTTTGGCGGGTGGCCAGCAGGAATTTGGATTGCGGCAATTATTATCTTTTCTGAGGGTTTGCTCCTTTTTGTTGCAGCTCAGACCGGTTTCATTGACGGACCGCGAGTGATGGCCAACATGGCTGTCGACTCATGGTTTCCAAAGAAATTCGCCGCGTTATCAGAGCGACTCACTATGCGAAACGGTGTTTTGTTCATGGGAATTGCCGCTCTTTTTTTAATGATTGGTACCAATGGTTCCATCTCCGCGCTCGTGGTGATGTACGCGATTAATGTGTTCCTCACGTTCTCACTCTCACAATTAGGTATGGCAAAATTTTCGATAAAAATCAGAAAAAAGAAAGAGCATTGGATACGATACCTTTTCATCTTCGTTATCGGGTTTATTCTCTGTTTTACCATCCTGATTGTTACCATCTATGAAAAACTTTGGCAAGGTGGCTGGTTTACTCTAGTGGTTACCTTGGCTGTTGTTCTTATTTGCTATTTGATTCATAATCATTATAAAAAAATCAAAAAAGCGATGCGGAAATTCGATGAGGTATTGTTGTTATCAAGCATCCATCTTGTTGGGCATCCAAATACAAAACCGGTGAATCCGAAACACATGACCGCCGTGATTCTAGTGACAGGGTATAATGGCTATGGGGTGAACACGTTTTTATCATTGATCAGAAGCTTTCCCGGGTTGTATAAGAATATTATTTTTGTTTCAATTGCGGAGATCGACTCAGGCTCCTTCAAAGGCGCTGAGGAAGTAGAAGCATTGAAAACATCAGTACAAAGTTCGTTACTCAAGTACGTCATTCTTGCGCAGAGACTCGGATTCTCCGCTGACTATCGAATGGATATTGGTACTGATGTGGTAGAGACCGCGAGCCATCTCTGTGAATCCATCGCAGAAGAGTTCCCAAAAGTCATGTTTTTCACTGCAAAACTCGTTTTCCGACATGAGACTCTCTTTCATAAATTGCTTCACAACGAAACCGCGTTTTCAGTCCAGCGTCGATTGCAATGGAAAGGTCTGCCTGTAGTTATTTTGCCTGTGCGCATTGACATATAAAAAAAAATATATAGAAAAAAACCGCGATTATTTTTAAAAACCAACGGTTTATGAATACTAATCATTCTCCTAGCGAGAATGAAAAAAGCTATGTTTTAGACACAATCTAAAAAAATTGGAACGTAAGGCTTTGCTATGGAAAAATTTGACTATAGTTGAATGTAAACTAAAAAGAGATAAGATATTCGCAAATCTGTATCCAAATACTAATATATAGTGGTTAGATTTCGGTTTGTGAACATGATACCTCTCGAAAAAATCAAAGCAGCAGAAGCTGAGGCAAAACAAGCAATCCGCGAAGCAGATATCAAAGCAAAAAAAATAATAGATGCTGCAGAAAAGAATGTAGAAAAAGAAAAACATAGGATTATTGAATTTGCCCTGAAAAAAAATCAAAAAATGCAAGAAGATGCAGAAGCAGAAGCAAAAAAAGAGACGGTAATTATTCAGGAAAAAAGTAAAGATGAACAGGACGCGATTAAGAACAATGCAATAAAAAACATGGAAAAAGCAATTTCCTTGATTATTACTAAGATTACAAAGGAGGAATAACAAATTCTTTTTCCATCCCTGATGAGTAAAGTAACAGTAACAGTGCATCAAGACTATATAGAAGAGATTATAACGACTCTTTATGAAACAGGGATGGTTGAGATTATCGACATCGTAAATGATGCCCAGTCTTTTAACGATGAATCAACAGATAGAGAGCTTCTAGGTCAAGGGTTTGATACCTCCTTTGAGTTGAGATTAACACGTATTATTGATATTTTAATGAAAAGCAATAAACCACTTAAAGGCATTCGAGAACTGCTGCATCCGCAGCTGCCAGAGGTTACAGCGGTAAAAAAATGTTCGTTGAAAGAACTTTATTCTTCTTGTGATCACCTTTTTCAAGAAATTGAACCGAATATTCTTACTTGTGAAAAACAACTCAATTTCCTAGAAGAACGAAAGGTGATCCTCCTACAACAACAAGAACAGCTTGCCTATTTTAAAAATATGAAGTTTACTCTCTCAGATATAAACGATTCATCGTCGGTTCTTGTGAGAGTTGGAAAAACCACTGATCTTGCATCATTGGAAAAAGACCTAGAAAAAACGGAATTAATACTGTTTCAATCAGAATCGTATACTATCGGGAAAAAAAAGGAATGGGCGATCCTTCTTGTTGCTCATCGTTCTGAACAAGAACATGTAGAAAAAATTAGTCGAGACTTCCTGACATTATTTTCTCTTCCTCTGACTGACGAATCACCACGACAAGCGATACAGACACTAACAGATACTCTTAAACAACTAGATGAGGAAAAACATCAGATTCTTTCTCAACTACGTTCATTAGTAGAAAAACACCTTCAGATGCTCCTTGTTCTACGAGAGCAACTCCAGCTTGAACATGTGCGTACAGAAGTATGTAAAAATTTTGGAAAAACACAGTTTACCTATCAAATTCAAGGTTGGGTTTTAGAAAAAAATGCAAATAAATTAACTACTATACTTTCCGAAACATCAAACGATCATGTCTATTGTAGTTTTGAGACACCTTCACCAAACCCTGATCACCCCCCTACCTACATAGAGACGCCTCGCTGGGGATCACTCTTTAAAACATTTGTTGATCTTTTTTCTACTCCAAAGTATAATGAGTTAAATCCAACAATATTCATTGGGATTTTCTTTATTTTATTTTTTAGTATTATGCTTGGAGATGCAGGATATGGTTTGGTTATTCTCCTGCTTTCAGTATTTGGATATGTAAAATTTAGGAAATTTAGTCCGACTATCCGAGACTGGTCGTTTCTTGGTATCTTCCTTGGTGTTTCAACTATTATAGCGGGTTTACTCATGAATAGTTTTTTCGGAGATTTTATTCCACGATTCATTTATCAAAATCCGGAGCGGCCATTATATAGTATGACGATTCTGGGCATCCATTTTCCAATAGATGCACTGGGTGATCCTCTGACGGTTCTTACTATAGCATTATGTTGCGGTTTGATCCATCTCAACATTGGAATTTTTTTAGGTTTAATTCAATCGTTAAAACAACATGATTATAAAACCTTTATCACCCAGCGGTTCTGTTGGATTCCGCTTCAGATTGGTGGAGGTATTTTAATAGGAGATATGATCCTTGATTGGCAGACACCCACGTTGTTATTTTATCTTGGAGGAGCCTTCACGCTAATAGGAATTATTTTATTGTTTATATCTTCGGGTCCTGTAGGTTTTTTTGGAATCACCGGATTTGTTGGTGATTGGCTTTCTTACGCCCGTCTTCTTGCTTTAGGACTTGCAACATCAGGAATGGCTCTGGCATTCAATGTGGTAGGAGATATTCTCTCGGGAATGATTCCCGTTATTGGTATAGTTATTCTTCCAATTTTTCTCGTTATTGCTCACACAGCGAATTTAGCAATTCAATCGTTAGGTGCGGGGGTTCATTCTTTACGATTGCAATATGTTGAATTTTTTAATCGGTTTTATGAAGGCGGTGGTAGAGAATTTGCACCGTTTCATGTAAGAAGAACATATACAAAAATTGAAGATATAAAAACTGGAGATAAAATATGAGAAAAAAGCAAATGGTAATAGGAATTTTAATGCTAATGACACTCCTGCTTGTATCAGCAGGTATTGCGAGTGCTCAGGAAGAAACTCCTGTCTCTCAAGCAGATCAGAACAAAATATTGTTAATATTGGGGTGTGCATTTGCGATAAGTATCGCAGGGATCTCTGCTGCTATCGGACTTACACTGGCTGGATCTGCAGCAGTAGCTGTTACCGCTGAAAAACCTGATCTTTTCGGGAAATGTCTTGTTCTCTCGGTATTACCGATGACACAGGCAGTATATGGCTTGCTTACCGCTATCCTGTTGATGTTAGGGGCAGGTCTCTTGGGAGGAAGTGCAAGAGCTGATATGGCTAATCCTGTTATTGGAACCGCGTCTATTTTGATTGGTCTTATTGTGGGATTAACCGGTGTTTCTGCTATAAACCAAGGAATGGTCGCCTCTGCTTCCATTAGTGCTGTGGGGAGAAACCCTGATGTCGCAGCACGTGGCATCATTTTCACTGTTCAGACAGAAACCATCGCTATCTTTGGGCTATTAGCTGGTATTTTGTTAATGACGGGGCTTGGATTACTCTAAGGCGATTGATACTCTAGGAAGAAAACCATGTCTGCAGAAAAGATAATTACTCGCATACACGACGATTCAGAAAAACAAATACGTCAGATTATTAAAAAAGCGGAGAACAACGCTGAAGAGTTAATTCAAACTGCAAAAAAAGAGGCACAACAAGAAGCAGAACGCATATTTGCTATGGGTGAGACACAAAGTGAAAACATTAAAAAGATACACATTTCGAAGGCCCATCAAGAGGCAAGACGAGAGGTAAGCAATGTAAAAGAACACATAATCGATGAGTGTTTTACCCAAGCATTCCAACGTTTATCAGAGATTCCAGATGATCATTATAAAGATATTATCACTCAACTCATAAACGAAGGAAAAAAGAAACTTGGAGATTCATGCGTAGCAATCATATCAGGAGAACGTGACAGAGAAATAGCAAAAATGGAAAAGGTTCCAGTAAAGGGAATCATCGCTGCATCTGGTGGGGTTATCTTGCAATCAGAAGATGGAAAAATCGCTATTGATAATACCTTTGAGGGAATACTCAAACGTAAAAGAAATACAATCCGCATTGAGGTAGGACAATTATTGTTCTCATAGGAGGAGGACTATGCTAGAAGGGATACTAGAGCCATCATCTCCTCTGTTCTGGGGGCTTATCATTGCTCTTATCTCGTTTGTTATTGTTATTATTTCAAGGCCTTTGGCAACCTATATTAAATTTGTTTATCCAAATGCAAAATTTGAGGCAATCGGTAACCCATTCATCCATGAAAAAGAGCTCCTTCGTCTGATCGAGAGCAAGGATCTCACCTCTTTTAAAGATATATTAAACATATTAAAAGACTATCAGGTTGAAGGAGACGATGTTGTATCTCTACAGCGATCTTTAGATAAAGGACTTATCAAAACCGTTGAAATGATGGAAAACGATAGCTCAAAGGCATTACACCAGTTTTACACTGTGTACTACGAAAAACGCGATCTAGTTCTTATTAAAGAGTCCCTGAAAAGCATTCTTAGTGGTACAACAAAAGACACAACATTAGCAGATAATGCGTATCTGCCACAAACCAAAGAATTGTTAAATAAATTACATGAGGCGACAAAAGAAACCCTTGCTCCAATCTTATCTGCGTATGGATATACTGACACACTTATTCAGTTGTTGATAACAGAACCACCCGATTTTTTTAAGATAGACTTCACATTAGATCAACATATCCTTAACAAATTCAAAGAAGTAAAAGTACCCTATAAATGTGAAAGAGCAAAGAAAAATTACTGTCAACGATTGTTAGATATTATGAACATCAAATATCTGCTTCGGGCAAAGCATATTGGGTATGATATTGATATGTGTAAAACAATGTTCCTGGGAGAGGGAACGGAGCTTGCTTTATGGAGATTTAAACAGATGGCTGAAGCAGAAGATATCGTAAACGCGATTGCTGCACTTGAAGGAGCATCTTACTTTTCTGCATTAGATGAGAAAAAAGAAACATACATTAAAGAAGGATCTGTTCAGATATTTGAAAATACGCTTGACCGGTTGTTTCTCAAACATATAAAGGATATTTCTCTGCAGGATTATTCAACACTCGGTCCGACACTTCGATTCCTTGTGTCTAAAGAATATGAAATTCAGAATTTAAAAGTCATTGTAAAGGGATTAGATGAGCATGTGTCCACTGATGCCATAAATCGGTTTATTGTCACGGAGGCAATGACGTGAAAATCGCGGTGATAAGCGACAAGGACACGGCAGTAGGATTTCGACTTGCCGGCATACACCATGTACTTATCCCAACAGGGCAACCGTTTCCTGTCTTCCAGGATCTTATAGGTCATAAAGATATCGGGATTGTTTTTATCACAGAACCTATAGCGAATCAGATGGGAAAGCCGTTGAAAGAATATAGACTCAAAAACGATCTCCCACTCATTGTGGAAATCCCTGATAAAAAAGGACATTCAAAAGAGCAGGTCGATTTTATCTCTCATCTTATAAAACGAGCAGTTGGAGTTGATATCGAGAAAAAAGAAAAATAAAATGGAGGAACATATATGGCTCAAATTATTGGAAAAATCATACGGATCTCAGGACCAGTTATTGAAGCAGATAATATGCGCGGCGCAAAAATGAATGATGTGGTCCATGTTGGCAAAGAACGTCTTATCGGTGAAATTATTCGTTTAAACCAAGATGTTGCTACAATGCAGGTATATGAGGATACAACGGGGTTAAAACCAGGAGAAATCGTTGAGTCAACCCAAGAGCCGTTATCAGTTGAACTTGGCCCCGGTCTAATAACAAGCATTTATGATGGTATTCAACGACCGCTTCCCGCCATCCGAGAACATACCGGAGCATTTATCGCTCGTGGTGTCCAAGCATTTTCTCTTGATCGAAAGAAAAAATGGCTGTTCACTCCCGAGGCGCAGAAAGGAGATGCCGTCGTTGGAGGTGATGTTATTGGAGAAGTACCTGAAACCTCGCATATTCAACATAAGATTATGGTTCCTCCATTACTTACCGGGATTATTGCATCTATTGCTTCGGAAGGCAAATATACAATTGAAGAAGAGATTGCTACCATTACAACTAACAATGGTCCTGTAAAAATAACGATGATGCAACGATGGCCGGTACGTAAAGCACGGCCGTTTATTGAGAAATATGATCCCACCGTGCCCTTGATTACTGGTCAGCGTATCATCGATACGTTCTTCCCCATAGCGAAAGGAGGTACTGCAGCAATTCCTGGTGGTTTTGGAACAGGTAAAACCGTGATGCTTCATCAATTAGCAAAATGGAGTGATGCTAAAATTGTTGTGTATGTAGGATGTGGTGAACGGGGCAATGAAATGACTGATGTCCTCAGAGAGTTTCCTATGTTGGAGGACCCAAGAACTGGTGAGCCTCTTATTAACCGAACCGTCCTTATTGCGAATACCTCTAATATGCCTGTTGCTGCTCGTGATGCAAGCGTTTACACAGGGATAACTATCGCAGAGTATTATCGAGATATGGGCTACGATGTTGCGTTAATGGCCGACAGCACATCTCGATGGGCTGAGGCAATGAGAGAAATCTCGGGGAGGCTCGAAGAAATGCCTGGAGAAGAAGGATATCCAGCGTATTTAGCATCGCGTCTCGCAGAATTTTATGAACGGGCAGGACGGGTGAAACTTCTTGGGTCGAAACATCGTGAAGGTTCAGTGTCCGTCATGGGTGCAGTATCACCCCCTGGTGGTGATTTCTCTGAACCGGTTGCTCAGAATACCCTTCGCATCGTGAAAGTCTTCTGGGCTCTTGATGCCGACCTTGCAGATAAACGACATTTCCCCTCAATTAATTGGCTAAAATCCTATTCATTGTACCTTGAGGAGGTAGGAAAATGGTGGGAACAACAAGTTGGAAAAGATTGGCTTAACCTTATTAATCGGGCGATGGCCCTTCTTCAGAAAGAATCTGAGCTTCAAGAAATTGTGAAACTCGTTGGACCAGATGCTTTACCGCCACGAGAACGTGTTCTTTTAGAAAGCGCAAGAATGATCCGAGAACATTATCTCCAACAGAGTGCTTTCCATGAAGTTGACACGTATTGTCCTGGGAAAAAACAGTATGAAATGCTTCGACTTATGTTAAAGTTTTCAGAAAAAATTCTTGAAGCTGCAGAGAAACATGCTCATATTGACAAAATCCTTGCTCTTCCATCTCGAGAGGTTCTTGCGCGAATGGGTAAGATGGCGAACGATGAATTTGAGCAACGATTTCATCAGATTGAGGACGATTTAGAAAAAGAATTAGATGCGCTGATAAAGGAGAAAATCGCATGAAGAACACCGACATTGAATATACCACAGTAACTGAGATAGCAGGCCCATTAATGGTTGTTGAAAGTATCACTGATGTTGCGTACAATGAAATTGTAAAGATTCGAACTTCGTCTGGTGAGGAACGTACTGGTCAAGTAATTGAAGTGTTTGAAAACAAGGCTATCGTTCAAGTCTTTGAAGGAACTCGAGGGCTGGATACGAAACATACCTCTGCACGTTTCATCGGGGAGACCATGAAACTTGGTGTATCAAAAGAGATCATTGGTCGTGTCTTTGATGGGATGGGAAACCCCTTGGATCATATACCATCTATTATTTCTGAAGATCGTCGGGACATCAACGGCAAACCAATAAACCCGTACGCACGAGAGTATCCCCAAGAGTTTATTCAGACTGGCATCTCTACCATCGATGGACTAAATACTCTTGTTCGTGGCCAGAAACTTCCGATTTTTTCAGGTTCAGGTTTGCCTCATAACGAGCTTGCTGCTCAGATAGCACGACAAGCGAAAGTTCGTGGGAACGAAGAAAAATTCGCTGTTGTCTTTTGTGCTATGGGGATTACTGCAGAGGAAGCAAACCTGTTCATTAAGGATTTTGAGAACACAGGATCACTTGAAAGAACCGTGATGTTTTTGAACCTTGCTGATGACCCAACCGTTGAACGGATTATTCTTCCACGTATGGCCCTCACCTGCGCTGAGTACCTGGCCTTTGATCTTGATATGCACGTGTTAGTTATTCTTACAGATATGACCAACTATGCTGAAGCACTGCGAGAAATTGCTGCCGCGCGGGAAGAAGTTCCTGGACGACGTGGATATCCGGGGTACATGTATACGGATCTCTCGATGATTTATGAGCGAGCAGGGAGAATTCAGCAGAAAAAAGGATCCATTACTCAAATTCCAATGTTGACTATGCCTGATGATGATATCACTCATCCTATCCCCGATCTCACGGGGTATATCACCGAGGGTCAAATCGTATTAGACCGAGGGTTGCATAAGAAAAATATCTACCCACCCATCGCTGTCCTTCCTTGTCTTTCCCGGTTAATGGATCGAGGGATTGGAAAAGATCGAACACGAGAAGACCATGCGGATGTGGCAAACCAGTTGTACGCTGCGTATGCAGAAGGACGAGATCTGCGAGATTTAGTTGCTATAGTAGGTGAAGATGCTCTCTCTGAACGAGATCAGCAATTCCTTAAATTTGCTGATCAATTTGAACAGCGGTTTGTTGCCCAAAGTTCCCATGAAAACCGAAGTATTGAGCAAACACTCTCCATTGCTTGGGAGTTACTCTCCGCACTACCTGATTCTGAACTGAAAAAAATCGATGAAAAGTACATTAAAAAATATCATCTGAAAATAAAAGAGAAAAAGACGATATGACCGAGCAAATCCTCGAGGATGTCAACCCGACACGCATGGATCTTTTAGAAACAAGAAAGAAACTTGCGTTAGCGAGAAAAGGTTATACCTTACTTGAAGAAAAACGAGACACCCTTGTAGAAAAACTCTTTGGAGTTATTACAAAACGTAGCACACTGAAACAAACAATCGATACAGGTTTTCACGATGCTTTTTTCTCTTTGCTTCAAGCACAAATGCTTCTTGGCGAACAGCAGGTGAACGATGCCTCTCAGTTAACGCCGCCGGCTGGGGAAATCGATTTAGAACCCCATAACATCATGGGGGTAAAGATTCCTAAGCTGAATAAACAGCACCTGCAACATCCAACTAAACCGCGCTACAGTTTTTTAGAAACCTGTGCCTCCCTTGATGATGCCTATAAAAGATTCAATGACCTGCTAATTCAGATGGTTGAACTAGCTGAACTTGAAGGCATTATCAAATCCTTATCTGTTGAAATAGAGAAAACAAAAAGACGGGTTAACGTCCTTGAACATACCTTGATTCCACGGCTCCTTGCAACGATAAAGTATATTGAGATGCAGCTTGAAGAAAGAGAACGAGAGGATTTCTTCCGTAGGAAACGAATTAAAGCACTTTTAGAAGCAAAGAAGAGCAAATATGTCCATTGAAAATGATCCTATTCTTGGCAGGTTTTTTAATACGCCTGAAAAAAAAGCAAAATGGATCGTGTTTATAAAAATTGGGTATATCGTCTGGATTCTTTTCATGGTTCTTGGACTTTTCTCAATTCTTCTCTACTATATATTCTGGTAATATATCAAAATAAATGTATGCAAAAGAGAGGCTGTACATTTAATTAACTATATAAAATACATATTGTTGTCAACACATACAATCTAACTGAAAATTAAAAGGGAGAGCTTACGTATGTTTCTTCAGGGAGCAACAGTATTTGAGGTCGCAGCACTATGGATTACTCTCCTTGTTGCCGTTTTAGGTCTTGTTTATGCCTACTTTCTTAAAAAATACGTCATGAAACAGGATGACGGCAATAAAGAAATGAAAGAAATATCAAAAGCAATTCAAGATGGTGCTGAAACATATCTACGCAGACAACTAAGAACTGTTTTCTTTGTCATCGTAATTCTAGCAATAGCGCTCTTTCTTACTGCTTATGTAGGAAAACCGGTGAACTGGGCAGGGTCAAACGAAGAATGGATGCTTGTTTCTATCGGTCGAATGCTCGCTTTCCTTATGGGCGCTGGTTTCTCTGCAAGTATTGGCTACTTTGGGATGAGGATGGCTGTGCGTGCTAATGTGCGAGTGGCACAAGCATCAAAAACAAGTTTGAAAAAGGCAGTCACTATAGGATATAGAACAGGTACGATAGTTGGGATGTTGACTGATGGTCTTGGGCTGCTTGGTGGTGCAATAATTTTTATTATCTACGACATCAATGCTCCTGAAGTTTTGCTTGGTTTCGGGTTCGGTGGTACGTTAATTGCCCTGTTCATGCGCGTAGGTGGTGGAATATTTACAAAGGCAGCAGACGTTGGTGCAGACCTCGTCGGTAAATTAGAAAAAGGAATCCCTGAGGATGATCCCCGAAACGCGGCTGTAATAGCAGATAATGTTGGTGATAATGTTGGGGATTGTGCAGGGATGGCCGCCGACATTTTTGAATCCTATGAGGTGACGATGGTTTCAGCAATGATTTTAGGCTTAGCAGCTTTTGCTGGTAACCCTCATCATCAATATGTAGCCGTGGTATTTCCGCTGTTGGTGAGAGCCATTGGTGTTGTCAGTTCCATCGTTGGTACCTACGCGGTTCGCTCAAAGACTGAAAAAGAGCATGTGATGAAGTCGATTCATCGAGGATTTAGCATTTCCGCGTTTATATCCATTGTTGGATTTATTGTTCTTGCATTCTTCTGGGTAGATACTCAAATAGCAGATGGTTGGAAGTTTGGCGTTGCAACATTATCTGGAATCATTATGGCAGTGGTTATTAACTATCTTACCGATTATTTTACTTCAACCAAACATAAACCGGTCCAAGAAATCGCCGAATCAACGGAAACTGGTTCTGCAACGACCATCCTCAGTGGTTTAGCCACCGGAATGGAAAGCAGCGTATGGGCACTGTTCGTCATAGTTGGCGCGATGATTGCATCCGCCCTTTTATTTCCTGCTGAATCGCCCTTTCTTATAGCATATGGTGTTTCGCTTTGTGGGATAGGGATGCTTACGTTGACGGGAAATACGATCTCCATGGACTCCTTTGGTCCCATTGTGGATAATGCAAATGGCATAGGAGAAATGACACATATGGAACCTGAGGCTCGACAGAGGCTGGCAGAAATGGATGCTGTTGGTAACACAACAAAAGCAATAACAAAAGGAATTGCTATTGGTTCAGCAGTAATCGCAGCAGTGAGTTTATTCATGGATTTCATTGTGAGGGCATCAGATGCAGGAAGTCAATTATTGCGCGTAGAGGGTGGGCAGATTACAGGTCATGTTGTTATTAGTACACCAATCTTTTTCGCAGCGTTACTCATTGGTGGGGCAATTCCCTTTCTCTTTAGCTCTATGTGTATCAGAGCAGTAGGAAGAGCCGCGAGTTTAATCGTGTTTGAGGTAAGAAAACAGTTTACAACGATAAAAGGCCTCTGGGAGGGCAAGGCCAAACCAGATTATACGACCCCCATTGATATCTGCACCAGAGCAGCACAGAAGGAGCTTATCGGTTTAGGTTTACTTGGTATTCTTTCCCCCATTATCATTGGTTTGATTTTCAATGAGGTCGCCCTCGGAGCATTCCTTGCTGGAACAATACTTTCAGCCCAGCTGCTGGCTGTATTTATGGCAAACGCTGGGGGAGCATGGGATAATGCTAAAAAAAGCATTGAAGCTGGAAATCATGGAGGTAAAGGGTCAGAATGTCATCGGGCCAGTATCTGTGGGGATACCGTTGGTGATCCTCTGAAGGATACCGCAGGCCCTGCGTTAAATCCCTTAGTTAAGGTCATCAATCTTATTGCAATTCTTATTGTGCCAATTGTGGTACGTTACAATTTAGGCATGCTGAAGGACCCAGTATCATTTTCTTTGGTAATTATCTGTGTTGTTTTAATGATCGTTGGTCTATCATTGGCTGTTTTGGCCAGTAAAAAACCTTCGAAAATTCAACAGATATCTGATCTATAAGACTTCAGGGTAAAAAATCTTCCCAATTATTTTGTTTTTAATTGATAGCCATTAAATACACGATTTCTGTTTATGAGCCTAATGAAAAATCGTTTAATCACCGGGTTTTATGAACTGAAAATCAAACAAGTAATTGATAAACGTATATGGGATATCCCGGTAATTGAAGAAAAAGATGACATTGAGAATGTATTAAAAATTTTTGGCAGACGACACCATGTTTGGGTTCTTAAAAGTCAAAAGAGTAAAGAGCTTGTTGGTGTAATTACTGAACATGATATACTCTCGATTCTTGTACCGAAAAAATTTTCAGCCTATGGTGTCGGAATGCCTGATATTCGATCACTTCAATATGAGACGGTTACAACAGCGAAGGATCTTATGTCGACAAAAATGATTTCCTGTGGACCTGATGATACGATAAAAAATGTTCTGCAAAAAATGGCTCGATATCAAATACGTCGTCTTCCAGTAGTTGATGGGAAAAAGTTAGTTGGAGAGATTACTCTGCATCAAATGATTCAAAGATACTATGAAGCGACTCAATACTATTCGCTCGTAGAGAATAAAAAAGAAGGTTGATTTTTACGGTTACGATAGTCGATATTGCTTTTTCCCTTGCTTTAGCCCTTATTATTGCACGAGTAATGGGTTATTTTTTTGATAAATTAAAACAACCGACCGTCATTGGTGAAATCATCGCAGGGATCTTGCTTGGAGGGTTTGGTTTAGGGGTTCTCTCAGGGTTTACTTTTTCGTTCTTTGGTTTAACGATTTCTCTCCCCCAATTATCCTATACTTCTGACGAATTCCGCTTCTTCGCAGATTTAGGTATTCTTTTACTGATGTTTATTATAGGCCTGGAAACAAGTATATCTAAACTAAAGGAGGTGGGAAAACCTACTTTTTTTGTTGCATTTGGAGGTGTTATCCTCCCTTTAATCCTAGGAAGTATTGCGGGTACTCTGTTTGGTTTTTCCTGGCAAGAAAGTATACTCATCGGTTTAATGCTTGTCGCAACCTCAATTGGCGTTACGGTAAGAACACTGGCGGATCTTCATGTCTTAAACACCAATGTTGGCATCACGGTTTTAGGCGCCGCTGTTATCGATGATGTATTGGGAATTATTGCATTTGCTCTTATTTTAGGGATTTACAATCCACTTCAGATAGGTATTACCATAACGATTTTTTTCCTAATTTTCCTTTACCTGGGATTGAAAATCATCGATAAAGTGATGAATCTTGGAGAAAAAATCAACCTCCCGAAATCGCTCCTTAGCATTTCTCTTGCTATTTTCCTTTTCTATTCGTTTTTCGCTGATCGCTGTGGAATTACTGGGATAACAGGTGCTTTTGTCGCAGGATTATTAATTGGGCAAACCATACAATCAAAAAAAATCTCTGATGATGTGAAAGCGATAGGCTATAGTTTTTTCGTACCTTTGTTTTTTGTAGGAGTTGGGGCAAGTGTTGACCTTACTGCTTTCTTAGTTATTGGTGTTTTTTCTGTTGTTGTCATCATCGTGGGAATTATCGGTAAAATTGTTGGTTGCGGTATTGGTGCAAAACTAGCTGGCATGTCGCTTCGCCATTCCCTACAGGTGGGGGTTGGTATGATTCCAAGGATGGAGGTTGCACTCATTATTGTTAGTATTGCCATTTCTCGCGGGCTTATCACTGGAGACGTTGCTCATCAGATACTTGCAACAACGATTGTGACGACCATTGTTACTACGTTGATTACGCCTTTCTTACTTAAAGCTACATTTAAATATCGATTTTGATGTAAAAAAAATCGAAAAAGAGATGAATCTAACGTCATGATTTGACGTTCTGACCTCCTCTAAGAATCGTTCTCTTTTTTCTGAGATAAAACATTCAGTATTTAATTCATTGATATGTCTAATCCAGTAGTCTCAACATCCTTCTTTTTTGTTAACGTTAACCAAACAGAACAAACAATGGCAGAAATACAAGCGTTACAACTGACATTAACTTGATGAGAATGTTGAGCGATGGCCCTGAGGTATCTTTACATGGATCTCCAACGGTATCACCAATAACCGCCGCCTTATGAGCAGGCGATCCTTTTCCACCAAGATTACCTGCTTCAATGTATTTTTTTGCGTTATCCCAGGCACCACCCGCATTTGCAAGGAAAACGGCAAGCAGGAAACCTGTTGTAATCGAACCAAGGAGAAGACCAGCAAGACCCGCAAGACCAGCTCCTTTAGGACCAACGAGACCAAACACAACTCCGATAATAATTGGAGAAATAACCGCTAGTACACCAGGTACAATCATCTCACGTAATGCTCGTTTGGTACTGATGGTGACACATCGTTTGTAATCAGGTTTACTGTTTGGATCTGTTAACAAGTGGAATTCTTTGAACTGGTATCGAACCTCGTCCACCATACTCCGTGCTGCTTTTCCGACCGCACCCATGGTAAGTGCAATGAAAATAAAGGGTAGCATCGCACCGAGAAACACCCCTGCAACCAGATACGTGTTACTGATTGACAGCATCTGACTGATTTCAATATCAGAGTAGTACAGTCGCAGGGAAACCATAAACGTGGCAATCAACGCTAGTGCAGTAACCGCTGCTGAACCAATCGCAAATCCTTTTCCCATCGCAGCAGTTGTATTTCCAACGGCATCAAGTGCTTCTGCACGCTCTCGAACCTCTTTTCCCAGTCCCGCCATCTCAGCAATGCCTGCTGCATTATCCGCAACAGGTCCGTAACAATCAGTTGCTAGTGAGATACCAAGAACACTCAGCATTCCCACTGCAGACAATGCAACACCATAGAACTCAGCAAATTGATATGCAAAGATCATCGCTGCGACTACCGCAAGAACAGGGATGACCGTGCTCATCATACCCGTAACCATTCCTTGGATAATAGTGGTTGCTGGACCAGTTTTTGCTGCTTCTGCGATCCCATGCACTGGTTTTTGTTTCTCTGAGGTGAAATATTCAGTGCTCAACCCGATGATAATTCCTGCAATCAAACCAGCAAGCATAGCATAATAGGGACCAAGTTCACCGTCGAGTACATACCATATTGCGATGCCGCCAAGCACAGCTACAAGAATCGTGCTTACAAACAATCCATTTCGTAGTGCAGAGTAAACATTCCCTTTTTTCCCTGATCGGACAAACAGCATCCCTAGAATTGAGGCAAAGATACCAATTGCAGAGATCAACAAGGGAAGCATCAGTGCCTTTTCACCATACATAGTGAATGCAAATCCTCCTGCAATTGCTGCGAGCGCCATTGTAGCAATGATTGCTTCAACATAGGATTCATATAAATCTGCACCCATGCCAGCAACATCACCAACGTTGTCGCCGACGAGATCAGCGATAACTGCAGGATTCCTTGGATCATCTTCAGGGATGTTTTCCTCGACTTTCCCCACAAGGTCTGCTCCGATGTCAGCAGATTTCGTATAGATGCCACCTCCAACTCGTGCAAACAATGCTACTGAGGATGCGCCGAAACCAAAACCAAATAAAACATTGGTAGTTACCGCTGCATCTAAGTGAAAGAGGTCATGGAATAGAGTATACATGCCCCATACTCCTAGAATTCCCAGACCGACAACGCAGAGCCCCATGACTGCTCCGCTGGAAAATGCGATAGATAATCCTTTATTCATATTCTTTTTTACGCCTTCTGCTGTTTTCGCATTAGCAAGTGTAGCAATCCGCATGCCGATATTTCCAGATAGCATAGATAAAATTGCACCAATAAGAAACGCAAATGCTGTACCCCAATGGAGATTGCTGTTCGGGATAAACGATGCCCCTGCTAGGATAACAGTCATGATACCTACAAAGATGATGAGTACTTTGGTTTCACTGTTTAAAAATGCAATAGCCCCTTGTCGTATCGCATGACTTATTTCCTGCATTTTTTCGTTACCTGAGCTCTCGCGACGTATCTTATACGCGAGATATCCTGCAAAAAATAAGGCAACTAATCCACTTATCAATACAACTATTGAAATGTTTTCCATAAATGACACCTCACGACTAGCGAGAACAAGATATAGATATTTAATTATTATGAAATTAACAAACAAACACTCATATTAAAATACCCGATGTTCTACATTCCGACGAAGATGCTCAATATTTTACTGAGAAATTGTTGTTTTTTAGTAAAACAGAGCGGTAATTGACTGGAATAGATTATGAGAAAAAAGGGTAAGATTCAAAAACAAAACATGATTACCATCTTGTTAGGCAAAAGAATTATGCTTAGAAACATACAATCGTTTTTTTGTAAAAAAAACGTGATTTATAGGCTCAAGCTCCTTGTAGTTTTTGTAAGTATTGTTGCAGTGGGTGCCCTTCTTTTTCTAACAATTCTTAACCTTTTAACACCAGATCAACAGAAATGGTATTCAGCTCTTTCTCTTGCTTATTTTCTTCCTCCTGCAGGTAAAGAAACTGTAATTCCTTTGGGATTAAGCCAAGGTTTGCCCATACTTCCCTGGTGCATTACTCTTTTTTTCTTTGATTTTCTTGTCTGTATTGGATTTCTTACTAACTGGTGGCTCCTGGAATTCCTTATTGCACATATCCCTCCATTTCCCTTTTTAGGAATAAAAAGACAAAAACCTCATTTCTATAAAAAAAAGATTTCTCTTAAACTATGGTACGAGAAGTTGCATAAAAAAACAAAAGAGATTGAAGCTAAAAAATATGGTAAGTTGCTTCCAATTGCTTTGTTTATTTTTATGCTTGTTCCTTTTCAAGGAACAGGTGCAATGTCAACAACAATTATTGGAACATGGTTGGGTCTTCGACAAAAAGAAACACTGTTCATTGTTTCAATAGGATCTTTTCTTTCAATTCTCTTAATTGTAGCAATCTATCTAGGTATCGTAGAAATCTGGAGAGTTTAGATAAAAGAAGCAGAATTTTTCATAATGCTTATTTACAGTTAACTGTTATCTTACGTTTGAATATATATTTTATGGTGGAGGCATCGGTTGGATATAACGTTATTGCTCATCGCGGGTGGTGCGAGTGCTATCGGTTTTTACATGGCATGGAACATAGGAGCTAATGATGTGTCCAACTCGATGGCTACCGCAGTTGGTGCCAAAGCGATAACCTTTCGACAAGCGGTTCTTATTGCAGCGGTATTAACCTTTGTAGGTGCGGTATTTGTCGGATCCCAGGTTACAGAAACAATAAAAGGAGGTATTATTGATCCCTATAAAATCGGTGATCCCTTTATTTTATTGTTAGGGTTCGTTTCTTCTCTTTTAGCAGCATCGATCTTTGTAACGCTAGCAACATGGAAAGAAATGCCGATTTCCACGACGCATGCAATCATCGGTGCCATAGTTGGTTTTGGACTTATTGCGGGCGGAAACACCTGTATCAATTGGGGGAAACTAGCGGAGATTACAGCGAGCTGGGTATTATCACCAGTTGTAGGGTGTATCATTGCCTTCATTGTGTTTAAGGTCATTGTCAAGTTGATTTTCTCCAAAGAAAATCCTGTAGAGGCTGCGAAGATAGTTGGCCCCGGGATAATTGGAGTGACCACGTTTATGATCGTTTCTTCTCTTTTCATGAAAACTAATCTTGGTGAAAGGTTAGGGATCATCGATTTACCACTTATTTTAACCATCTCCATTGTTACAGGGGTTTGCCTCGCAGGTGTGTCTACTTTTTTACTAAGACATATAATGGCGCGTACGCCATCAGAGGACTACGGAACAGTAGAACAGATATTTAGAAAACTGCAAATAATAACCTCCTGCTACGTTGCATTCTCTCATGGTGCAAACGATGTAGCAAACGCAATAGGGCCCGTAGCCGCTATCTTTTCTCTCGCAACTGAAGGAGTGGTGAATACAACGGCTGAGATTCCTACCTACTTGCTTGCTTTAGGCGGCATTGGAATAGGCGTTGGAGCAATAACATGGGGTCATAAGGTCATGAGAACAGTTGGATATAGAATAACTAGTCTTACTAATACACGGGGCTTCTCTGTTGATTTTGCGGCTGCAACCACAGTGCTGGTAGCATCAAAGCTTGGGTTACCAATATCTACGTCTCATACTGTTATAGGGGCTGTTATTGGTGTTGGTCTAGCGAGAGGGTTAGATGCAGTAGATTTAAAAGTTATAAAGAAGATCATTTACTCGTGGCTTCTGACTGTCCCTTCAGCGATAGCGCTCTCAGCGATAATTTTTATAGGACTTAAAGCCATATTGTATTAAAACAAGGTGAAAACATGAAAGAAGAAATGAAACACTTCAGAGCACCAATCACAGAAACCTTAAGACGAAAATCCCCTTTTAATCAATTATTAGACCACATGGGAAAAGTCAAAGAATGTATCGATATCCTTGGAGATAGTTTAATTCGATATTATAAAGGCGATTACAAAGGATTTTCAGAAATATCTGAGAATGTTTCAAGACTTGAACATGAGGCTGACCAAATCAAGGGGAATATTCGAAACCATCTCCCTACTTCCATCTTAATGCCCGTTGATAAAGGAAAGTTTTTATGGGCGTTGCGGGAGCAGGATTCCATTCTTGATCATGCAGAAAATCTCGTGCAAATGCTTGATATGCGTCATACAAAAATCCCCAAAGAGCTACAGGTTCTTTTTATTGAACATACCTGGTTAGTTATAGATACCGTAAAAGCTATGGAAGATGCAGTACAAAATATTAGAGATTTGGTTGAATCGGGTTTCGTAAAACGGGAACGAGAGCAAACAAAGAGTTACATTCATAAGGTCCATGAATTGGAATGGGCAGCAGACCAAAAGAAGTATGATATGACAAAAGGTATTTATAAGCTTGAAAAAAAACTCGAACCTATGGATGTGTATCATTTGTTAAAAATTGCAGATTGGGTCGACGATATTGCTGATCATGCTGAGAACGTGGCAGATTGGTTGCGGTCAATGATTGCACGATAAATCTTTTTTTGTGAAAAAACATAATACCGGAAATTTCTAATAGTCCTAGAGATTACATCGCCTGTAAAAAAATTGAGGGTTGCTGTATGGGAAAAAATCTCCCCAAGTCATTTAAGAAAGCACTGTGGGTGTATCATTGTAATTCTGGCTCATGTAATGGATGTGACATCGAAATAATTGCAGCTCTCTGTCCTCGTTACGATGTCGAGCGATTTGGAATAAAACTTGTTGGTTCACCAAGACATGCTGATGTGTTATTAATTACTGGAGCAGTGACACGACAGCTTGCTGATAAAATAAAACGTGTATATGAGCAGATGCCTGATCCAAAAGCCGTAATTTGCGTAGGGAATTGTGGAAACACTGGTGATGTTTTCTATGAATCGTATAATCTGGTTGGTCCTGTTGATCAAATCATCCCTGTTGATGTTTATATCATTGGATGTCCTCCACGACCGGAAAACATCATCTATGGAGTTGCAAAAGCATGGATGAAACTCGAAACATTAGAGGCAAAAACATGACAAAAAAAGAGCGGTTAACTCCTGAGGAACTCATCCAATCAATAAAAGATATGTTCACTACCAATATCCAGGATGCTCGAATAGAAAAACGAACCATGGGAAAAAAGAAAACAGAATTTTATCATCTGTGGATACGACTCGATAAAACCATATTCAAAGAAGCAGTAAGGCACCTTCAAAGTCTTGATCCGGCGCTGCATTTTGCTGTCGCCTCTGGCTACGACCTTGATGATACCATTGAACTGGTCTATTCCTTCTCACTCTACCACGGAGTAAGACATCAGGAAATATCCGTGAATCTCACGGTTGCTCTCCCAAAATCAGACCCAACAATTGAAACCATTACTGATCTCATCCCTGGTTCCTTGATCTCTGAGCAAGAAAAGCAAGAAATGCTTGGAATTACTGTAAAAAACATCCCGAAAAACTCACGAGTGTTCATCGCAGATGATTTTCCCAAAGGAGTGTACGCCTGGCGACGTGATGAAACCGGACCAAAAAAACTCATCCGCAACCTTCATAAGGTGAAATCATGAAGACCGCTGAGAAAACAACCTACCAACTTCCCATCGGTCCCATTCACCCCGCGTTAAAAGAACCAGTGATGTTTGAGTTTGAAGTTGACGGGGAACGCATTGTGAATGTTAATGTTCGACTTGGTCATGTTCACCGCGGCGTAGAATGGACCGGGACCCAGAGAAATCCTATTCAAATTTTGTATCTCGCGGAGCGCATCTGCGGGATCTGTTCGTACTGCCACCCGATGGCGTTTAGCCTTGCAGTGGAACGTGTTGCCGGAATCGAGGTCCCAGAGCGTGCAGATTACCTTCGGGTGATCCATGGGGAACTCGAACGTATCTGTTCTCATATCCTCTGGGCTGGTGTCGCAGCTCATGAAATCGGTTTTGACTCTGTTTTATTCTTGACATGGCAGATGCGAGAAAAAGCATTAGATCTCACTGAATATCTCACAGGGAATCGGATCACCAAAGGTATTACCATGATTGGCGGCGTCAGACGGGATATCACACCTGATATGCATCCGAAGATTCAGGAGACTTTACAGTATTACAAAGAAATTTTTAAAAAACTTCAACATGTGTTCTTAGATGATAAAACATTTCAGTTGCGTTGCAAAGACTGCGGCGTATTATCCAAAGAAGATGCGGTAAAGCTCTGTGCTGTTGGACCTACCGCTCGTGCATCCGGGGTGAAAAAGGATGTTCGCCTTGACCAAGGATATTTCGCGTATAGTGATCTTGATTTTGATTATATCACCCCTGATATTTATACGGGTGAAGTACATGGTGACGTGTATGATAGGATCGTTGTTCGTTTGCTAGAAATACAACAATCGATAGGATTGATTGAGCAATGCCTTAATCAAATGCCTGCTGGTCCTATTGTTTCTGAGCCAAAGCCGTTAAAACTTCTGGCGAAGTTGAAGAATGTGTCTGGTGAAGGAATCGGGCGGATGGAAGCACCCCGCGGAGAAGTCTTCCATTACGTGAAACTGAGTGCTCAGGATGCCCCCTATGCATGGAAGGTACGTGCGCCAACATACAACAACATCCTGCCTTGGATCCCTATGCTTACCAATCAGCAGATAGCGGATATTCCGATTGTTGCGGCGTCCACCGACCCGTGTATGTCATGCACCAACCGAGTAACGATTGTAAAAAACCAGGACACCTCATTCTTGGACAAGGAAGAGTTACATCGGATGAGTATACAAAAAACACGGAGGCTTCAGCCATGAGATTCCCGATGATTTTCCAGTTGCTTAGGCAGTTATTTAAAAAACCGCATACGAACAAATTTCCTGTGAAATATACACCGTCGTCAACAACCAGGTTTTTTGCTGATGTTCACGATGGGAAAAAAACCATATGTTCTCCAGTGGAAACACCGCAAGGGTTCCGAGGTAAAATCCAGTATGAAAAAGACAAATGCATTGGCTGCCAGCTCTGCCTGAAGGTCTGCCCCTCTGAAGCTATCGAATTTAAAGCTGAAGAAAAGAAGATAAAAATTTATCTTGCACGATGCACGTTTTGCTCGCAATGTAATGACGTCTGCCCAGTGAATTGCCTGAGTATGAGCAATGAATTTTTACTTGCGGATACAGACAAGTATTCGAAGGATTTGATTGTTGAATAACTATTGCACAATTTCAAAATTTTTTTTGGTAATCATTACCTTGTTTACATATTCTAATTTTCAATAAAAAGGACATATTTCAGAAAATTATTCTCATCTTGATAATCACATCCTTTAAAAAAAACAACAAGTTTAAAAAAACACTACGTTTACCATTCGCTTAACAACCAATAATTAAATAAACGTAGGGAGGCAACCATGAAAAGATATGTTATCACAACCATCGTCTGTTTCATCATCTATCTTTTATTGACAACGGGTAGTGGAACTGACGTGCTAGGACTCTGGAGCTATATCGAGATGCTGTTCGGTCTCTTATTATCATTGATTGTCGGATATGCTACACGGACCCTGTTTATCAAAGATAATTTCAGAATGCTGAACCCTGTTCGATGGTTCCTCTTTCTTGCGTATCTCATAGGACCATTTTTCGTCGCTCTTGCCAAAGCAAACCTTGACGTTGCTTACCGGGTCATCACAGGAAAAATAAACCCAGGTATTGTGAAAATTTCCCCCGGCATCCATACCGATCTAGGTATTACCCTGCTTGCCAATTCAATTACACTCACCCCTGGGACGTTAAGTGTTGATATCGACGAAGAGACCAACGACCTTTATATTCACTGGATTAACATCGACATAAAAGCCTTAGAAAAAAAACCTGTTGATTGTAAATACATCTGCGGGAATTTCCCACAATGGATACGGAGGATTGCAGAATGATTGACCTTTTGACAACATATTTGATTGTCGTCATTGCATTGACGCTCTGTAGCATCCTTGCCTTAATTCGGGTGATACACGGACCAACCGCACCTGACCGTGTTGTCGGCGTTGACACAATCAATACAATGGTGGTTGTCGGCATGATCGCCTTTGGTGTCGCATACAGAGAAGTCATTTACATTGATGTCGCCATTGTCTATGCGCTCCTCTCTTTCATCTCAACCTTATTCATTGCCAGATATCTTGAAGGAGGCGAGTTCTAAAATGATATTTGACATCATCATCTACCTATTCATCGGAATCGGAATCTTTTTTAATCTTCTCGCAGGTATTGGACTCCTCCGTTTCCCTGATGTATATACCAGATTGCACGCAGGAACGAAATGCACAACATTTGGCTCTCTTTTCCTTATCGGGTCTGTCATCCTCATTGGTTTGAAACTATGGTGGGAAAAAGATACCAATGGATCAGTACTTGCGATTCATTCTACGATTGCGTTGATCGCTATTCTGTTGACAAACCCAGTTGGCGCCCATGCGATCGCCCGCGCTGCGCATCGTAGTGGTATTCAACCAGTAGGTGCAGTCATCGATGAACTCCAAACAAAACCAGTGGAAAAAAATGAAGAAAAAACAGGAGGAGACTAAATGGGGATGGAGTTTCTTATCGCAAACATTCTTGTCTTGATTCTTACGGTCGTCGCATCCCTTGTTGCTGTGCTGCTTCGTGATCTTCTTGCTGCCGCGGTTGCTATGGCAGCAATGAGCCTGTTATTGTCGTTAGAATTCTTTATCTTGCAAGCACCCGACGTCGCCATCGCAGAAGCTGGAGTAGGTGCTTGTCTTTCCACCGCGATCGTTATTATTGCTATCAAGGGAACAAAACGCACGGAGGATGAATAAT
The DNA here is from genome assembly GCA_014894395.1 of Thermoplasmata archaeon. Classification (GTDB taxonomy): domain Archaea; phylum Thermoplasmatota; class E2; order DHVEG-1; family DHVEG-1; genus SM1-50. Next base: position 48,903 of record JADBLO010000059.1, read on the forward strand.
AATGGAGAAGAGAACTATCGTGGCTGTTCTTGTTTTTGCAATTGTTGCTGTCTTCTTTTTCTTCAGTATCTTCCTGATTCACCCTTTTGGTAAACCAGGTCAGGTAAACATGGATGATCATATCATTGCAAACACCCAAAATGAGACAGGAACAAACAACGGAGTTACCTCCGTTGTTTTTGATTACCGTGGCTTTGATACCCTTGGGGAGGCAACGATTTTATTTTCAGCTGTTGCAGGAGTGCTGATGATCTTTCGGAGGGTAAAACAATGAGCGGTATGTCAAAGATTGTGAAAACCTCGGTCAACATCCTGTTTCCTCTCACTATGATTTTCGGGTTGTATGTGATTGCCCATGGTCATCTCACACCCGGTGGAGGTTTTCAAGGTGGTGCGATTGTTGCATCCGGATGTGCCATGATTGTTGTTGCATATGGGTCAAAGTGGGTTTTTAAACAGATAAAAGAAAAACGATTATCCTCGTTTGAAAGCATCGGTGGGGTCGGTTTCATCACTGTTGCGTTATTGGGTCTTGTGTTTAGCTCTGTGTTTTTCGGTAACTTCCTTGCCGGCTCCAACCTCCTCTTTGGTACGACACCAGCAACTGGGTCAACCGGCGCTGATTTCAACACCGGTGGAGTCCTGCCGCTAATGAATTTTGCTGTGGGGGTCAAGGTCATAGCTGGGTTATTCGTCATTGTGTTAGTCATGGCGTACGCTAGTAGTGTTAAGGAGTGGGACACATGATTGAATATATACCTTTTATCGCAGTCGTAACTATGATATTCATTGGGTTGTACGCTGTATTATTCCGTAGGAATCTGATTAAAATTGTCATCGGCATTTCAATTATTGAGAGTGGAGTGAATCTTTTTTTAATCACGTTAGGGTATCGTGAAGGCGGTGTCGCGCCGATCTTTACAAGTTTACCTCCAGGAACAACATATCCAGCGGGAATGGTACTTCCTGTCCCTCAGGCATTAACACTCACTAGTATTGTGATAGGTGTCGCTGTTCTTGCGTTGATGCTATCGCTGGTTATGCATATTTATAGGAAATATGGCACGCTGGATGTTCGAAAGATTCGGAGGTTGAAAGAATGAACATCATCGACGTTCTTATCGAGCAGTCTCCTGCATTGATTATTGCGATTCCGTTGCTTGGCGCATTTCTCATGCCGCTGGTCAGTCGTATAAACAGCACAGTACGAAATATTTTTGGTTTGCTCGTGTTGTGTCTTACCGGGTTTTTTGTTGGGATACTCGCATCTGATGTGCTTGCCAACGGTCCTCGTCTTTACATTTTCGGTGCAAAAGATCTCGCGGTCCCCATGGTTCGTATCCTTTTTGAAGTCGATAGTATGAGCATTTTCATGGCTCTTATCACCATGGTACTTGCGTTCATCACATTGATCTACTCATGGTCGTTTATGAAAGATCATGACGGGTTAGATAAGTACTACACGCTCGTTTTATTGTTGATTACGAGTACTCTTGGGATGGAGCTGACTGGTGATATCTTCAACTTCTTCGTATTTTTAGAAATCTCATGTATCGCCTCATGTGCACTTATTGCTTTTTGGATTTCAGAAGGCGAAGCGTTGGAAGCTGCGTTTAAGTATATTGTCGTGAGTGCGATCGGCGCACTTTTTGTTCTTTTTGCCATCGGACTGCTTTATGCACAATATAACGCGTTGAATATCGCGACGCTTGCAAACGTGCTCAAGTACACGTTTTTGGATAAAATCATTTTAGTATTGTTACTTGTAGTTCTTGGGATGAAAGCAGGGCTTGTGCCCATGCATATGTGGCTCCCTGATTCGTATGGACGGGCGCCTCCCTCAGTCACACTTATCATCATGGGTGCGACACTTGCAAGTTTCTATGGCGTGCTTCGCGTTATTTTCACGCTGTATGGAAACGTTTTATCAACAACGATGAGATTTTCCATTCCTCTGAATGTCCTGGTTGGGTGGATTCTTATCACACTCGCAATTATCTCGATCATTGTCGGCGTTGCGATGGCATTGGTACAGTCTGATTTTATGCGACTCATTGGATTTAGCGCGGTCGCAGAAGTCGGGTACATGTTTCTTGCAATCGGAGCAGGAATTGCTGCATTAGGCACCCCGTACGCGACAACAGCGTTACAAGGTGGTATCCTGCATCTGTTAAACGACGCGTTAGATATCGGACTTTTGTTCTTGGTTGCTGGTGCGGTCTATTATATCACAAAAAAACGATCATTGGATGACATCAGTGGTCTGGCCAGGAATATGAAATACACCACGGTCTTTTTCGTCATCGGGCTTCTCGCGGTTGTAGGCATGCCGCCCTTGAATGGATTTGCATCAAAATTTCTCATCTATGAGTCTGTCTATCAACTGAATCCAATCCTTTCAATCGTCGCGATCTTATGCAGCATCTTGATGCTTGCTGTTTTTGTGAAGGTGTTCTACGCGGTGTTCATGGGGCCGGAACTGCCTGCGTTTAAAAACGTCACAGAAGCACCAAGAAGTATGTTGCTTGCGATGGGTGTTGTTGCTGCACTGATGATTTTTATCGGGTTGTTTCCCAATCTTGTCATTGATGCTCTTGTGAAACCAGCAGCAGATGCGTTGTTGAACCATGCGCAATATATTGGTACGGTTGTTGGAGGGGTTTAACGATGTTTTCTCTTGAGAGTGGTAGTGGTTTTTGGAATCCTATCCTCTGGATTTTCATTTTCTTTATTGCGTTTCTCCTTTTTTATGGGATTAGAGGGTTTGGGAAGAGCGCCTATAAAAAAGATACGGATCAGACGAAGGCATTTCTCTCTGGGAATGAGGAATCTTCAGCGGAGGAGATGCATGTCAAGGCGAGTAACTTATACTGGGGGTTTACCACTAGTATGAAAACCGTGTATACTGAATTACGAAAGATGCATACGGGAAACGCAAGTGATTACGTTCTTTGGTTTGTCATTATCCTGGCATTCCTCTTTCTTATCATAGGGGTGATGTAAATGGACGTCCTCGGACTCTCTGAGCTTTTGGTGCGAATCATCCTTGGGACACTTGGTCTGGCTACGTTTGGCATTATCTTCGGTCTTTTCTACATAGGTATTGATCGTAAGCTCTCTGCCCACATGCAAGGTCGTATCGGTCCACCATTTAGACAACCATTCAGAGATGTTGCGAAATTATTTACAAAAGAAAACATCATCCCGGATCATGCGATCCCATGGATATTCAATCTCAGTCCACTCATTGGACTGATCGCCACCATCTCAATTCTTCTATATCTTCCTCTTGGTGGATTCCCGCCACTTTTTGCATCAGGTGGAGATTTGATTGTGATCCTGTACCTCTTGATTATACCCTCTCTTGCCCTGGTCATCGGTGGTTTTTCCTCAGGTTCGCCGTACGCAATTATCGGTGCTCAACGAGAAATGGCAACGATGATAGCGTATGAATTCCCCCTGGCTGTTCTTATTATCACTGTCGCATGGAATTTACTCCAAAAAGGAATCACCAATGTCTTTTCGTTTTCCACGATTGCTGCAGCACCTGTCTGGAATCAGGTTGCTGGGCCACTTGGATTTATTGGATTTGCGATATTGCTTTTTGTTCTTCTTCTGGTAACACCAGCGGAGCTTTCCAAGATACCATTTGATTCACCAGAAGCAGAAACAGAACTCGCTGGAGGACTGCTTGTGGAATATTCAGGGAGAAACCTTGCTATGTACTATCTCACCGACGGGGTAAAAACAGTGGTGATGGCATCAATAATTGTCGCATTATTCTTCCCGTATAATCTCTCACCTTTTATCGGTCTGGGCAGCTATACAGGTATCATCATTGATGTTTTGTTCTATCTTTTAAAAGTTTTTCTTGTGATCTTGTTCTCTGTGACCTTGATCCGCGTTTCGATCGCGCGACTGAAAATCGATCAAATCGTGTACACCTACTGGATTCCACTGACTCTGGCAAGTCTGGTCGGATTGATTCTTGTCATGTGGGATCAAAATATTGTACAGTGGTTCAGTTAAAAATAAACTGATCGATGATACTAATTTTTATTTTTTTTATTGAACATTCAGATTATAAGATGTCGTTTCATTAAGATATCTATTGGAGAAGACCTTACATCCCCCAGAACTTATTTGTCTTACGTTTAATATCAATGATCTTATTGAGCACGTCTTTCTCATCTTCGTTGAGGACGTCCATAAGTTTCAGTTTTTTCGCATCACTCTCAGGAAGATCGGTAAACAGAATATCTCCTCCTTTTATCTGTCTGCCCACCGTAACACCTTCAATGGAGATAGCTACCTCTGCCCCCTGAAGCGCCTCAGATATTGCTTTATTTTCTAACTGCATACCCTTGATGTGTCCAACGGTTTTTCCGTCTTGATCAATAAGTCTCATATCCACTTTTATTCGTCCACCAAGAACCCGCACTCCGATAACTGCAGGATGGCTGATCCGGAACACGTACTCTGGTAGGAACTTAACCATCCCTGGGTGCGTGTAATCCTCCCTACGTTTCTTCTCCAGTTCCTCTTTCTTCCTTACCAACCATACATCATAGTTTTCGATAATTGTATAGATAACATCTTCGTTAAAAACGGTGACCTCCGTGTTTAAAAGTTCTTCTTTTGCTTCAGGTAGTATCTTTACATTAAACGCAAAAATGATTCGTTCCAAGGGATTATTTAACGCAGATGTTTCCATGATATCCCGCCGGGAAATATTCCCGATTTCCACTTTCCTGATATTGATGCCGTGCTCTTGAGATTCTTTAACCAGGGCCTCGAGAGAGCCGATCGTATCTGCTTTAATAAACAGACCATCTTTATCAAGTTCGATATTAACTTGAGATTGACTTTTGATTTCCTGGATCAGCTCTGCCTTATCACCATGTACGACACGCAGTGGTGCACCAGGGACGACGAGGTCAAGATTCGGAGCAGAAATTTTAATACCGCAGGCAGCATGAACCTCTTTGACGCTTTCGAATTGTTCCCGTGGATCACGGATTTCATCCATTGGTTTTGGTTTGAGTAACGCTTTTATTTTTGTAACCAGTGGTTCGTTTCGTGTTCCAAAGATAATGGTGTCTTCTTTTTTAAGAATACCACTGTAAATGATAGCGTCTACGGTTGTTCCTAATCCAACGTCTTCTTTAACTTCAAGAACAGTTCCTTTGCCCGCACCGGTTTCACTTGTCAGTTTTTCTTCGAGGAATCGTTGTGCTAATCCAACGAGAACCATAAGCAACTCCGGTACACCTTCACCAGTTTTTGCAGATACAGGCATGATAGGGATACTTTTACGGAAATCTTTAATGTTAAAGTACAAGTCTGATTCAAAGCCTTTATCATAGATGGTTCCAATCAATTCAAATAACTTAGTTTCGAAGAGAGTTTTGGTCATGGGACGCTGGTTTTGAATCCGGTTCATTGCGATATCATCACTGCGTTGCCAACCATTGATCGCGTCGATTTTGTTTGCTGCGACTATAAATGGTGTTTTGTATTGACGGAGAATGGTGATGGATTCATAGGTTTGCGGCCGAAACCCTTCCTTAATATCGACGACAAGAATCGCAAGATCTGCCAGGGAACCACCACGGGTTCGTAAGGTGGTAAACGCATGATGTCCTGGTGTATCGATAAACAAGAGACCAGGTACAGAGAACTTCTTACCCCCAAGAAGATGACCACACATCGAGTAAATCGCATCAATAGGAACTTCGGTTGCACCGATATGTTGAGTGATTGCTCCTGCTTCTCGAGCGGCAACGGTTGAGCCTCTGATGAAATCCAACAGCGATGTTTTTCCATGGTCGACATGACCCAGTACACTGACGATGGGTTGACGGGTATGTTTAGAAAGGGTGGTCATTGCCGTTCACCTTGTTTCAAAAGCCGTAGATAAAACATGCTTTAAAAACATATGGGTAATAAAAAAAAGAAATTTTATAATATTCTCCTGAAAAAAAAGGTTCTTACGGTAATTCTAGTGTTGCGTGACGGGACCGCATCGATTCTTCGTTTTCTTTTTTGTTTTTCATGAGCTCAGCAATGATACCGTCGAGGAGAATCCATGCGCTTGCCTCAAATAAGGTTCCAAGAGGAGCGAATTGTTTCCGTTCTTTCTCAGTGCAGTCAGCTGCAAGGACGATTGCGATATCAGCAAATTTTATGATTCGCGAATTTCTCTCCCCAGTGACGACCACAAGTTTAGCCCCTAGTTTTTTAGCTATCTCCGCGGTCATGACCGCAGGGATGGTTTCTCCTGAACCAGATACGATAAATACGAGATCGCCTTTTTTCACTGGTGCGCCGATGGTTTCTCCGATGACAAAGGTCTGGAATCCGAGGTGTACAAGTCTGATGGCAAATGCTTTGGCGACAAGACCGGAACGTCCTGCTCCATATACAAAAACACGGTTTGCTTTGAAAAATGATTGAATGATTTTTTTAATATCCTCTTTGGTTACCTTATCAAGGATATCTATGGTCTTTCGTTGGATGTAATCAAGTGACCTGCGAAAAGTATCTGGGTTGTTCATTTTTTTATGACCTCAGAGAGATCTTTGTAATAGGCCGTTTCTTTGCCGGTTCTTTTCATGATCGCTTTTTCCACTTGAAGGCGGATGTAGACTGCGTCATGTTCTAGCAACGGTGATTCTGAGATGAGGGTGACGTTGAGATTTCGGTCAAGAATAACCTCGATGAGAGGCGCCAACGGCATATCTCCTTTTTTAATCGGGACGTGGTATAACTCGTTCCCGTTTTCATAGAGGACGCCGGTGATATGGATTAGGTAGTGTCGTAACCGTAAGGGTTTGAGTTTGTCAAAGATTGCTTCGAAATCTTCTCGTTGTTTAATACACCCGTTTCCACGGGCATGAATGTGACCAAGATCGAGGACGGGGACGACTTCTTTGACGTGTTGACAGACTTCGACAATTTCATCAATGCTGCCGAAGACTTTTTGTTTCCCCATGGTTTCCATCGCAAGTTTGGTTTTAAGTTTTTGTTTTTTGAACATGCTGACAAGTTTTTTTGAGTTTTTGGTAATAAGTTTCATGGTTTTTTTCTGGCTATGCTCTGCATAAAACCCTGGGTGGATAATCAGTGTTTTTGATCCGATGTTATTAGCCATTTTCGCTGATTTCATGATTTTTTCATAACTCATGGTGATTTCGTCGCGGTCCCCAGCTAGATTCAAGTAATACGGTGCATGGACATGGATTTCGATGTCGTTTTGCTGTGCGTAATCTTTGATGAATAATGCTTCTTCTTCTGACAGAACATATAATCCGCGGACGAATTGTATTTCAATGGCGTTTAAATCAAGACTTTTATGGGTATACACAAGTCCATCCTTGTTAGTACGTCCTTTGCAGGATAAAGGGATGCCAGCTTGTCCGATTCGTATCATTTTATCTTCCTCCATTTTCGTTTCAATGAACGAATGGTTGTCCTTGTTGATAAAAAATATATTATGCGAGTTCCTCCAAACGACTCAGGATATTCCAGATGAGAGTTCGTCCATGTAGTGGAATATTTGGATCGTTTGCGAGTTCGTCAAGAATTGAGGTTGCAGAGGCAACACGGAGGTCAATAGGGTCGTCTGGTTTTCTCAGGATTTGTTTGACTTCTTCGGCCCCTCGTCTGATGTTTCTTGGGATAGAGTTATCCTCACTAATCATATTTAAACCATCACAAATCTGATCGATTTTTTTATTATCATCGGGCATAAATAGTCACCCCTAGACTTGACGGTAATCACAAAGTGAGATAAAAATATTTGGGCTAGTCTTTGAGATACTCTGCGTTGAGTATTTTGAGGATATCTGCAGCGATGTTCTTCCCTATCCCCTGGATCTGGCAGAGGTCGTCTTCAGATGCGTTGGCAAGAGATCTGATGCTGCCGAAGTGCTGCAGGAGACGTTGTGCAAGAACTGCTGAAATGTTTGGGAGACCTTCGACGAGGAATTGTTGATGTTCAGAAATAGTTTTTGCTGTTTTTTCTCCACGTATGGCGATTGCCTTATCTCCTTCTCTTTGTTCCCGTTGAGCCATGACGGCAAGGAAGTCTGCGGTTTCTTGCGGGGTATGGGTGGTGATGATAGGGATGCCGAAGTCTACGATGATTGAGACAAGGCTGCCGAAGATCGCGTTATGGCTAATGTTTCTCTTGGTAAGAAGGCCATCTCCTTCAACAAGTAACAGTGGTCTGGAGTATGCGGTTCGAAGGTTTTTCATTTGGACAAATAGTTTTCCATCGATAAGTGAATTGAGGAAATCATCTACGGTTTTTCGTTCGACGCCGATGCGGGAGGAGATGATGTAGTCTCCAACGTCGAGTTGTTGAGGTTCAACGATGATGTCTTTTTGTGAGAGGAATCGCATGACGGGGGAGCGAGATTCTCGGTGGTCAACGATGATTTTGACGTCGGTTTTTTTTGAGTATTCGTCGAGTTTTTTTTGGTTTTCTTGGTGAAGCGCAGTGTGGTAGACAGCAGCAGGGTCATGGAGTTTTTTACGGAGTGCAGTTCTGAGTATTTCGAGTTCACTGTGCATCCTACGTTCTTTTTGTCGACTGGACCAGTAGTATGCTTCGTCTGGTGTTCCTTTGGCGATAAGAATAATGACTTTCCCTGCCATTTGCCGTGCGGTTCTGCCTTTCCGTTGGATGGTACGTATCTCTGAGGGAACAGGTTCGTAGAAGACCACAAGGTCTGTTGAGGGGATATCAAGTCCCTCTTCAGCTACAGAGGTTGCGATGAGGACGTTGTATTCATCTTTTTTGAATCTTCTGATGATATCGATTTGTTCTTTTTGTGTGAGTCCTTTATCGTTTTCTCTTCCAGCTTGTCCAATGAATCGAACTGGTCTTGCAATCGGAATTTTTTCAAGTTGTTTGAGGACATAAAGGGAGGTGTCTCGATAGTGGGTGAAGACGATGATTTTTGATTCTTTCTTGAGGGTGAGTTGTTCTGTGACGATAGTGACGATTTCTTGGATTTTTGGATGTTCAATTTTGAGAGCTTTGACATAGGCGATTGCTTCGAGGACGTTAGGGTCTTTCATGATGTCTCGGGAGGCTTTGCTTCCTCCTTTTGAACTTGCCTCAGTTGCCATGCGGGAAACGTAGTGGCTAAGGGCGTTGACTCCTTGAGTTTGAAGAAGTTCAATGGCGTGTGCAAGTTTCATGGCCGCGTTTTGCGCAGAGGCTGCTTTGAACAGGGTTTGTGATGGTTGCGGGTTGGAACGCAGTTCTAATTGTATTTTTTGTTGGACTTCTAAGAGTTTTTTTCTGTTGATAAGTGCCAATGAAGCTGAATCAAGGACGCCGATGCTTTTTAGGATGCTAAGCCGTTCAGCGAGTGCTTTTCTAAGGAGTTGGAGAGTGTAGTTGAATTCGGGGGGGAGTAATATCTCTCTCCATTTGATGTCGAGGTCATGTACGTAGGGTCTGACGTCCTGGTCTATTTTTGTTCGTATCTCAATGTTGGTGATTTCTAGGTTTTTGCAGACTTCTAGGATTTCTGAAAGGTTATTTCCTGGAGATGCTGTCATGCCAAGGCTGTGTCGTTCGCTTTGTTGTTTCTTGAACATGTCTGCAATGAAGACGTATGAGTAGTTTCCTGCCGCGCGGTGTGCCTCGTCAAAAATAATACGAGATGTTTTGGCTAGATCGTAACGTCTTGCAATCAGGTCGTTTTCGATAACTTGCGGGGTGGAGACAATGATTCGTTTGCTGTTCCAGAGTTCTATTCTTTTTTCCGGGGGGACTTCACCGGTGAAGACCGCGACGGCATCGTCAAGGGTAAGAAGGTCGGTAAGAGACTGTGCGTGTTGGTTCACGAGCGGTTTTGTCGGGGAGAGAAATAGGATATTGTTGTCATTTTTTGCGAGTTCTTTTGCGATAACGAGCAGTGCGATGATGGTTTTTCCCATGCCGGTGGGAATCACGACCAGGGTACTTGCGTTCGCTGCAGAGTTTGCGATATTGTACTGATACTCTCGTCGTTCTACGGAATTTGGTTTGATAAAGTCGTGCTGGATGTACACAGAATTGACATGGAATCAGAGTTTTTGTATGTTTGGGGGAAGTTTATATGATGACCACTCAGCTCGCCCATTTCTCAGCATGTTGCAGCACTCAGTGTGAGATAGTTTTTCATCATTGTGGTCAGTTGTTCTCATGGCGTGGGAATTTTTAATTGTTTCTGCTGGGGTGTAAAGAAGGTTTCCAAATGTTTAAATGAATTAAAGTGATTCTCAATGATGGTGGCAATGGAGTTCCTTTCGATTTCAGTTCCGTTGTGGGCGGTTTTTCTGATTTTGTTGATCGTGTTGATTCTTATCTGGCAGTTTTTACGGTTTACGTTGCGGCTGTTGTTGTTTTTTGTGTTGTTTTTTGTGTTGTTGATAGGGCTGGATATCATTGGAGTTTTTAGTTGGATCCAAGATAATATTCTTTCGTCGTTTCTATAGATGAAAAAATGGAAAACAAGCCTTATTTTAGGTGCCACAAAACATTGCTCAGTTCCCCGATCTGCGCAGGGGTGAGTTCCTCGACTCGCTGATCAAGATACGGGAGTTGCTCGAGGTCTCCATACAATGCCTTAATCGTATATCTGATCTTTTTTCTCCGATGGTTAAACAACTGTTTCGTGAGCTCAAAAAAAAACCGCTCATTTTCAACATTGAACATGGGTTTCTCGCAAGGGGTAAGTTCGACAATGGAGGAATCGACTTTAGGTGCTGGAGAAAAGCAGCTTCGGGAGACGTCTTCCAAAATCCGACAATGTGCCTTATAGGAGACACCGACGGTGAGACGTGAATATTCCTTTTTTCCAGGGAGTGCTACGAGGCGCTCAGCGAAATCTTTCTGATAAATCAGAATGGCCGTTGAAAAGGAAGATTCCAGGAATTTAAAGGTGATCGGTGACGATATCTCAAAAGGGAGGTTTGAGACGATCTTCGTAAACCGCGGAAGTGTCTGGAAATCAACAGAAAGAGCATCTCCAGAAATCAAGGTCACGTTCTCCGGAAGTGCTGTCTTCAATTTGTCCACAAGTCGTTGGTCGATTTCTATAGCGATTACTTGTTTTGCTTTCTGTGCTAATAAACGAGTAATGACTCCTTTTCCAGGACCAATCTCGAGAACAATGTCATCTTTTGTAATCTTCGCGTATTCAACCTCTCGGCGGGCAACTGACAGATCAATAAGAAAGTGCTGCCCAAAACGTTGTTTTACCATTCTCTCAGTATTGTTGGTCCCGTGTCAACGGCAGGCGGGTGAAAATACGATATTTCTGATTCGGATCAGTTAACTCTAACTCGATACGTTTGGAGATAAGTTTATCTGGTGATCTCAGGAAGTCAATACGGTCTTGCATCTCCTTGAAGGTGGTGAATGGTTTCTTTTTTCGTTCATCAAGGATTTCTATCATCATCTTCTTCCCTAAACCAGGGAGGAGCTCAAGGACATGGTATCTCGTTGAGATGGCGGATGCCTCGTTGAAGAATTTAACATACCGTGCTTCATTATTATGAACAATATCTAATAGTACGTACGGGAGTTCCCCATGTGCAGTCGAGGTGAGATCCTCAAAATTGACGCGCCCTTTGATTTTCTCAATTTTGGTTCGCATCGTTGGGTCTTTGCCGACATAGATACGTTCACCAGTGGTGAATGCCGCATCTCGCTTCGGTATCAATTCAAGAAATGTGTACTGGCTTTCCCCGATGCCGTAGACCACCGGGTTTCTCTTAAACGCAGGGAGATCCCCGCGTCCTTTTGCCAAATAATCTAAGACATAGACATAATCTTCCACGCTAACCAACCCCCACCACTATTCAACAGAATGTTTTTTTACGATCTCCAGGACGTTTTTAATTTCTTTATCATTAGGCGTATAACGCTCTTTGGCAAAAATAGCTTTCACATCATCCTCAGTATTAGGAAGTATGTCCGCTATTTTGTACGCATGAATTTCTTCGATATGATCAAGTTTCATTAACTCAGTGATTAAATCCTTGGTTTGTTTCGCAGTAAGTTTTGCAAATTTCTCTGCGTGCTCCAAGGCGATTCTCTGCTCATAAAGGAGCTCTTTTCGTTCCTTACTGATTTTCTTAAGTATGTTTTTTACTTCTGCTAGGGAAACAATTTTACCGATTTTTTCTGTTGAAGTTTCCATTTACGTTACTCTCCCCAAATGCTCTGGCAGCACAATGAGTGTTTTATGTTTCTTACCAACCGTGATACCAACGAGGTAGGCGTCGCCTTGCATGCCTTCAATTTTTCCGGTACGTCCTTGGAACCGTGGATGCGGCATGCCTTTGTGCACCGCAGAGTCGATGTCAATGCTGACGCTAGCTCCAACTTCAAATTGTTGTAGTGCTCTCGTTATAGAGGAAACACCGCGCGTTCGCGGTTTTTTTCTCATGATGTATCTGCTTTTACTTCGTGTTCCTTTTGATCGTTTCACCATATTTTGTTATTCCCCCTTGACATCAATTACATCGAGTTCTTTGACTTTGCAGGGAATGCCTATGAGTTCACTCAGGTTCGGTTGGGTTTTGTTGTCATCGCCAGAAACGAATTCCTTTATATAGGTGCCGGATTCGGTTTCAAGGGTTAATCTGGCTATGATGCCCTCTACCGATTCAATGGTGCAGTTGTATATTGTGCGTTCTCTAATCTTGTTGGCCCGGCGATGAGCCACTCGAGTTGGTGTCAACTGCTTTATGAGTTTACCCTGTAATGTCTGAGCCACCTTTATAAGTTTTTCTTTATTCAAAGGTTGGGTTGCTTCAAGGGTGACTCGGTAGGTTTTTCTGAATTCTGCTGCTTTGATACGTGCGATTTCGTCTCTGGCGGAGAACCGCAGGCAGGTGATTTCGACTTTGTTTTTTGTGGTCTGGTTTGTCTCTTTTTCTAGCAGTATAAGGTTGATGTTTCTTATTTTTGGGTTTTTGATTTCAAGAACGAACGGTCGTCCGGATCCTAGCATAAGGGCGTCGATGTCTTCTCGTCCGCTCCCATGGAATGATTCGTCGGTTCCTTTGGTGAGTTCCAAGGCCTTCTGAGCGACGAGCTCTTCAACCGTGGTTTCATACAGTTTTCCGGTATAGTTACATTTCTTGCACCCTTTACCGCGACAGATCTGACATGGCCATTTCGTTTGAGGGATTCCTCTCTGGAGTTTCTTATATCTTCCATAGATGAATAACGAGGTTATTTGAAGAGAGACGATGTCGTAGGTGGTGTCGATTACCGCCATGATTTCAGGATTTGGGATATCAACAGTTTTCCCGAGTTGTGGTTCGAGGATTTTTCCGATTTCTCTGTTGATTTCCATCTTGATGGGTTCAGCATCCTCTAGTTTCAGATGTTTCCAGAGGCGTTGTTCTTTTTCTTGAATGTCTTCGTCTATTTTTGAGCCGACGAGGAAGGTTTCAAACTCGTAATCTTTGACGGCGTCAGCGATTAATTTGGTGAAATGAGGGATTTCATCAATGAGTCCTTCGCACAGCCAACAGTCATGTGTTGCTGTCTTCTCTGTACGGTGCAGTTGTTTTCTGATGAATTGCCCTTTCTGCGAGTTGGTACCATCTTTGATTTCTTTTCTGAATAATCTCCCGAAACAAGAGTCGCAGAGTCGGTACTCATGCAGGAGTTGTTCTGCTTGTTTCAATGTTTCGCCCTTCATTGAGGATGCTGAATGTCATGAGTTGTTTAAACGTTTCCATTCAGCAGGTTATGATTGAACGGGGGGGCGCTAATTAGCCAATTCTAATTAGCCGTTACTTTCATAAACTATACATGCTTAAAAGCATGTGCGTTTTAGATGGAAATGGGGCGCGCGAAAAATCATGTTAATCTACATCCAATCTGTCAAGTTCAAAGGTTTTGTTGTTGATGGTTTCTTTGTTTCGTACTGATGACGTTGGTATTTTACATAGTCATAGTCCTCATCAGTCCAATGTTTCTTCTGTTGTCGTTCGATGTAATATTTCATGGAATCGTTGGTGAACCATCCGATGAATTCATGGAAGTACCCATCGTGCCAGAACGAATCACCCCAGAGTTTATCCTTAATCTCATCCCAACATTCTGCGCAGATTTTCTTTGAGCTGTATCCTTTAAAACATTGGACGAGATAGGGAACCATATATTTCATGGTGTTTCCGACAAACACATGGTCATGGTCAGGTCCAAAGTCATGGGCATGATAAATCAAACCCAATTTTTCAGCAATCTCCCGATACGCCTGGTCACAGACTGCTTGAACTTTTTTGCTTTCAAAAACATCTCGCCTATATTTCGGTGTGAATTAGAAGTGGATGTTACTGCTTCCAATCGTCGACCGACTGCGGACTAAACCCATGTTCGACATTTTTCATGCATCTCCGAAAATTTTTTGAAAGCTTATGTTAATACACAAAATTAGCTAGCTCTCTTTTTTGGAGAGACACTTTTGTCCGTCTCTCCATTTTCAAAATGTCTTAAAACTACTAAAAATCTATCGCAATTCATCTTACAGCTAAAGCAGTGAGTGTTCTTGCGATAATTTCAATAAACCCAATGGAGAAGATTGGATGATTGCACTATAAAGTTATAATATTTGAAGCGACAATACCCCCTATGACCTTGGCATAGATAAGCAGGCTTTGGAAAAAAGATACGTCGTCGGTATCTTTTTAATAAATCCCGACAGACGGGGGAGGTGAAAGAAAGGATGAAGAGAATAAAAACAATACTGACTACCGCAATTGTGGTTATCGCATTTTTGACACTCGCCTTATCCCCTTTGACAATAGCGGTATCACCAGCAAAAGCAATCACAACTACAGACACTATCACGATTTGTATTACGATTGGGAGACAAACCACTGAGAAAGAGATGTCTCTTAGCGTAATCAAATCAGTCATGGACATCGGCGCATCATGCAAAAAAGACTTCCTGACAATATACGACAAACAAAAAACGTCAGAAGAAGTAGCACAAGCATTTGAAAATGTTCAACCGTTTTTCCAAGCAATGATAGATAACGACTTAACGGATAAAACAGTTGATGAGTTCAACACCATGTACCAGGACATCAGAGCGAAGATTCGAGAGCCAAGACGACAACCAGTTTGGAAACCGCAAGATGGGGATGGTGCAAGACCATTGGGTATTTGGAATGGTCTACCGACACCAGTATGGGCTAATGTAGTATGCGGAATTTTTGACGCTGGAATGTGCGCAGGATTCGCAGGAGGAACGCATGCTATAATTCCAACAATAGGTGCTGATGCGTTTATCACATACGGATTCCAAGGAGAAAGTATTACTGTTGGAGGGTTAGGAGGGACATTTGCTGTCACAGCGTTCCAGGTCATTTTCGGATTTGTAGGGATTCTATTAGCAACTCCACTAATAATGCTTGGGCCATACTTTATGACAGGGCTTTGCGGTGCTATGTTTGGGGTTGGTGCATAAACTCTCTACCTCTCTTCTATTCTTTAATTCTCTATGCAAATGAAAAAAATCGTTTCGATTTCACTTATCATTTCCTTGACCATTGCTGGTTTACTGATGATTAGCCAAGAAACCAATGATGGTGCATTACTCAAAACCGATGAAATAAGCGGTCCACAAAACGAATCTATCAGTTATAGCAATCTTGTTGAATTTAACCAGGATGCGCTTCAATTACAAAAAGAAGTGGTTCAGTTTGAAATTACATTTCACCACGATGATGTCGTTGATGTATCATTGAATATGTATGTTTATTATGTTGATGAAACCATAACATCTGGGTATTGCTTACTTACCGATGGCGAAAAACCGTTGTTAGAGCCACGAGTTCTTTGGTACGTTCCTGAGAGGAAATACTCTATCATCACGCCAAAGATACGATTATCAGTCGGTAGGTTCTGGTTAGTTAAAATACTGAACGATGCAGAAGGAAAGATACGGTTTGGTTCTGCATATAATGATTCTGGACGTTTCGATGTACAAGCAGGAGATATTTGGTATCTTACTATTGCTGTTCCAACCATATCAGAAAAAAGCGGTTATTCTGTTGTCTTTAAATCTCTGGATAAATCAATGGAAGTCAATCAACTGGCGAGACATAATAACGTCGGTCTCTATTCAGCAAATTATAACCAATTCTCAGGAAAATACTATGCAGTCAAATTATCTATCCTTGGTGGATTTAGTGTATGCGATGTCTTCAAGGAGATAACGGTAAAAAACGGTTCTATTGTTACTATTGATGTTGCGGGTCATCGAAAAGGAAACATGATGGTGTATCTACCGAATGGCGAAGAGATATTGTTCAATAAAAAGGGGATTATGCAGTACAGGTTCTTAGGAAATGAAACAGGGAGCTGGAAATTCACGGTAAAGGGATGGTCTATCTATTTTAGGATGCAGGTAGTACTTGTATACATCGACATTGACCCTCATATCAATTCATAGGTTGAAACAAGAATCTCCATCATCAATTTTTTCATGTCAACCACAAATAGTAAATTGCCCAGGCTAAGGCAACACCAAACGCTATAGGAACAATCCACCAGTACCAAACTGATTGTGCTACACCAAGAGTGTACGCAAGCGAAAGAAAGAACCCAAAGATAAGAAACGTCGTAAGAATATCTCTGTATTTCATACAGTTAGCCATCCGATATTTCTATTGTTTTTAGCTCCAAACACCAAAAACGTATATCTTTTTATAATAGTATCGGAGAAACATTAGTATGGTTTAACTCATGTTTTGTGCTAATCAAAAAAAAGAAAAGAAAAGAATGGTCCTATGCAAAGGTGGAGATGTTATATGGGAGTTTTGCAGGATGCCAATCGAAATTTAGGCGAAGCAGACCACCGATAACTTTAGGGAATTTCTGGAATAAGGGTTGTGTTAATTTAAATCCAATCCAGTTGCTCCAGTAGTTTGCATCCCACGTGTTCCTTGAAGAAAGCTTGAATGCCGCTTGTCGTTTGTTCTGAATAAAGTTGTTCTTTTCTATGGCATTTTCATTACTTGATTGGAGAAGCACTCCTTCCATCGTACTCCCCTGGATGTTATTACTTCGTATCGTATTTGAACCGGCACTTGTAAATCGAATGCCGATCTGGTTATGAGAAATGTTATTTCCTGCAATGGTATTTTCTGTGCTTGTAATACCACCAACAAGGATAGCTTCCTTTGCATTATTGATAATAGAATTATTGAGAATGGAATTATGGTTACTGCTGAGGGAGAGTTCTATCCCCTGTCCCCCATTATTTTCAATCCTGTTGCCGCTGATAACATCATAGCTTGATGTTTGTAACTGAATACCAATGAACGCATGATTTATTATCGTGTTGTCAGAAATGGTGACTTTACTTGTTGTGGGAAGTAATGAAATTCCATATCCACCGTCTTTTATCACGTTGTTAAAGATAAAGACATTATCACTTAATGAAGCTACTTGTATGACAACTTCAGTAGGGGTCCCAATAACAGTGAATCCTGCGATAGTGACGTCACTCGACCCTATTCTTATGACAGGAGCTGTCGTTTGTCCCTGGATGATGGTTATGTCCCGCTCTTCTCCCATTAGACTAATCTTTTTTAGTTTGGTATCAATATTTTCATTGTAGGTGTTGTTGTAGACGAATACCGTATCGCCATTGGTCGCGTTGTTGATCGCTGCTTGAATCGTGGTATAGTTCCCTGGTCCACTGCCACCAACATAGAGTATATTCCCACGATTCATCGGTTGAGCACTGAGAGATGGTTCTACATTGTATGCTGATGTAACACTTGCTCCAAAAAACAATACTACCATTCCAAAAACCAAGCTTCTTGCAATTAATTCATTTTTCATGAGGCGTCCTCCTTCAATTTATTATTCTATAATAAAAGTAATTCTACCTGTTCATTTAAATGTTTCTATAAAATATATTTAATAGAATATATGATAAGATTTCATCATCCTGGGAACTATCACGAGAATCAAACATTGATTTACCAATCTTCATAACATTTTTAATGACCCAGCCTATACCGGAAGCAAACTTAAGAAGGAGGCTACAGTAGTATGGTTGAAATTGCTCCGTTCAAAGGAATGGTTTACAACAACGAAAAAATAAAAAAATTTGACGACGTCATGTCGCCACCTTATGATATCATCTCGGAAGACATGCAAAACGAGCTCTATACTAAAAATGAGTATAATTTCGTCAGACTCATTCTTGGAAAAATCTCCCCAGATGATACAGAGACGAACAATCGGTACACGAGGGCAAAACAACTTTTTGATGCATGGCAGAAACAAGAAATCCTGGTTCCTGCAAGCGCTCCCGCAATCTATCCCTATAAGGTGGATTACACCGTCAATAAAACGAAAAAACAAATGAACGGATTCTTCGTCATCCTGAAACTTGATCCAGAGTACAAATCCGTTAAAGCCCATGAAAAAACACTGGCAAAACCTAAGGCCGATCGTCTGAACCTCATGCGTGCCTGTTATGCGAACCTTGAGCCAATACAGCTTATGTATATGGATCAAAATGACAGCATCAGAAAAACCATGGATGCTGCACTTGACACGCCACTCATCAAGGTGAAAGGGTACGATGGATTCACTCATCACCTCTGGCGGCTCAACGACCCAAAAACAGTGAAAACAATTGTGGACGAACTCAAAAAGAAAATCCTGTTCATCGCAGATGGACACCACCGCTATCAGACCTCTATTAATTACGCTTCGGAAAGAAGAGAGCAAACAGGAAACAAAGACCAGAATGCACCCTTCAACTACATCATGGTTGTTCTGTGTAATATGTTTGATCCTGGTCTTTCCATTCTCCCCACGCACCGGCTCATTAAGATGTCAAATGTGAAAACTGATGAGTTGATCAGAAAACTTGAGAAATACTTCACCGTAGAAAAAAAACTCATCGAAGACAAGAAGAAAGAGTATCAAAAAACCGGGAAAAAAATCATGGACGACCTTGCAACCGAAAAGAACCATACATTCGCCTTGTACGCAAAAGATGTGTACTATATTCTCACACTAAAAGATGAACATGTCATGGATGCTCTTGCTACAGATCATTCAAAGACATGGCGGACACTGGACGTTTCAATCCTGCATAAACTCATCTTGGAGCAATTCCTTGGGATCAATGAGAAAAACCTTGAAGATCATGTGAAATACACCAGAGTGGATGCCGAGGCAATACAATTTGTTGATGACGGAAAATACGATTTCTCGTTTCTTATCAACGCAACGAAGATCGACCAGCTGAAAGCAATCGCAGACGCAAATGAGCATATGCCTCAGAAATCCACCTACTTTCTCCCCAAGATGCTCTCTGGCCTTGTCATGTATAAGATGTAACGAGTTGTGACAGAATCTCGTTTTGGTATTCTGTCAACACAAATTTATATACCAGAACGAAGAGAGGAGTATTTGGTGAGGAAGGGAAAATAGTATTCTCATGTTTCTTCTTCATATTTTTTCCCCTCCTTCCTCGCTTATTTCTCTTGTTTGTTTCACTGTTCTTTTTTTAGAACAGAAAGGAAAAACAGGTCCCCACGTGGAAGTGTGGTAAACGCACCATATTTGTTTTTCAAAAGGAACTCTTTATGAGGAAGGTCGTCAAACGGGGAAAGAGTAAATCCATTCTTCTTAACAAAGGCTTGAATCACCTGCGTCGTCTCCTCGGGTGTCATAGTACAAACCGCGTAGAAAAGCACACCGCCAGCGTTGACGTTTCCTGCTGCTTGCTTTAAAATTGATACTTGTGTCTGCGGGAGATCACTAGGGCCTTCTACGTATTTTGCCTCTGGGTTTCTGCGTGCAACACCAAGGCCGGTACAGGGCGCGTCAACCAAAACGACATCATATTTTTTTTCAGAGGGATTATCTTCAACGGTGACGTTTGCATTGTATTCACTGCATCGTCGTTTCAGCGTTGTTCGTTTTGCTGCATTCATCTCATACGCATGCAGTTTCTTTCCATTTCTTGTAATGGATGCTATCGCAAGGCTTTTCCCGCCATTCCCCGCACAATAATCAATAATGGACTCACCAAGAGATGCTGTAAGCAACGAAACAAGCTGACTGCTTTCATCCTGCACGTGCGCAAAACGTTGTTGAATGACTTTCGAGTACTTGCTAATGGAGCTGGTGAGGATTGCGGTTGTGAGAAGGGATCGTTCCGCAGGAAGAGTCTCTTGCTGTAATATGCTCATCACATCGTCTATCGTACTTTTATTGAAATTCACACACAAAGTGGTTGGCGGTGTTTCGTTGAGAAACTCAGCCCATTCTCCATGGTCTTTGAGGACATTTGCTACGTACGAAGAACAGGAATAACGATACTCAAAAGGATATGAGGAGGCATCTGCCTGCGAGCCATTCTGTGCTAGTTTCACATAGGTTTCTGGAGAATGTTCTAGTCCACGGCTGTCAATTATGTGTTCATAGAGTCTTTTCCATCGGACCACATCATGGACGATTCCTGCGATTTCTTCTCGCTGTTCTTTCGAAAGACCGGATGAGGGGAGAATATCGCGTAAACAACGTGCCATGTTTCCTTTTTTCAGATATTTTGTGAGAACGCGGGCTGCAACCTTTTCCTCCATGAACGAAACACCAAGCATCTCTTTAAATAACTATTAGGGCCCGAACCGGGATTTGAACCCGGCACAGAGGATCCACAGTCCCATATGTTACCAGGCTACACTACTCGGGCCATATATACAATGGGGCAATGTTTCATGACATATTCAACATTTCCTAACAATGCCTTAATGCGGTACTTTGTCTTTTGAGCCCCAAACCAGAAATCTTTATATAATATTATCGGAGAAACGTTAGCATGATGTAACTAATCTTTTTGTAGTAATACAAGGTTTATCGTGGATTATATAAAATGAGGAGATAACAGAAGTGTTAATGTTTAGTTAAACGAATAATACTCTATATATTTATGTTTTTAACGAGGAATATATAAAAAAATATACCTCTCTTGAAAACTCAGGTTTTGTGCTAATCAGGTCCGTTGTATCTTATCATGAAATTCTTCTTTAGTGATTTCACCACGGGCTAATCGTTTTTTAAGTATCTCTGCTGGGCTATCTTTTTTGCCTTCTTCGATAATAACTGTGGTTGCCTGGACGGTTTTTGTTTGTGTTTCTTTTTCTTTGAACTCATTTTTTACCGCTATTAATTTCTTCCTAATAATCTCAGTTTCATCCCTAGAACCCACAGAAAAATGGTATATTTCCATTCCAGATTGAACATTTAACATTTTGGAAACTAAACCTGATATAGTAACACTAGTTATGACACCTAAAGATAGAAAAAATAATACATGATAACCTTTTGAAAAAAAACCTGGTCTATTTAAAAAAAGGATTTTTTTTATCTGTTATTACAAAAACTCCACCACCTTTAGTTTGCATTGAGCAAAAATTAGCATGTAGTATATCTTCTCTCTTAGTGAGAATCCCAGATGAATATATTTCTGAAGTATCCATTTATATTCCTCCAATCTAAATTTCATCTCAACATTGCTATATCCACGAGGTTGTTCTCTATAAATGGACGAGTGAGAAACTGACCCTGCCATTAATAATAATCATGAGATGCTTATTGGTTATCTTTTTTTCGATATCGTTTACATAAGAATATTAAGGCTATTGCACCGATAACAATTGATACTTCAAAACCTGGTATACCTTTCTCTTTTATTGTAACAGAAATCGTTTTTAAATCAGTGGCACCATTGTTATCAGTGACTTGCAGTTTAACATCGTATGTGCCAGCCTTTTGATATTGATGCGTTGGATTTTCTCCAATGGAACCTGTAGTACCATCGCCGAAATCCCAAGACCACGATGTGACCGTTCCATCAGTATCTGTTGAGGTATCAGTGAATTGAATATTATTTGCTGTAGACGGTGCTGTTGGAGAATAAGAAAAGTCGGCTATTGGCTTTTCATTTATAGTAATACTATTTGTCTGAGAGTCAGATTGTCCATAATCATCAATGACCTGTAAAGTTACTGAATAATTACCACTATTCTGGTATTCATGATATGGATTACGTGCTGTTGAACTAGTGCTATCTCCAAAGTCCCATGACCATGAAAGAATCGTGGTATCAATGGAGGTCGATAGGTCATTAAATTGGATTGAATCGTCTTTTGTTGGATTCGATGGTGAAGATGAGAATGCAGCGAAAGGTAAGGATACAGATTCAACTGTACCACTAGCATATTCTGTATCTTCGCCGAGAATTGTTAGACCAAACAAATCTGTATATTTTGCATGTAATTTAACTGTGAAAGAATCTCCAGGATTCATAAATTTACTAATTGTCAAATACCCTGAGTCAGTTCCGCTAGTTTGCCTCGAATCTGAACTGCCACCTCCCACAAAACTGATATCACAATATCCATTATCTGCGTTACCAGGGCAATTCATTGAATAATTAACTTGAATGGTAATAGTATTTCCATTAGGTCCTACTTTGATTAGTAAATTTTCAGTAGGTGGTAAACATTGTACATAAGCGTTATTAGTTGGACCATGGATTGTTATTGACCCCATATCATAAGTAGTTTGTGCGGCAATAGCTACATTAGTGCACGCAAAAAAACCTATGCAGATAGATATTATCGTTATTATCAATACCAATCCTTTCTTTATTTGTCTTTCCTTCCCCATAAGAACTTTTCTCCAAATTATATCAGTTGTTAATTAAAAACCCTATATAAACATTTTGATAAAAATAATTTTCTGTGGTTTCCTGAATTAACTTTCTCCTGATTTTTCAATAAGGTCATCTCAACAC
>JADBLO010000105.1 GCA_014894395.1 Thermoplasmata archaeon
ACCTGTTTCTCACAATTTCTGCTGTATCGACTGCTGTGCTTATCGACCTGCCTCTTGCTTTAATTATGACCTCATCAGAGCCACTACCCTGAAACTGAGTAACTACTGCAAGTACATAGCTCATCGGAGGTTTGTGCCCAACATATATTACGTTTTCATCAGTTCTGCTTTTTTCAGTTGTTCCCGCTTCTTTTGTTTCTTCGCTCATAGTTTTTTCCTCGCTTTAACTACAATGTCACAACAACTAGTGCTTTAATAAACTATGAGTATAACAAAATTCGCTTGGTTGAGGAAGAATAATAGTCAAAAGTATGCTTCTGTCGACAGGCAAAAACGAATCTATACAGGGATGGAGATTCGAACTCGTATTTGTTAACATATTTGCTGATTTTTCAGGATATGCTGGAAAGGAGATTTGGTGACCATTTTTACCGGTATAATTATTCACCTCACTCCAAAGAAAGCTCATTGTATACTTCAGATCTAAATTCACCATGTTTCTCCCCCCCACCAATAGAGTTCTAGCAGCGATATTTCTGGTTGATAATAGTGCTGTTCGTGATAGTGATATCAATGATCGCTATTGTCTATGTATCAAGAATGAAAAGTAAAACAAAAGGAAAGGAAGAGTAACCCTAAGATTATTTTGTTGAAAGTAGTACGATATTCTGAAGAAGAGCAAGTGAAGATGTTGAAAATGAACACCATCGTTGAGTACATTAAGAAACCGTTCGACCTGGATGATCTCATGGATGCTATTAAAAAACATATGCAACAGTAGCATTTAGTTAGAATTGAAAAACACTGAAGTAGTAATTGTGAGAATCGATCGTTTTTATGGAGCGCCGGACGCCAGTTTTTCAATCCAATAGCCATTACGTATGTAGTTTTATTGTAATTTTGACATTACGGCTTTTCGACAGGATAGATATTTATAACATCAGTTATAGAGTATAACATGATAATATTTGTCGCTGAAGGTGGTTTCTGATGAATAACCCTAAAATTGGAAAAAAACCGACAGGAGATGTAAAACCTGGACGGATACTGATTGTTGATGACGAACCAGATTTCAGAGAGATGCTCGATCTTATGCTGCGCAAGGAGGGATTTGAAACAGCTATCGCAGAGAACGGTGAAGATTTCCTTAATAAAATCGATGATTTTCAACCAGACCTGGTCACCCTCGACGTCATGATGCCAGGACTTACAACTGAAGAAATACTTGAAAAAATTATTAAGAAGAAATGTAAACCGAAAATAATACTCTTGACGGTTGTGAGGTATTCCGAGGAGGCATTAGAGGAGATTTTGAAAAAAAGCAATATCGTTGCGTATATTGACAAGCCATTTGATTTAGACGATTTTATAGATACCGTCAATGGATTGTTACAAACCAACAAATTCAGGAGATAATATGTGTCTAAAAGTGGTAAAAAACAGATTGACTTGGATGATAAGAAAGTCATCGAGCAACTCCAGAAAAATTCGAACGAAGGCATCGATAAGATAGGGAAAAAGTGTGGTTTCTCTCGGTAGAAAGTCTTAAGAATTATAAAAAGACTGGAAAACAACAAGACCGTCTAGGGAGTTCACTACGATCCCAGCATCGGAGAAACTTGGTTAAAAGCAGTATATCATGTTAATCAAGCGATCGAACATAGTCGCAGATGATGATAATCGGGTTTTCGGCTCCAATACGATCTCCACGGCTCCATCCAGCGAACGAACCAACCACATTTGTGCTAGCAGTGAGTCAAACGAGGTCATTGAGTGATACGTTACCTGCTACGCAGCACAAGACCCTGATCCAACAATGTTGATGGTGAAGGGTTATTTCTCCTTTTTATCGAAATATAAATAACCCAGCTTAAACAATACAGCGACTATCACGATAATAATTATTATGATGATAATGACAGCCCACAGCAGAATATTTTCTAAGAGAGGTTGTTGGACTGCGTCGACAGTGAATATGCCTTGTGCGCTTGCAGTTTGGCCTCCACTGTAGCTGTATATCACTTTATAGGTGTATGATCCAAGACTCAATCCATCGGTCGATATCGTTTTGGTATATGTTTTCTGACTTAAAACAGAGACATTCTCTTCAGATGACCAAACAATTTCTCCTCCTTTGTACAACGTATAGTTAACGGTGCCGTTCACTAGTCCTGGCTCTCCAACGTTGATAAGAGTAATCAACGCAGATATATCTGCTCCAACATGAACAGAATTTGGTGTGAGTTCTAGTGTGACGTCAAAAAGGGACCTTCCCACGTAACTGTAGATAATCTGATATTCGGTTACCGGGTCATCTAAGATGAATATCTTGCCGTTCTTGCGCCACAGCATCTCTGACGAAATCGTTCTTCCATCTATTGTTTTCACGATGAGATCAGGGTTATCTGGGTAGAGATCGGTTACTTCGATGTATGTCCAATTTGCTTTTTCAACCGATATAGTCATGGTTATCGTTTTTGTGTCAGTGTTGTCTACTGTATCGATAATAGCTCCTACATCATGATGTACAGGCGTTATGGTATTGGTGGTGGTGTCCCAGAAGAATTCAGGGATGTCGTCGTTTCCGGTTGAAAGAAGGAACGATGCGCTCCCGTCAACGTTTGCGAAGCGAACAAAGGTAAGGAGGTGATTGGGGTCGGTGAAGGTGTCGACAACGCCGTCGCCGTTCGTGTCGTTTGCATAGAAGGGGTTTGTAAGGCTTACACCATATTCTGCCAGGATTGCATCCAAAATATCTTGTGAAGCGTTGGTTCCTGGGGGTATGGTGATGGTGACGGTTGCGGTATCGGTGGCAGTGACGTTACTATTGTCTTTGACTTGGAGTTTTACGGTGTAGGATCCCGCATTGGCGTACGCATGGGCTGCAGTAGCGCTAGTAGACCAACTGGTTTCATAGGTTCCATCGTTGGTCCAGTCCCAGCGATATCCAGCGATCGCACCACCGGTTTCAGTGCTTCTAGATCCGTCAAAGGTGATCATTACGTTGACATATCCTGAGTACGGGCCGCCTGCTTCTGCGACTGGTGTTGGATTTGACGGTGGATTACCTCCTCCGCCACTTGATGTAGTGGTAAACGTATGATCTGTAGAGTTTGCAGCGTTCCCAGCTTGGTCGTATGATATTACTTTATAATGATATGTAGTACCTGGGGATAACCCAGTCAGAGGAACGACATGCGAAGTCACATTCGCAGAATAATATGAATATGACCCATAGGAAGTAGTCGTTCCATAGGTTACATTACCGGTGGCATTTTCATTCGTTGTCCAAGTGATCGTTGCTGATGTTGTGGAGGGAGTACCCGAGGATATTGAAGAGAGTACAGGACCATAGGTATCATAATAGAATGTGCTATGAGCAGCAGTACCAACATTACTCGCATTATCTGTTGCAGTAGCGTTGATAAAGTATGCAGATGCATTCTTCCAAGTTACAGCACTCGAATTGTAAGACCAGGAACTCCATGGTGAACCGGAAAGAGTTGTAGTAAACCAGTGAACCGAGGCACTCCAAGCAGATCCAGCCCAATATTCATTAGCGCTAACATTATAAATAGTTATATTCACTGTATTAACGCCAGAGCCACTTGCATCACTGCACGTACCGCTTATTGTATCCATTATCTTGTAATAATTGCCGTTTATTGGGACTCCAATGGTTGCAGTTGGACTATTGCTATCATATCCACATTTCGTATCATTCACAGTAAATGCTTCTTTGTTCGTCGCATTATCATACGCTACACTGTAGAACCTGTAATATCCAGTACCGTTCGGGAAGTTGAAGTTCCATCTTATAGGTGTTATCCATGGCGTACTGTTCGTGCTGCCGAACTTCCATGGCCCCTTCCACGTGGCATTATTAGTACTATTGTAATAATAAAGTGTCACATTCTTCAGTCCACTAAGTCCAGTACCATCAGATGCAGTAACTGTTAGTGTCAGTGGGCTCGTCGTCTTCCAATAAGGAGTAATAGCGGTAACAGATGAAGACGGAGCGACATTATCATACCCACAACTTGCTTCTGCAGACTGAGCTTTCGATTCAACGTTCGTCGCATTATCCTTGGCGATACTATAGAACTGATAATGACCCGTACCATTGGAGAACGAAAAGCTCCAGGAAACAGAAACCCATGGATCAGAATCAACCAAACCCGAGCTCACCCAACCACCCCAAGAAGACACATTCGTAGCCCGATAACGATACCACAGAGTAACATTCTTAAGTCCGCTGGTCCCGTTATACGCAGTGCCACCGATGATTTGTGGCTGAGAGGTCTTCCAATAAGGAGTAATAGCGGTAACAGATGAAGACGGAGCGACATTAGTAGTAAACGTATGATCTGTAGAGTTTGCAGCGTTCCCAGCTTGGTCTATTGATATTACTTTATAATGATATGTAGTGCCTGGGGATAACCCAGTCAGAGGAACGACATGCGAAGTCACATTCGCAGAATAATATGAATATGACCCATAGGAAGTAGTCGTTCCATAGGTTACATTACCGGTGGCATTTTCATTCGTTGTCCAAGTGATCGTTGCTGATGTTGTGGAGGGAGTACCCGAGGATATTGAAGAGAGTACAGGACCATAGGTATCATAATAGAATGTGCTATGAGCAGCAGTACCAACATTACTCGCATTATCTGTTGCAGTAGCGTTGATAAAGTATGCAGATGCATTCTTCCAAGTTACAGCACTCGAATTGTAAGACCAGGAACTCCATGGTGAACCGGAAAGAGTTGTAGTAAACCAGTGAACCGAGGCACTCCAAGCAGATCCAGCCCAATATTCATTAGCGCTAACATTATAAATAGTTATATTCACTGTATTAACGCCAGAGCCACTTGCATCACTGCACGTACCGCTTATTGTATCCATTATCTTGTAATAATTGCCGTTTATTGGGACTCCAATGGTTGCAGTTGGACTATTGCTATCATATCCACATTTCGTATCATTCACAGTAAATGCTTCTTTGTTCGTCGCATTATCATACGCTACACTGTAGAACCTGTAATATCCAGTACCGTTCGGGAAGTTGAAGTTCCATCTTATAGGTGTTATCCATGGCGTACTGTTCGTGCTGCCGAACTTCCATGGCCCCTTCCACGTGGCATTATTAGTACTATTGTAATAATAAAGTGTCACATTATTCAAACCACTGCCCACATCAGTCGCAGTGACTGTTATCATCAACGGTGAACTCTTCTTCCAATAGGGAGTAATAGCAGTAACATCTGAAGTTGGCGCTGTTGAATCATATATCCAAGTGTTTGCTGTTGTTCCAACTCCTGCATTAGTCGCAATATCAGTTAATCCAGTCATGGCTACTGAAGCTACAACATTTTGACCGGTAGTAAGTAACCCAAGATCATTCAAGTCTTGACCTGCCAAAGTTAAAGTGTAAACACGAGCAGAAGTTGTTCCAAAATTTGAACCATCAACTAATCCTGCTCCTACACCAGCAAAGTTAAGTGTAACATCTGCTGCAGTAAATCCTGTTACATCTTCACTGAACGTAAAGGTGTAAACAAGAGCAGTCTTAGTCTTTGAAGGACTGGTTGGTACTGTAGTAATTGTAAGAGTTGGTGCTGTGGTATCTGTGTATGCTGCCTTTGACGCTTCATCGGTTGGATTTGCATTAGTTGCTGTGTTTGATGCACTGTCTGTTCCTGTTATTGAGATGTCTTCTTTGACTGTGCCTACAGTTGCTGCGTCGCTTGAGATTGTTCTGGTGTATTTGTAATCATTTCCAGCCACAGATGTTGTCGCTGCATTTGTCACATCATTTGCTACTCCTTCTGCTGCTATAGATAGAGTTGGTGTTCCCAAAAGTGCTTCGTTTGATGTTATTTTTATATAGTATGTTCCTGCTTTTAATTTAGGATTATCTCCAAGAGATGAAGTTAATCCCGAATCTGAATAATATTGTATTGTAAATGTTGGTGCTGGGTTATCCATTTCAGCGCTAAAAGACATAAATGTAGATGGGGAATTCTGGGTGTTATATGATGTCAACAGCCATCCGTCGGAACGCGCTACTTTTGATATCCGTATTTCATCGATGAATCCAGCGAAAGGATTATTCTGATGATGTGCATTTATACCTATACATAGAGGTATATTGACGGGGGAGGTAGTATAGTTTGTTGGTACAACTGAGGTTTTTGTGGTTTGAACAAAAAATGATCCATTGTCCGCAGAAGCCCCACTCCAGGACATACCATAATAATACCATGTTTCCGTTGAAGAT
This sequence comes from Thermoplasmata archaeon, assembly GCA_014894395.1. Lineage (GTDB taxonomy): Archaea > Thermoplasmatota > E2 > DHVEG-1 > DHVEG-1 > SM1-50. The sequence goes on from JADBLO010000105.1 coordinate 6,281, forward strand.
GTACCTGAATTTATGAAGGTTTGTTTGCTGTTATTTGCATTGTTCATAACTAAATCATGAATACCTGATGTACCGTAAAAATCCATGGTGAATCCTTTATAGCCGTGTTCTACACCGTTGCTTATAATATAGTTACCTCTATTCTCCAAAATAGTTGGTTTTGCCCATGCTTCTACAGTGATTGGCAGAGTATTTCTTACTGCAGAACTAAAAGTCAGAAATCCCTCATAAGGGGGAGAAAGGAATTGAACAGCATACCCTGCTTTCCCTGTTTTTTGGTACCCTATGTGATATCCTTGATAGCCCGTTACATTATTTTTATTGGATGTTGAATCAGTGATGGCGGTATATGATGCACCATTCATATGAAGAACCATCAAATAATTTGAGTCCCACGTTCCATATTTGTTTTGTTGGTTTGTGCACGTAGGGTTCCCATAGTAAAGATAAATGATGGTGTCTGTGGTGTTTGATAGTGAAGTGATGTTGACCCATGCAGTGAGATTCCCTGTCGCTGGGTCCCATCTTTCTATTTCGTGGTTGTATTTTGTTGTATTAGTAGAGTCTACGAAAACAAAATCATCACCGTCGATTTGTGCTTTGAGTTCTACATAAGTATCAGAACAAAGAGCATAGATGATTCCGCCATAGGTTGCGGTCTCCGTTTTCTTGGTCATGTTGGATTTCCAGTATTGATAGACTTTGTTTGTTGTCGCTCCTCCAGCGTAGATGTAGGTGCCGTCCTGGGTAAGAGCATTAATAGACCCTCCATAGGTTAGTGTCGCCCTTGGTGTCTTCGTCATATTGCTCTTCCAGTATTGGTAGACTTTGTTTGTTGCAAATCCCCCTGCATAGATGTAGGTGTCATCCTCAGTGAGAGCATAGATGGCTCCCCCATAGGATGCTGTCTCTCCCTTCTTAGTCATGTTGGATTTCCAGAATTGATACACCTTCTTTATTGCATTCTCCACTCCAGCGTAGACGTACGTGTCATCCACAATAAGAGCCGAGATGAAATCCCCACAGTCTATTGTTTGTGTTCTATATGACATATTTGATTTCCAGTATTGGTTTACTTTGTTCCCTGTTCCCCCTCCATAGATGTAGGTATCATCATTGTCAACTTCATAGAAAGCCCATCCAGCGTTTGCCGTCTCCGCTTTCTTCGTCATGTTGGATTTCCAGTATTGGTAGATTTTATTATAGTCTCCTCCAGCATAGACGTAGGTGTCATCATCAGTAATTGACCAGATTACGTTGAGTGTACTCGTTGACTCTGCTTTCTTCGTCATATTTGATTTCCAGTATTGATAGACTTTGGTTGTTGGCTCCCCTCCAGCGTAGACATAGGTGTCGTCCTGTGCAAGAGCATAGATGGTTCCCCCATAGGGTAGTGTCTCCGCATTCTTCGTCATGTTCCAGTATTGATACACCTTCTTTGTTGTTGCTCCTCCAGCATATACATATGATGGTAAAAAAATCGCTGATGATATGAGAACAGGAAAGTTCGTTAAATTCGCTGTGATCTTCGTATGGTCAAATGTAATTTTTTTCGCATGTAACCAAGAAGCATTCCACCATCCATCATTTACCGTAAATGTTGATGATTTGCCAGATGCATAGGTGTGTGTTGATGAATTGACAAAGAGTTTGGTATAAAAAGCCCCCTTGATGTGTGTTTCGTATGTTATTGTATATAATATGTTTATATCAGTAACCTCTGAACCATTGTAGCCGTATCCGTAGCCAAAGATATGATTTGTATCATCGTTTTCGTCATATCCGAAAGAGCTTCCTGTGCCATATGGTAGAGTATTGATATTGGTGATATTTGTAACGTTAAATGTACCTGATGGGGATTGTGATATGATGGTTGAATTGATAGAGAAGCAAAGATGGGCGACAAGTTGGTCGCTTGTTTCGTTAAAAATAGAGAAATTAAGAAATTCAACAGGTATTCTTTCATTACTTCGTATGGTAAGATTGACGTTGTCGAAAGTGATAATGGTCCCTTTGCTCACTGATGTATTATCTGGTGCTCCGGGGTTTAATTTGACTGCGGTAGCAGGTGGTATCAGAACGAACAAGATCAGGGTTATCAGCGATATCGATATGGTTAAGCTACCTATTTTCTTCAATAAATCTCTTTTTAGCATACATCCACCATCCACAACATCCTATGTAGTGTTTAACAATTACGAGTGTAATTGGCTATCCCGTTTGTATTATTTATATTTTCCTTAGTGTTTTAGCAAAAAGGTTGGTAAATATCTCATGGGGATTTCCAAATGAAGCTAGAAATCCCAAGTACAAAAAGAACCATCAATCAAAAAATTTAAACAATACCTTCCCATTTCACTATTGTATATTGGAGCGGAAACATGGGATTGCACCAAGGATGCACAAGTAGCTTGGGAAAGATTTACACACTCTTGTTTGTCGCATATGTTCTTTTTTCGATTCTTTGTCTGACAACTGTCATTTCCGAATCTACTGCATCACTAGCGATCTCTGTGTCGGTGGTAGAGGGTGATACATTTCGGCCCGGTCAATCTTTCCATATTATTACTGAGATCAGAAACTCAAAATCATCTGGCAGGGTTGATGTGAAGGTTACCTACGAAGTAACTGATGTAAAAGATAACAGTATTTTGGTTGAAAGTACGACCGTGGCAATAGAGACGTTAAGTTCTTTTTCTGAGGAGATAAAATTACCAGAAACCATAAAAGGTGGGGTCTATCTCTTGAAAGCAAATGTTACCTCACTTGATGGGACGAAATATGCGGAAGTGAGTAGATCATTAAGTGTCGTAGAAGTGTCAGAAAATCAGCAACTATTGATTGAGTATATCATGGGTGGGGCATTGATTATTACGGCCGGTGGATTGTTTTATGAGCACAAACGGATTTCAAAACTGAAGGTTTCTGAGGATGATTTGAAGAAGTTTATTGAATTACAGAAATGAAATGAACTTTTTACGGGAAAAAAAATCCTGATTTTTCGAAAGGGATAATTTTATAAAACGTGCAAGCTTATACGTAATTGTGTTGTAATGTTTTAAGCAGCACAAAAATAAAATCGAAAAAGGGAAATGGACGTGATAAAAAATGGAAACACTTCAAATAAGATTGACAAAAAATATGTTGGATAGAATTGATGTTTTGATACAACAGGGCACCTATCCAAATAGATCTGAAGCTGTCCGAGATAGCGTTAGAAAAATGTTGGATCGCAAACCTGCTACCAGCGAGGTTCTCACTGTTTCTGTGAAAGATCTCCAAAAATTCATAAAAACCGCTGGTAGACAATGAGCATGGATTTGCTTACAGCATCGGGGTTATTAAGCATAATCGGATTTTGTTTTGGTCTCTTTACCATTGGAATAATATTTGCCATAATGAAAAGGACCAAATCTGCGATACGACAAGGCTTTGGTTTTCTTTTAATAGGCATGATAGCATTTGTCTTGTTAGAAACGTTTAAGATATTTGAATTATTTTTAATTTTACCTCAAACGATTGCCCCTGAGGTATTCACCATTATCTTCATTTTCTTCCTCGTGATTGGACTCTACAAACTGAAAACGCTTATCAAAAGTCTTTCAGATTTTGGCCAAGCATTTTTGATCACGTCCAAGGACAAATATGAAAGCAAGTTAGTGGATCTTGTTAAAAATATACGGGGCATCTGTTATGTAACGCTGGAAGAACCGTACGAAAAGATGGTTGATGTTTTCGATTTGTATGGAATAGACAGCTCTAGCTTTCAATTTTTAGATGCATCAGGTGGAGAATGCAACGCCAAAAACTGTGTTACAGTAAAAAATAATCCAAGTGATATCAAAAGCTCATTGGATAGGATACTGAAGGAAAAAGATATAAAATGCGTTATTGTGGATAACGTTTCTGCGGTAAAGAATATTGAAAAATTTGAGATGCCGCTCTTCATCCAAGATACTGCTTCCTTGATTAAATCAAATGGGGCTCAGGGTTTTTTTATTGGAAAAATAGAATCTCTTGATAAGCAAACCATAAACGACATTTCAATGCTTATGGACAGAGTGCTGGGTGATGAAAAATGGTAAAAACAATTATGATCATCGATGATACAAGGGATACTGTTGAGATGGTTGAAAAACTTCTGAAATCTGAAGGGTATACTACCATTATCGCTTTTAATGGGAAAGAAGCACTGGAGAAATTACGGAGCTTGAAAGGTGGCAAGAGACCTGATCTTATTTTGCTTGACATGTTTATGCCAGAGATGAGCGGAAGGGAAGTATGTGAAACAATCAGAGCAGATAAGGATCCCGGTTTGAAGGATATCAAGATTGCGTTTTTTACCGTTGCAAATTTTAAAGAGCATGGGAAACAGACTCTAAAGGATTTGAAAGTTATTGATTATATCACCAAACCTTTTGATGTGGATGATTTGTTGAACAGACTCCGTACTATGTTGGAACAGTAGAACGGTTTTTTCTTCCGCTCAGAATATCGATTTTGTGTTCCTATAATCTTTTATTAGTATGATTTGGGCTTGTCCGAGTACTACCTAAATCTCGCAAATACCACCATCAATATCTGATTGATGCCAGAAACAATTTCTAAGGTGAAAGAGATGGATTGAAAATATCGTTTTTATGATCGATGAATATGAAGAAACTACCTGCGCGATAAGGAGCTTGAACATGGAACAAACGACCAAATAAAGTTCAGGTCACATCTAAAAGATCGATTACTAATGTAGGCTCTTTATGAGATTGATCTTAGGTGCTTTCACAGGTTTAATAGGCAGTGTAAAACTAAACTTGCTTCCTTTGCCTATTTTGCTATCAACCCATATTCGTCCCCCATGCGCTTCAACGATAGCCTTTGAGATGGAAAGCCCCAGCCCAGAGCCCTTTATATTTTTATTCCGAATTGATTCAGATTGGAAAAACATGTCAAAGATTTTTCCATGTTCATTCTTTGGTATACCTAGTCCAAAATCCTGAATTTCAAACAGGATATACTCGTTTTTTTTCTTTACATTAATATTGATTGATGTCCCCTCAGGCGAAAATTTAATAGCGTTACCAATGATATTTATCAGAACTTGTTTTATCTTATCAACATCAATACCGAGCGGTGGTAATCCATCTGCCAATCGGACATCTATTTTAATTTTTTTTGAATCTGCCAACGGATACATAATATCCATAGTATTTTCGATTAGACTCTTTAGAGGAATCTTCTCGACCATGAATTTCATTGTGCCTGCTTGCAGTTGCACTAAACTAAGATAATTATTAATTATGCTGTCCAAATGTTCAGTATTTCGTTTCAGGACATTGAGAATCTCCTTTTGTTGTGCATTAATTATACCGAATTGTTCTTTTATCAACATTTGAGTATAGCCCTTAATTGAAGTTAAAGGTGTTTTCAGCTCATGAGATGATACGTTAAAAAGGGTATTCTTTAATGCTTCCTGTTTTATTAATTCAATATTTTCTCGTCTAATGTGATTTTGGATTTCGAGTAACTTATCCATCATATCTACAAAACTCTTTGCATATATCCATTTCTCATTACGCCTGATTAGAGCAAATTGATGATTTTCTATAATGTCAATAATTTCGCTTGCTCCAATTTTTTTAAGAGGGTACGAACAGATAACTAAAAACTTTTTATTGAAAATTATATTTCCAATCTCAAATTCATAATCCTTAACGAGTCTCCACCGATTCATTCCAACCCATGAAAGGTCACCTTCTGCTCTTAATCCATCAAATCCTGCAGATAGAGCTTTGTCAAGTTTGTCTCCCCAATTCGCAATAACTGCGTCCCTATCGAATCTTTCTTTATTTAAATAAAATTCAGAGTACTGAAGAATCTCGATTTGTCTCTTTCGCTGATAACAATCAAGATTAGGTATCGCTGTTTGTAAAATCTCAAATGCCTTTTCCTTCTCGAGCGCTTTAGGAATAATCCACGAGCAAAATTCATTATTTTCTAAACCTGTTTTGATATATGGTTTTATAATATCAAAGTAGTCATCAATAGAGTCATAAAAAAAACAGAGATGTGTCCCCCAAGGTACTTCCTTGATTACCTCGAGACCTAGTTTTCTTGAATTTGTGTTTTCCATTTTTTTTCTCTATAAAAACATAAAACTATAATATTGTAGCTTTTCTTAAATGTTTCGTTTTGCAACGTTTTTTACTTTTAATAAAAATTTATTACAAATTGTTACACTGATTTCATTTCCATAGTACTATAACCCTATTATCGTACATATTGAAAATATAGTTTTTATGGTCCAGCACAGATAGTACTACTTCCTCCAAATATCGTCCCGATCCAACTTGTTGACCGTAAATCAGACAAGGATCATCTGATGATTTTTTTGTTTTTACTTTCTGATTCTTCCATTAAAGTTAAATAAGAAAGAAGCATTATATTGTGATGTTTACGTAATTGAATTGTGGCGGGAAAAAGGAAACGAGGGGTTACGAAATGATACCATTTTGTGCCGTTGAGGTGGATACAACAATTTTAGGAGAAAACCCTTTAAAATATTAGAGAGGTTTTTTATGAAGAATAACTATGAGATTATACAAGAACTGAAAGAAGAAGAAAAACAGGGGAGGCTTTTTTCTACAACAAAAGAGTCCTCTAAAAATAGTACCTCTGCTCATCCTGCTCAAAATAATACCTCGAATCAAAACCTTGACCATAAATGTTTTAAAAATTTCTTTGAAAACGCGCCGATATATGAGTACATGGTTTCACCTGAAGGAACAATTCTTGAAATAAACAAAACAGCGCTTACGAATTTAGGATATAAAAAAGAGGAATTAATAGGAAAACATCTCACTGCTATTTACGCTCCTGAATCCCATGAAAAGATGAAGACCACCCTCTCCAAATGGAAAGAAACCGGCGAGATAGATAACGAAGAAATGGTTATTGTTACAAAACAGGGGGAGAAACGGATAGTGTTACTCAGCGCAAGTTCTGTAAGAGGTGCTGATGGAGCGATTCTGTACTCCATATCTGTACTAAAGGATGTTACCGAAATTAATAAAATTTTTAATGAATTAAATAAAAATCTTTGGTTGCAGAATGTAAAATTGCAAAAACTAAATGAAACCAAGAAAATTTTTCTCAAAACCACGTCCCATGAATTACGCACTCCAATAACGTCCATAAAAGGATATGTACAGATGCTGATGAAAAAGACTCTAGGTGAAATTAATGAAGAACAGAGGAAAAGTCTTGAGGTAATCTTGCGTAACACAAACCGTCTTGATCAGGTGATCCAGAATATTCTTGATGCTTCGAGTTTGGAATCAGGGAGTATGAAATTCATCCCACGTAAAGTAAATCCAAGAGCACTCGTGGAAGAAATAACCAAAACGATGGAACCATTTGCGAATAAAAAAGAGATGACAATTAAGGTCAATCTAGAAAAAGATCTTCCAGATTTGATGATTGATGGTGAACGGATTAAGCAAGTTCTGATGAATCTTGTAGACAACGCGATTAAGTTCTCACCAGATGGTTCAAAGATACATATCAAAGCAAGAAAAGAAAAGGAAGATGTTTTATTCGAGGTGCAGGATTTCGGACAGGGCATACCAAAGGATAAACAGGGAATGATTTTTGAATCGTTTTATCAGGCTGATTCTGGTGATGATAGAAAGTTTGGTGGAGCAGGTCTTAGTCTTGCTCTCTCCAAAGGCATTGTAGGATTACACGGTGGAAATATATGGTTCGAGAGCACAGAAGGCACTGGGAGCACATTTCTGTTTACGCTCCCCATTCAGCCAATTTGCGGTAGAGAAAACACGGATTTAAATGATGAGATGTCATTGGAAAATATGCCCGAGAAAAGTGCTGGTTTAGCTGAGGATTCTGTAACAATGAATACAATGGATGAAGAAGTATCTGGTTCTATCACTGAATATGAAAAAAGCACAACGACTCCAAAGGAGAACGAGGAACGATATGAAGCGTTATTTAATAGTTCATTTGAATTAATATATCTCCATGATCTCAAAGGGAATTTCATTGATGCGAATCCTACGGCATTAAAACTATTGGGTTACAAAAAAGAAGAATTAGCTTCTCTCAATTTTTCTTCGTTACTTGATAGCGGGCAAAGATGGAAAGCAATGAAAGCGCTGAACGAGATCAAAAAAAATGGTCGTCAAAAAGAACCGACGGAATACAGACTGAAGACAAAGAATGGTACGTTTATCGACGTGGAAACAACTGCAGAGCTAGTGTATCGCGATGGAAAGCCCTACGCTTTTCAAGGGATAGCACGCAATATTACTCAACAAAAGCAAACGAAACAAATATTAAAAGAATCTGAGGAAAAATACAGAAGCTTATTCGATTCATCCCCCGATTTAATCGTTGAAACTGATGAAAAAGGGAATATCCTAGCTATGAACCCAATGATGGTAAAAAGTATAGGGGTTCCATCTGATAAATTAATTGGTAAAAATGTTTTTGATATCCTTCCAAGAGAAACAGCTGAAGAACGTGCTAAAATTGCTAGAAAGGCACTTGAAGAAATGAAAAATCAAGAATCCGAGGACGAAAGAGCAGGACAATATTTTCAAAATATCTATGTTCCTATTATTAATCCTGATGGGAAAAGAACTATCCAACTGATCACACGAGATGTTACTGCGCAGAAGAAAGCAGAGGCGACATTAAAGGAAAGTGAAGAAAGATTCAGAAAATTGTTCGATGACGCTCCAGCAGGTATTGCACTGGTGGACAAAAATGGAATCATACAAGAAGCAAATAATAGTCTGCTGCGGTTATTGTCAATACGAAAAGAAGAATTTATCGGGAGAAACTTTGTTCAACTGGCCCCAGCTTTTGGTTTGGACGTAACAGAAAATATTACAGATTTCAGCAACAGACTTGTTGAAAAGCCGCCAAAAAGAGAAATAACATTCCTCAATAGGAATAACAGCAAAACAACGATAAACGTGCAGAGCTCAGTAATAAAAAGCGGCGATGAAATACTTGGTGTTCTATACTACATAGAAGACATCACCGAGCGCAAACAAGCTGAAGAAGCATTGCAGAAAAGTGAAAATCGCTACCGAGCTTCTATCGAACTCACACAACTACTGGCATGGACAACATCTGGTAATGGGGAGGTTGTAGAAGATATACTTACTTGGAGAAAATTTACTGGTCAGAGTTATGAGGAGGTTAAAGGAGTAGGATGGGCGAAAGCTATCCACCCAGATGATCTAGAACGTACAATACAACTATGGACAAAGGCAGTTGAAACAAAGAGCACTTATGAGACAGAATATCGCTTACGTGGATCTGATGGAGTTTATCGCAACTTCTTGACATGTGGCAGACCTATATTAAAAGAAGATGGCGGAATCAAAGAGTGGGTTGGTATCTGTATTGACCTTACAGATCGGAAGAGGGTAGAGGAAAAAATAAAAGAAAGCGAAGCCCAATTATCCAATGCGGTGAAGATCGCGCATCTGGGGCCATGGGAATATGATGCGGTAAACGACATATTTACATTTACTGATTCCTTTTATGCAATCTTCCGCACGACTGCTGAGCAGGTTGGCGGATATACAATGTCGTCCGCTGATTATGCAAAGCGTTTTGTTCATCCTGAAGATGTATCTGTTGTTGTCTTGGAAGTCCGTAAAGCCATTGAAACCGATGATCCTAATTTCAACCGACAGTTAGAACACCGCATCATTTACTCCAATGGAGAAGTTGGATATATTTCTGTGCGCTTTTTTATTGTCAAAGACGAGAAAGGAAGAACAGTCAGAACTTACGGGGTAAACCAGGACATCACCAAGCGCAAGAAAGCAGAAGAAGCTTTGAAAGATAGTGAAGAGAAATACCGTAACGTGGTGGAGCGAGCCAGCGACGGCATCATAATTGTACAGGATATGATCATCAAATACGTCAATCCCCGAGCGTTTAACATACTTGGTTACGACCCTACGGAGCTGATTGACACTTTGATGACCAACTACGTCCATCCAGACGAACTCCCAAAAGTCGTTGAAGACTACAAGCGACGCATAGCAGACGAAGACACACCAAGAGCATATGAATCAGTGCTTGTGCACAAAGATGGCAGAGGGATAGACGTTGAGATTAGCGGACGTGCCATTACATACCAAGGAAAACCTGCAGATATGATTATGGTTCATGACATCGCTGAGCGTAAAAAAGCAGAAAAAGAGTTAAAAGAAAAAATCGATGAACTTGAACGATTCAAAAAACTCACTGTTGACAGAGAGTTGAAAATGATTGAGTTAAAAAAACAGATAAAAGAATTGGAACAAAAATTAGATGGGGGATGCATGGCATAATGATCATTGTTTTTGCTTTGTTTTCATTAATTGGTTCTGTAATATGCCTGTTTTTTGGGAATTTTGTATACTATCAAAATAGAAAACAGTTGTTGAATAAAATTTTCTTTCTTTTGTGTATGTCGTTAGCTTTCTGGGCGTTTACCGAGTTTATGTTGCGACAAGCGGAGAGTCTTGAGACGGCGAATTTTTGGTTTAACATGAATTTTTTATGGCCTTTTTCTCTTGCATTTCCTCTTCATTTTATGTTGATATATACTGAGAAGACATCTGTACTTAAAAATAAATTAACCTATCTGCTGGTCTATGCTCCAGCATTCATTTTTTCTTTTGGTGACTTGCTGGTACCTTCAATGCGTACTGAACCGATAATGGAATTCTGGGGGTATTCCTATTATGTCCTTGAAGGATCTTGGATGTACTTGGTAAGTGAAGTCTGGGTGTTTACAGTGGGATTCCTTGCCCTTGTTCTCGGTATTATGTACTATCGGCAGGTATATTCTGAGGAGAAAAAACGACAGGCTAAGTTTGTGATTCTTGGTTTTTCTATCCCGATTATCACTGGGTTTTTCACAGAGGGATTTCCCCCCGTACTGCAAATCAAGATTCCGGAGTTAACCACACTAGCTTTCACTGGTTTGTGCGTATGTGTCGGATATGCGATTTTTGAACATAAATTATTTGTTTTCACACCGGCAACTGTAGCAGAAAATATCATTGAGACGATGAATGATTCTCTCCTTCTGGTAGATAAACACGGAATAATTATGAAGGTAAATCATTCACTCCTCAATCTTCTTGGATATAGCGAAGATGAAATAGTTGGACAGCCGATGGAGAAATTGTTTGCTGAAGAACAATCAGGAAAGAACATAAATAATAAATTTTTAGAAAATAAAACATTTGACAATTATGAAACAAAATATAAAACAAAAACTGGGGAAAATGTCGATATCAGTTTCTCGGGTTCAACAGTTAATATTAAAGATGGAACCTTTGTTGGATTTATTGGCATTGGCCATAACATTACTGATCGTAAGAAAGCAGAAGAAAAATTAAAAGAAAAAATCGATGAACTTGAAAAATACAAAAAACTTACTGTCGGTCGAGAGCTTAAAATGATTGAAATGAAGAAAGAGATTGATGAACTTTGTAATAAATTAGGAGAAAAACCTAGATATGCAAGATAAAAACAGAAAAAATAAAATTTGAAAAAAAAGTTTATTGAATTAAATGAGGAATAAAAATGGAAGAAAAGGTGGAAATAAAGGAAGTGAGCGAAAGAGAAATCTGGGTAGGGGAAACTAAAATTTATCTCGGTGAGGATAATATTCTTAATGT
>JADBLO010000073.1 GCA_014894395.1 Thermoplasmata archaeon
TTCTACGACACCTCATGGGGTACTAAAACCCCACCCCTTTTTCTCTTTTTTTTCTCATGACATAATTAATCGTGTTGCGATCCTTTTTCTACAGTATCTTTATCTATCACCTCTATTTTATAAATTGTGTTTCAAGATGGTGAGTATCGGTATGACGACACTCTTCTATACGGGTACAGGTCCTTCGTCTAGGAAGGATTTGCCCATTATGGTGAGTCATTAGCTGCCCACTCTTTTTTTCAAAGGGTACAGTGCCCATGAGAGGGAAGGGCAGCCGACATTCACCATCTTATGCATATGATAAGCCTCAACAAACCCATGGGTTGTATGGTTTCTTTGTCGTTAGCACCTTGTAAATGATGTCGATCATGCTGGATGCCACGGCGACATGTGCGATGCCATCGTTATTCTTTTGTTTTTTTTCTTCCGGTAGTATCTGGCTAGTTTCGTATTGGTTTTTCCAGCAGCATTTGCTGCTTGTATTAGGCCCATCGGAGATGTTTTCTGCTGCTGGTTTTTGGTATATGGCCTTTGGATTTTTTATCACCTGATTCATGAAATGCTGGGACCACCCCGGCGTACCTGCGGAGTTTCCGGGTGGATGAAAAGCGGGTGATAGGGAGGATATGTGCGATGACGTAGCAGGAGAGGACTGGTCCGAATCCGGTGATGCTCTGGATGAGTCTGTATTCGTTTTTCCAGTGTTTCATGGTGTAGCCGCTGATCTCTCGATCGAGATGTTCTGCTTGTTTCTCAAGGTAGATGAAGTGGTCGTATTCATAGCGTAGTTCCAGGCTTACGTCGCCTGATCCAATGTATTGGAGTAACTGGTGTCTCCATTTTTTACTGAAGGCCTCTTGATCAGGTATGATGATGCCGTTTCTGTCCAGGAATGCTTGTATCCGGTTGTTGCATCGTGTTTTTTCCTCCATGAGGGTATGTCTGTACTTGGAGAAGGCTTCGGAGGCGTTGGATCTTCTCCTCCGGTATGTAGGAACAGGGGAATGTCCCAAGTTGGAGCATCTCGGAGAGTCGTTGGGCATCCAGTTTGTCGTTCTTGGTGATGAGCTGGCGAAGCTGAATGGTGTTTGCAACCTTGATGTGATAACCGTTTCTGAGAAAACTCTGGTAGAGGGTGTAGTAGCTGGTGCAGGATTCCAGCCCTATCATGGAGGTAGCAAGATATGGTTTCAGTCGCGATTCAAGCTCAGGATAACGTGTCGCTACTTCAGACTCGGTGAGAATAGTTCCCAGTCGATCTCGTACGCAGTACGATGTTTTTTGCTTATGGACATCTAGTCCGATAAAATATTTCGTGTTTTTCATGTTGCATCACATATCTGTGGGTATGCAACACGATTTAATCAAGAATTATCATGCCATTTTTTTTTATCTTTTTTTAGAATGCTTTTATACGTATCGTATAATTACTCTCAAAACTATGAGAAATTGTTGACATAAACGGTTAGAGTCTATACTACCTAGATTTCTTAAATACAAAGACGTCCTCAAAGGAAAGAAACAAAGAATGAAGTAGATCATCAACGAAGTACACTCATCATAGTAAAACCATGTTTGTCGTAACAATAAAAACACCGCATTATCCTCTGTTCAGACGAGAAGAAGGGAATCTGGTGTAACGAATCGACTCACGGTCCCTTAGAGAGACACGATGGATAGTTTGTCTGAAGACCCTACCTACCATAATGACAAGACGAAGTAGCTTTTGTGTATGAAATATGAGCAGCTCTACGTAAATCCCTATCAATTCAGGATTGTTCAAAGATGGTTTTCCTCATAGTTTTTTCATCTAAAACGACTCTCTATAGTAGCACAAGATACATACATGAGGAGGAAAAACAGAAGAAGAAAACAAAACTAGGCAGGAAGTTTGAGACGAACAGACTGGTTTCAATGGAATGACTTCGTAACATCACCAATACTATCGGTCCTAACAGATGAGAACAAAAGATAGATCCTGTATTACTGTTTAAGGTGCTCGTCATAGGTTTTTAGTATTCAACTCCAAAAACCCTCGTATCTCTGGTCGATAAAACGAGGAATGGATTTTGTTAATCTGATCAGAAATAATTTTATGAATGGTTCGACCGAGAGCTGGTATGTTTTCTCTCTCCCCATATGGTGGATATGGGCTAGAGTAGCTTTTAGAAATATCGTCTCTTGTTCTCCACGGGAGACTTTCGAGGTATAAAGATCTTTATATTTCGGGTAGCATCATCATGTATATCGATGAAAAACTGACGAAGAATAGATTGTTGAGAAAACACAGTAAACGCCTCCAGCAGTACGATTTCTTTACTAGTAAGGTTCGTATGTAATACACAAAAACCATGATGGTAAAGCCAACAACGAGAACATCAGATGAAGACGATGAGGATAGTCCTTTGTTTGATTTGGGGTTGTTTCCTCTTGATGTTTTTGGATTTACCTCGATGAAGGAGACTATCAATAGAGAACATTCAGAACAATATAATATACTCACCAAAAGAAAAAGAAAAAAATAAAAAAAAGAAAGAAGGTGGTGATGGTTCCTTCTACACTCCGAAGAGATGTCGGAGGAGAGGGAACGCATTTGGGAACTGTTCGAACAACCAGTCGAGGAATGAACCATTGATAATACCGAATTTCGTTGGCATTTTAACATCGAGTGTTTTCCAATCGCTCTCTAAACCGTGTTCGTCTCTGACCTTTGCTTTAATCGTATACGATCCCTTTGTGGTCCATGTGTGATCTACAGATAACATGTATCCAGAAGCATATATCCCTAACCATCCAGTGCTTGTGTTGTCACCCCAATCCACATAATAAAATACTTGGTCTAAATCAGGGTCTGTCCCTGTGACGTTATAAGTGTATTCTACTCCTACCTTTCCCTTTGGAGGACCGGTGAGCGTAGGCGTATTTGGAGCACTATTCGTAGCGACCGAGGTCGTGAAATGCCATAGTGGTCCTATAGTGGATGCAGCGAAGCTATCCCAGGCTACAATCTTCCAGTAGTAGGTGGTATTGGCGCTCATGGTCCCTGGGTTATAGGATGTACTAGATTGATTGGTTGTGACTTTCGAGGGAGGATTTGTTGTCCCAAAGTACACACTGTACTTGACCGTATCGCCATCGGGATCGCCGCCGGTCCAGCTTAAAACACTGTTTATTGGTGCAGTGGTTGATCCATTTACGGGATTTGGATTTTTAGGTGTATTCGGGGGATCATTTCCCCGGGTTGTAAATTGCCATACTGGACCGTTTGTAGTTAGACCATATTCATCATGGACCACAATCTGCCAATAATAGATGGATTCCATATCAAGATTCCCTGGCTTGTATGTTGTTCCTGTTTGATCATTTGAGACTAAAACATCTGGTGTTGAGTCATCCTTTTCAAAATATACATCATAATACAGATCATCAAACCAGTCAGGATCAGTACACTGCCAACTGAGCGTTGGGCTTAATGCTACGTTTGTTGCTCCATTTGTGGGACTTGGGGTGCTTGGTGCATTTGGTGCCCTGTTACTGCCAAGTCTATAACCCGCTGTTTCATCAACGTATCCACCAGATGAGGCAAAAACCGCGGCAACAATAAAGGTATTGTCTTGTGTAATTCCAGCAAAAGTATGACCATATCCATCGTTAAAATTGGCACCGTTCCATGTTACTGTATTTGACCACGTGAGACCAGCAGCAGCAGAAATAGCTTGATCAAATGCATAATCTAAAAACGGGAATGTATATGTTTGCCCTCCAGTGTCTATCCATCCCATCGAAGAAGTAATTTCTGTCACATAACAACGCAGGTAACCATTGTAGGTAGTTGCTTCATGGTTTGTAACAGTGACTGTAATAGACATCGTCGCAGATCCAAGCCATGTGGCGCTGATAGTTACATCGATATCTGGAACAGTTCTCAATCCGCAAGCTAGAATACTTGTATTATATGCAGCCATAGCGCTAGGGATACTACTGGCACCGACATTCGTTCTATATTTACCATCCCAAAATACTGTAGGAAACCCAGTTAATCCTAATTGATCGACTCTCGTCGCGGCGTGAGTATTTTTATCATCAACTAATGAGACATAGTAAAAATCATGCCAGCCTCCTTTGTACAGCGCTTTTAAAGCCCCATGTGCATATTTACAGTACCCACACCACGTGGCAGTCCCGTACTCACCAATGATTTTATGCGTCGCCAAATTATTTTCCTGATTTTTTATGTCGCTATGTTGTGCAACAGCTCCAAAGGCGGTACACAATAAAATACCGACTATACAGATTGGTATGATTTTTTTCATATTAATATTTCCCCTATTGACTTAGTAGGTAATCTTTATATAAATATCTTGCTATCCCCTTATTATAATTTTTGTGTTAGGACAGGACATATGTCCCTTCTGGTGATACCCTTAAACAACAA
>JADBLO010000074.1 GCA_014894395.1 Thermoplasmata archaeon
TGTTCAAAGTTTATTAAAAAAAATCCGCGAGGATTGAATTGTTAGACAGCCTCTATGGAGGCGAAAGGATATGATAGCAAGATTTGGTGTAAGGGGGTGGTCTCTTTGTCACCTCGATGCTGGGGACAATCGGGAACACACCGTTAGTTAGAATTGGAAAGATCTATGCGAAGCTTGAAACGACAAACCCAACGGGGAGCATCAAGGATCGCTTGGCATGGTATCTCGTTAAGAAGGCTGAGGAACGAGGAGAACTGAGAAAAGGAGACGCCATTATTGAAGTCACTAGTGGCAACACGGGTATTTCCTTGGCGATGGTCTCTGCAATCAGAGGCTACCGGTTTACTGCCGTCATGCCTCGGTCTGCGAGTAGCGAGAAGCGGAAGATGATGGAAGCTTTCGGGGCAGAGATTCTACTGACCCCTGCTAAGAAAGGAATGGCAGGAGCTGTTGAAGTCTAAGAAAAACTTGTGAGACACGCCACTGCAAATGCAAACACATCTTTGCCGTGGAGTTTATCGTAACTAAAGAAGTGGATAGTCAAGGCAACGTAACGATAACCCAGACAGTGAGGAAAACCTATAGTTAGAATTGGAAAGCCTACGATGAAGCAACAATTCATCAGAAAGCTATATTCATGCGACTACTGAAAGATATTACCGATGCCATAGAACAGCCGATATATGAGTTTGGCAGACCATCGCTCCCGATAGCGGATATGGTCTACGGTTCCGTTATGAAGGTCTTTACCACGTTCTCCCTGCGGAGGTTCATGGGCGACATGCAAGAGATGATAGCCAAAGAAAAGAATTACGTAGACTGTGTGCCCTGCTATGCATCTGTTGGTCATTTCTTGCAGAGAAAGGACATAACACCCCTACTGGTCAAACTTGTTGTTTTAACGAGCCTACCGTTGACTACGGTTGAGAAGGATTTTGCCATCGACAGCAAAGGATACGGGACGAATGTTTTCCAGCGATGCTTCTCATTCAAATATGGAAAAGAAATCAATTCACGAAGATGGGTGAAATGCCATTTCATAACGGGTGTGAAAACAAACATCATTGCAGGTGTCAAGATAACCTCGGAGTTTGATAATGATTGCCCTGAACTCCCTGAACTGGTAAATAAGACTGCGGAGCATTTCGACATGAACGATGTCGTCTGCGACAAGGTGTATCTGAGCCAGAATAATCTTGAACTCATAGACGGTCATGGTGCGACACCACATATTCCTTTCAAATCAAATTCAAAAGCACGAGGAAACGGTTCTGTATGGAAAAAGATGTATTACTTGTTCATGTTGAAAAACGATGATTTCCTGGAGCATTACCACAAACGGAGCAATGTAAAAAGTACGGTTCAGATGATAAAAGCGAAGTTTGGTGATTTCGTCAGGAGCAAGACTTGGACGGCACAGGTGAACGAAGTTCTCTGTAAAATCATCTGTCATAACATCTGTGTGGTCATTCAGGAAATGCACGAATTAGGGAAGGAGCCTAATTTCTGTGTAGAAAGTCACTTATCTGTGTAATAAGTCAAGAGTTTTTCCTACTTTTTAC
The DNA here is from genome assembly GCA_014894395.1 of Thermoplasmata archaeon. Lineage (GTDB taxonomy): Archaea > Thermoplasmatota > E2 > DHVEG-1 > DHVEG-1 > SM1-50. Next base: position 1,563 of record JADBLO010000074.1, read on the forward strand.
ACAAAGCCGCTGTTCGATAGATAATCATTTTTTTATAAAAATTTTCGTATTTCAACTAAAAAAAATATAAATAGCGCGAAAAGATGTTCGAACCGCATCCTGGATTCCGTAATTTGTTTCTAATGAATAGGTTCTTTTCTTAGATATCTGCGACAGTAACCAACTGGATTAAATCATCTCGGAAAGAATCATAGGTCTATGTCCAAGATTCAAGAGCTTGCCAAAGAAGCAAGGAGGAACGGCATTATAAGAACGAAGCGCTTATCGCACTTATTCAAAACACAAAGGTTACGATAAATAATTATATTTATATTTTTATATTATTAAATATTTTCTATTTTTCATCAAAAGTTTTAATAATGTCAGCTCCATTATTTCTTAATGGAGATTTAATAAAATGAGTTTATCGAAAAATATATTAAAAGGAAAAAAGCAGATATCGCTAGTTCTCTGCATTCTTTTCATGATGACTGCATTGACTACAGCAACAACCGTCTCGAACCAAAGTCCCTATCAACTTGATAGCGACCATATAAACTACACATTTGCCTTTAAGGAACCAACCATACGATCAATGACCGCGGACAATACGTTATATACGACACTCCAAATGCAAGGATGCCTTGATTTAGGAAAAAAAGCAGGCGAACCAACGTTGCCTGTGAAATTTATCCAACTTCTCTTATCATACGGGACCACGGTCGCATCAGTAGATGTTGACGGAACTCCTGTTCAATGCAATATACAGGGGATGGATTTAGTAACACAGCCTATTCTTCCCTATCAAAACGAAGTCCCTATCGGGGAAGTTATCCAATCAGAGTTCCTGATCGATACTGAACTCTATGCATCCAATCAACTCTACCCGACCATAAACCATGGCGATTACCATATTGGATACTCTCATGGGTATACGATTTTTGATATTTCGCTTTCACCGGTACAATACATCCCCTTGAACGGGCAACTCTCTTACTACCCAGAAATGACCCTTACCATCAATCTGCAACAGACTGATGAGAGGAACACCTTCTTCCGCAACTCTCCAGAAGATGCACAATATGTTCAATCACTTGTAAATAACCCTGACATGACATCCACCTATCTTGGCGCACAAACCTTTGAATACCCTGGAGGACTGTGCGATCCAGCGGATAATTACGATTATGTGATCATTACAACCACCCAAAATGGGCTTAATTATTGGGACACGACTGGTACAACACCGTATAACTGGGAAAGCCTTATGGATCATCATGAAGCCGAAGGACTCACCTGCACCCTGGTGACTGCCGAGGACATCGATGCCTGTGTTGATTACCAAGGCTCCAATCCCTTCAATGATAAACAAGCCCACATCCGTGAGTTTTGTAAGGATGCGTATGAAGATTGGGGAACAAGTTACGTCCTCATTGGGGGTGATGGGGAGTCGAATTACATTCCTGCACGAGACATGGATTCAAGTTACGAAAGTGATATTGACGCAGATATCTACTGGAGCAACCTTGACAATAACTTCAATGCCAATTCGAATTCGAATTGGGGTGAAGAAGGAGACCTTGGCTTCGATTTATACTCTGAACTCTTCCTCGGGCGTCTTACCTGTGATACTCCTCAGGATGTCTCCAACTGGATGACAAAAAGCTTCTACTATGCACAAAGCACTGATTATGATTATATAGAGAATGCAGCATTTTTTGCTGGTACTATGGGTTGGTCCGCTGAGGGAGATGATTTCATTGATTTCGCAGCGATAAAAGGCACATCTAATTGGCTAGGCCCTGATCCCGATGAACATGGTGTGTATCCAAGCTGGCTCGGATTCCAATATGGATTTGAGACCTGGAACGAGGTGAATCCTGGAAATCAATTCAACCTTTCAGTGAAATGGACATCGGAAAATCCGAATCCTGGCTGGAATGGAGGAGATGCGATAGGTCAGTTCAGAAATGCTATCAATAATGATTTAGTGACGATAATTAGTGGTGTGGCTCATGCGGATCCTACGTGTTCCCTTGATGTCTACGACTCAGACTGGGAAAGCAACTATCACAACACAAGACCATTCTTCCTTACTGACTTCGGCTGTCATTGCGGTGACTATGACGCTGCAGATGATGGCGTTCTTCATTCCATGTTGTTCCATTCCGATACTGAGCTTGCGTTTGCGGTCGTCTACAACACCTGTTATGGCTGGGGATCCTTCACAAGCACTAATTCATCCAGCGCCATCCAGATGAAATCCTTCTGGGATTACTTCTTCGATATGGAGAACAACTCTCAGAGTTATGGGAACTGGCAGTTTGGAAAAGGACATGCCTGGTCAAAGGATATGATGGCGCCAACCGTTAACTGGTCATGGAGTGCCGCACCAGGGAGTTATCGAGCGGTTATCCAGGGATGCACCTATTTCGGTGACCCAGCACAGCAATTCAAATCACCATCACCCAGTAATCCACCCACGCAACCCACAAAACCAGTTGGTCCAACGCTTGGAATTTGGAACGTAGAGTACACCTACACCAGTTCTGCAACAGAGCCTGACAATGAACAAATGTACTACCTGTTCGACTGGGGCGACGGCAGTAACAGCGGATGGCTCGGTCCCTACTCCTCAGGGCAAACGGGAACAGGATCTCACATATGGACTGTACTAGGGACCTACGACGTCAAAGTGAAAGCACGGGACATCTGGGGCGCGGGTAGTGTTTGGTCAGAACCATTGGTTGTGACTATCACGGATAACAACCCGCCGAATATACCAGATATCACAGGTCCAGCGGAAGGAAAACCAGGAAACCAGTACCTCTACAATATTGTCACAACTGATCTTGACGGACATAAC
>JADBLO010000133.1 GCA_014894395.1 Thermoplasmata archaeon
CGGGTCTTACGCTGATGCTTCAGACCGCGCAGTATTCCCAGCCGCAGTTAATAAAATTATCCTTCTCCTCATAGAAAATTTTATTAATTTGGTTACAAATGTTACCAAAAAGTATAGAAAATTATTAATATGGATAGTGATTTAGTTTTATTGGAGAAGAGGAGGAAGGGAACCGATTCTTCATAAGAACTATCCCCTAATTATTTTTCCTTTCCTCCAATTATCTAGATGGAGACGGAATGAAAAAAGGAGGAAAGGTAGCGTTTGTTCATATTTTATTTTCTGTTTTTTTAACCAATTTTTTATTGCCTCGCTATTTTTCCTTTCCTCCCATTATCTATTCGGAGATCAAATGAGAAAAGGAGGTACGGAACCCTTGTATTTAAGTAAAGATTTTGTTGAAAAATTCTCTGAAGTATTTTTCAGAGATGATTGGATTATGAACTAAATAATCATGTGATTCTTTTTTTCTCATGTTTTTCTTATTAGCACAAAACATGAGTTTCTAAGGGCAGAATATGTTTTTTATATATTCCTCGTTAAAAAGAGCCTGTCCGAGAAATAAAGTAAGATTGCTTGAAAGGTCATTTGTTGTCAAAAAATCAGGGATTTTTCGAGGGTAAAATACCCTTTTAGTGAAAAAATCTCTGAAAAATGTGAATTCTCAGACAGGCTCAAAACATAAATATATAGAGCATTTACAAAATACAAAAACTCAAAAAAAATATATTCCTAAGAACTTGCTCCATTATATTATATGTTGGCGAATATCACTAATAAGGAGAAAAACATAAATTTCTGAGGATATGTTTTTAAAGAAGAATCTGTTTTCTAAAAAAAGGAGAAAAGAAAAATTTATTTCTTTTTCAGATATGGTAATTTAGTTCGTTTGTTGACACCAGTGGTATACCCATCGGGCATATCGCAGGGTTTGCCACTTTTTGGTTTGTTTCCTGCTTTGCAAAAATAGTATATTTTCTGGTTTCTTCCGCCTTTCAACTGGACTTCACGTGTGTGTAGGACATATCCATCTTTTTCAAATGCCATAGTATTTCCTCGGAGTCGTAAGGAGAAAATATTATATAAAGGTTCCCTGATCGAAGGTAACTCAGCGACTACCTGCACAAAACATGTGTTTCTAAGGGTATGTTTTTAAGGAACGAGATGTTAGGATATTGATGATAAAGGAGAAATAAAGGTGGTAATAGGTTTTGTTCTTATGCATGTTTCACCAATGCATGAATATGAGATATTCAATAAACTCTCGAAACTCCATGAGGTTATTGAAGTTCATCCATTATTTGGAGAATACGATCTTATAGCAAAAATTGAAGCAGAAGATTATGAAAGCATCGGAGAAATCATTATTAATAAGATTAAAACAATAGAAGGTATAATAGATACCACGACATTAACAGGAATAAGGTTGCATTGAAACAACTGATTCAAAAGAATGATTCATTTTTACTCTTTGAACAGGGTTCTTAGGATATGTTTTTAAAGAAGAATGAAACCTAAACAAACACATGATTATTTGCGGTATTATATCTTAAATGGATCAGAGATTCTTTCAATTCTCTTTGAATTACAAAATGGGCAAATCAATAAATCTGGTAACTCATTAAAATATATTCCACAACTTATACAATGCCACCTCATTTTCAAACCTTCTTTCCAATATAGATTTGTAATTTCTTCTATAATAATTTTTTCGTTTTTGGAGGTTATCAGTAATTGAAACCTGTTCACGAAAACATGATGTTTTAAAGATAGGTTTTTAAGGAATGAGATGTAATTATGAAATAGTACGTAAGTGTAGAGCGAAAATGAGTCGGTTTAGAACGATGAATAAAAAAGTAATTGAGTTATTTGATGAAAAAACAGGGAGCGTAATAAGAACAATCTGTTTCCGTAGTCCAAAAGAGTTTGATAAATTTATAAAAAGTTTTAAGGAAATGAGATACCCAGGGTATGGTTGGAGATATAGCGATAAAGGGAGAAAGAAAGGAAAAAATAATCTTGTCAATCATTACCACAAAACATGAGTCAAAACATACTTCTAGATTAAAAAAGGTCTAATCTCCTTGCTTTACATTCAACATATAGGGTTGTAAGGATTGATTTTATAAAGCGATTAATGCTTATGGAATTGTAAGTGAGGGGGTGAAGAAATGACAACTTTTGGCCAACGTATTAAAAAGGCGTGGAAAAATATCAATGAGATAAAGCCGAAAAACAATGAGATAAAGCCGAAAAAAGATGAAAAATAAATAACCATCTCTTGATAGTTTGAGGTAGGAAAAAGAATGATATGCCCAAAGTGTGGTGGTGATACATTTATTATGGTTTTTGATGTAGGTTTAAAATGTGAAAATTGTGGATATGTTTATAGCATAGAGCGAAAAAAATGAATAAACATCCCTTTGTTTTTCAACATCTTTTTATACTAACTGCTTCACTCATTCAGCAATGATTAGTTTTTTAAAGAGATAGATGTTATGAACTACTAGTAAGAGTGAAAAAATGAAAGGCCAAATACATGTTCATCGTAAAGGCTTCACACGAAAAGATGGAACATATGTTCCTCCAACTGACTATTTAACAAAAGATAAAGGAGCACCTGGTAAAACTCCACCCTCAAAACAATGGGCTCAATTTAAAACACATACTGGATGGAGTAAACATGACTCAGCGGCAATACGAAGGAAACATCTATACTCTGCGACAGATCCTGGTCTTTCTCGTCACGAGAAATTAATACAGGCGGGTCGTTTTGCTCAAGAACTCGCTAATGTAACCACGGACCCAGAAACTAAGAAACTTGCAAATGAAGATGCTCATTACTTCTTCAATAAAGCTAAGGAGATGGAGTTGAAACCATGATAGGTAGTTCAAGAATTTTTGATGGAGAACAATAAGAGGTATGGTCACAAATTCTACCTATTTTTCAACCATGGAGAATTTGCAAATGAAGATTGATCAATTCTTAGCCGGTCATAGATTTAATTTCAATATGTCCAATTACTTATGTCGTTGACTAAACCTGAGATAATTTTATATATTAGGAGTTTTGAAGGTTTTCCACACTCTACAGAAGAAAATATCGTTATGTTAACTAAGCGATAATCAGATACATCTGGATGCCTAACACATCCCCGCTCTCACTTTCTCTAAAATTTCTTCGATTCATTTTCTACCTCCCGACTTTAAAATAGAGGGATATGGAAAAAAAGTTCGGATTACTAGCTTTTAATTAAAAAAGAGGGATGTTGTGTTCCTCATTATATAGAATATTTACTAAATACAAAACTCAAAAAAAATATATTCCTAAGAACTTGCTCCAATATATTATATGTTGGCGGAAAGACTTATTATAGGAATGCTTCGGCATTTTTTTCTCCCAGACAACCCAGACTCTTTTCCTTGTTGTTTTCACCGCTAATAGGACTAGTAGCTACTTTATTTTGACTTCTTTTGATTCGCTACGAATGGATAAAACACTATTTCTTCACAAGCCACAGGAATTGAAGTATAGCACCTAGGACTATCAAACCACCACCCCATAGTGCGAATGTGTTGTACAGCGGTGAAATTAATAGCAGTAGGACGCCACCGGATATGCATGCCATTCGGGTTATGTGCTATGAATTCAAATGCAGCATTGATTACTACGTTGATGTTTTCACCTCCTTCTCTTTTTTATCATTTGTAATTTATTCATCTCTCATCACCAAATACAATATATGGTATAACCAATTATTTTTTCTACTATATGTAGTACAAATGAGTGGTTTTTAAGCCTTTTCATTTTCAAAAAAATCAAGGTTTTCTTCTGGCTAATTTATTAATGAATGTAACATGCTAGAGTGCGACTATCTTCTCAAGTTTTGATATATGTTAACTCGACAAAGACAGTTTTATAATATATATAATTTTTTAATGTATTACTACTCGAGAAGCACCTCCGAGTAAACAGAGAGTGTTTCTGAATATTAATTAATTGATCATGAACGGACGGTATTCAGAGATTTGGTTGAGTATCGGGATATGATTTATTATGTTCTTTAGTCTTTCAGGGATTTTAAGGTGTGGATGGTCCTCTATCAGTATGCTTTTCTGAAAAGAAGGTGACCAGTTCTTTTGAATACTAGTTGTGTTTAATGGTATTTCAGGAAGAAGCAGACAAGAGGAACGAATACTATCAATATAGAGAGTGTTGTGTGCAACGGTGTACGTGGTGTTTTTATAAATCCCGTCCACTGTGTTCGGGTTGTTCAGACATCGAGGATAGTTCGACGAGGAGATATCAACACGAATCTGATGACCGGTATTCCAAATATATGAGGTGCTCCAGAGGTCAACGTCTACTTGGTAGACAGTTCCTGGCTCCATGAGCTCCCAATGGTCAGTCCCATTGCGATTTCTCATTCGAAGAATACCATCAGTGATCAGCATAGAGCGTCCATCAGGGTACACATCCGTAAGTTTTACGGTGAAATCAGTGTCAGGGCAATCAGAAGAAACAAACAAACGTGCTATCACTGGACCTGTTGCCTCATAGGGCTGTTGTAACTCGGGGCTGGTGAAGACAAGCACATCAGATCGGTTTTCCACAGGACGCTGATCATAGGGGCCAGCAGGAATATTCAGATTCCCTCCACCTATCGTGGGAACCGGCTGTGTTGGATCATAAGTGTAGGTGAGCGGCGGGGTATCAACAGGAATCGTGGTTTGTAAGCTGCCATCGGTTTGGAAGAACCAGGCTTGTTCAGTGTATGCGACTGGCCAGTCGTCTGCATATCGCCATTCATTGCCTGATGTATTAGAGTCATCTACATCACCCATGACATAATAGGTGACCGCTGGCCAGCTGTCAAAATCAGTTGGTCCGTTCATCGTGTATTCATCAACCATCTGCCAGAACAGCAGTTGGGAAAAATTATCAACAGAGTTTCTAGGATAGGTCAGTTGGCCTTGCATCGTGGTTCCGGCACCCCCATGAGTCCACGGTCCGATAATCAGTTTCGATTTTCCTATTGCTCCAGGTCCACCTTGGTATTGATATCCGAGGAATCCATCGATGGTACCCTGAGTAAATATATCGTACCATCCACCGATGTGGATAGCTGGGACGTTCACATCTTGCCAGTTATCATCCAATGAAACGTTAGTCCAGTAGTCCATCGTGTAGTTTTCATGAGCCCAGAGTTCTGGAAGGATGTAGGTGCTTCCTTCTCCTTTTAACCATTCCTCTATCATGTTCTTTCTGAATTCTCCGCCAGGGTACATCGCATGTTTGTACATGTTCGGGGTTGCGACCTGGATATATTGGCAGGCGAGGCTTGGTGGGTTTGCACCAGCAGTTAAATATTGGGTGATTCCTAACGCAGAGCCGCCAAAGGTAGCGATTTTCCCGTTCGACCATGTCTGATTTGCGATCCAGGCAAGGGTATCAGGGCCATCGGTATGCTCGTTTTTAAAAACCGTATCGATTCCCTCAGATGCATACCGTCCTCGCATATCTTGTCCGACAGTAGGCCAGCCGTTCTTTGCCCAGTTCATACCAAGCAGAATAAGTCCATCTTTATTGTATGGTGTCCTGATGAGAATCGCACCATGTGGTTGAGTGTATTTATTTGGTACATACACGTCCGTGGCAAGTTTCACACCATCTCGCATCGAGACCATATATTCGGATGGTTTAACACAACCAGCAAGAAAAGTAACCAATAGCAGTAATATTACTCCAAGGCCAAGAATAATTTTTTTCTTCACAATGATGCCTCCATTATTTTCTATAATCAATCTCATATTTAAATATTGTTTCATAAGGGTTTTCTCTGTTTATTGTTTTCTCGTTTTGACATTTTCACAGAGTAGTTATATATATCATAAGCGACAGAAACCAACATGCTTTCCACTCTGATGAGAGATGGAATAGAGGTGAAGAAAATGAAACAATATAAGAAAATTGAATATGGAGGGAAATGGGATAACAAACAGGGGTATCGTCATAAATATGGGAAAAAGACGGAACCGTATTATAAAAAAACCGCGTATCCTTGGAAAAATCATCAGAAATCGATTCGATCAACCTAAGAGTGCCAGTTTACTTACATCCTATCTTTATCTACTTGCGATCCCAACTACCACCCCTTTCCTTATTTTTTTTTATCCATAGCAGATTATAAGTAAGAAAAATACATACCTAGTCGCGTTGCGGATGCATAAAACCAAAACAGAGCTTATTGAATTAATTGCTGATCTTAAGACGAAAAAAGATTTTGAAAAAGAAATAAAGACACGGTATAAAGGCTACGACGAACTCGTCGATCAAGACACTATTGCACTTTTAATTGTTGATGAACTAGGGAGGAACAAACAGAGTATTACAAAAATTGTTGATCTATCTCCTAATGGTGATTACACGGTGGTAGGGAAGGTTCTGAGTATTTCGGATTCAAAGACGTTCAAACGAAAAAATGGTACCCCTGGAAAAGTAATCAATCTTGAGATAACCGATGACACCGCCATCTGTGGGCTCGTCCTTTGGAACGGAGATATTGACCATATTAAAAATAAAGAGATCCGACCAGGGACAATCGTCAAGATCATCAATGGTTACACCAAGCTCGGGTACACGGGAGACATGGAAATCAATCTCGGTCGTTGGGGACTCTTAGAAGTCGGACCAATAGACATTTCTTCTCAAGAAGAACAACGAAAACATAACGCTGATGAAATCACCGGTGTGCTATTACATAAGGAATCAACCAAGGCTTTCTTTAAAGACGATGGTGAATTTGGTTTCGTCACAACCATCACGGTAAAGGAACACGACACAAAAAAAGAAATCACGCTCTGGGATCGATGCGTTAAAGACATCCAAGCATATAAAATCGGAGAAACCATAACGCTAAAAAACGTCACCAAAAAATGCGGTAACGGGAAAACAGAGTTCCATGTGAACGAGAATAGTACGATAGAGAAACACAAATAAACCTCCTTCTTCTTCTTCTTCTTCGTTATTGTTAAATAAAACCTATCATTTATGATAAAAAGGAGAATCCGGGAGTATGCGGTCGCATCATTATAAAGAAGAAGGCAGGATAAAAGATAATAAGAAAGGAAATTTAGGAAAGGAAAAAAGAGAAAAAAAAGAGAAAAGAAAGAAGAAAAACGACAAAGAGGAAGAAGAAAAAAGTTCAGCGAATCCAGCGGAAAAAGATAATGAAGAAAGGAAATTTAGGAAAGGAAGAAAGAGAAAAAAAAGAGAAAAGAAAGAAGAAAAACGACAAAGAGGAGGAAGAAAAAAGTTCAGCGAATCCAGCGGAAAAAGATAATAAGGAACGATTGTTTAGAGGTTAGCAGCCACCTTGTGTGTACTTTTTCTTTTGCTCAAACGCGTTCTGTGCACTTTGCAACTCTCGCCCTAGATACAAATAATGCTCTGGCCGTAATCGGGGAGCATGCTTTGCTATCGTATCAGATAATGCGTCTGCCCTCGTTCCTATAAAAACCTTCTCAAGATGACCAGAGACAATCCGTTTATTTTTATAGACATTCGAGTAGTACTCAATACGGATGCCTTTGTCATAGACTTCAATGACAAAAAACCCGTTTGGGTCAAGGACCACGTCTTTCTCCATTGTTTTTTTTGCTTCAATCAAAGGAACTTCTTTATCCACCATTGATAATTTCTCCTGCTGCTGAAAGGTTTTGTAACTTATGAAATGCAGTCTCTCGCGGGAGCAGTCGTTGTCCACAATCAGGGGCGATCTGAACAATGTTCTCCCCAAAAATAGCTATTGCTTTCTTAATATGAGTAACAATTTCCTCAACAGATTCAACACGAACATCATCGGATCGAACAGCACCCAGACATATCTTTCTCAAACATGAATACTCTCGAAAAGATTCGAAAAGATGAGGCGAGGCTTTGAACTCATGGGAAAGGATATCGACCGGCATTTCTACCAATTGCGGAATAATACGAGACACATCACCGCAGACATGCAGACGAGTCGGACAGGAAAGACCATTGGTGATAGCCCCAACCAACTCTTCGGCGTACTCTGGCAGTTCATTGGAAAAAAACGGTTCATCGATACTAATTAAATCAACATGTTTCTGAAGGAGTACAGCTTCATTCCGTAATGCAGCAGCAAAATCAAAACACAATTCTTTCTCATCATGGTAGAAAAAATCAACAGATGATTTTGTAAGCGTATATGGACCTGTGAGAACCCCAACGAGTCCGGTATTTCTTGGTAGCAATGTTCTTGCGTATTTTTGATCTGGAACCGTGATAGGACCATTGCATTCAACGTGCCCAATGATTTCTGTTCTATCTCGAATCCTGCATCCTCTCAGTTTTCGGGCGAATAGTTGAATAAATGGATCCCGTGTCTGCCCATCTGACACAAAGTCAATTCCTGCAGTCGTCATGTCATGAACAGCTTGTTCAATATACCTTGTCCAAGAACTCTCCCGCTCAGAAAAATAATCATTGATCAGTTCTAATGTATCAATGCAAACCGGGTACGATCCAATTACACTCGTTTTCAGCTTCTGTTTCATTTCAGTAGTTTCCTCCGAGGATGCGACGCAACAGGAGTCACGCCAAAATAATTCTCCGTATACTCAGAAACTAAGATATCCTGCCACGCAATAAGAGGAATAACAAGCTCTGCGTTTTCTATAGGGCCAAAGATAGCAAAGTTTCCCCCAAAAAGAGGAATAGCATTATTGGATGCGACATCAACGGTTTTTTTCGCCAAAGGAAAATCATTCAACCACCGTGATTTCTCAACAACGTTATGAATCGCACAACCTGTCGGAAGACCGTATTCCTCCTTAATCACAGGGATAGCAGCGATCGCAGCGCCACTGTTCTCACCAGGAGCAAGTGCGGCTGTGTCCACAAGAATTTTCTCAATACCAAGTTTATGAGCGATTTCAAGAAGACCGCTCTCAGTGAGATGCGCTCCGTTCTCCAACACCTCAATTTTACCGTCCGGTGATTTATTTTTTGGGTTAAACGCGACGACGATTACCATCTCAGGAGTATTGTTTTGTAACGCTTCGATTTCTTCTTTTGTGATACCAATATGGATGGAATTATAGATTGTCCGTGAAAGTAGTTTTTCCTCTGCGAGGCGTTCTAATGTTTTTACCTTGATAGATGGTTCAATGATGTCAATGGAAAACGGATATTTCCTTGGAAGTACTTTTTCAATAAATGAAATGATAGGTTGGATATACTCGACTTTCCGAATGAAGAAATCAGGGATGGTTGGAGTACCGGTTTGTTTGCTGATATCCAGGATGGTTTGAATGTGTCTTTTTGCATCATCAAAATCAGGTTCTCCTTTAAAGAACACGCCACCAAAAAGAACAGTGGGATACATTCCCGGTTGCCCACCAATCGATATACCTGAGATATCAAATATTTTTTGTTCTTTCGTAAACGAAAACATTTACTCGCCTCGCTTCCTCACGTTTCCCATATAATCTATAATAATTTTTGAATGTAGTGCACGCTTATCAGTCAAGCTGACTGTTGTCTCTGGTTTGATCCGTATCGCAATATACGGCTCTCCATACGATGATGACGACTTCCTTGTGCAATCAGCGATGATTTTGTCGATTTTTTCTTTTTCTTTTTCTCCGAGTAAATCAACAATGTTCAGTTGATCCTGAAATCGTTTGATCGCGTCTTCTTTCAGGTTTTCAATGTACGGAATCGCACCAGGCGCATCAATGATTCGATGGTTGCTGTCTATGCCGTTTTTATGTAATGCCAGGAGTGATGACCCTGAACGATGTCCTCTAATATCATCCCCGCAGATGACCAGAAAACGAATATAAGGATTTGAGATCGTGTTCGCAACAATTTTTTCTATCCCTATGTTCTCAGTTTTTAATCGACCGTAGATTGCGACACTCTCTGGTGGAGTGTACTGAATGTTGAGTAACACAACAGCGACACATCCGTTTGGTGAACACGCAGTGAATTCACCACCCCAGGGGTAGTAATCTTCGGCCATTAATTGCACGCTTCGTTTTGATAACGTAAGTGTTATATTTGATTTTAATCTGCCGGAGTAACACAATATACGTCAAGTTCCTCGCCATCAAACATGCGACGAGCAACGATCCAAGAGGAGAACCTTTCATTTTTCAGATAATGTTCTAGCGTTAATCGATTAGACAAAGAACTAAAAATAAAATACGCACGACCATTGTTTAGAAGATGTTTTTTAAGGCCTTGAATGAATCGCTTTGTGACACTCAAACCGTCCCGTCCTCCATCTGTTGCGATATCAAACCATCCCCCAATTTTTTCTTGTTTTTTAGTGGGTAGGTACGGCGGGTTAAAGATGATAACATCGAAGAGTTCTTTTTCATGGAGAACGGAGAAGAGATTTCCTTGTCTTATTTCTACGGATCCTTTGAGGAGACGCTGGTTTCGTTCAATATTACGGCGAGTAAGTTGAACGGCAAACGGATTGATATCAGTACAGACTGTATGTGATCCCTTGCGAGCGCAGTCAAGCGCGATTAGGCCGCAGCCGGTGCCCAATTCCAATACGGTATCGTGAGAATCAACATGCAGTGTTTCAAGGAGAAGAAAGGAATCCTCTGCAGGGTCGTAGACCTCCGGATGTGTCTCAATGACAAGGTCATGGTAATGAAATGTGCCTGGCGTATCATCCTTTTTTTTCACAGGATCTACCTTTCATTTTATCATCATAGGGATGTTATATAGGTATTGAAAATGATGGTACTAAATCTCTTCGGTGGTGACCTTGTATAGTAAAAATAACTTGATTACCTTTGTGCATCGGAGGGAAACACACCAGACATTTGATGATACCGTTTAATGTATCATACTTGTTGTATAATCATATCAATAAAGATGCCATTGTGGAGATGGCAGAATGAGAGATGAACCCGATATCGTCTAGGAACTCCGGAAAGAAGGATTTTAAACAGAGATGACTGAAAACGGGGAAGATTTCCGAGCGAGATCGACCGTTTTTATCCTAAGCTTTAGGTAAAAGAGTAAATATAAAACCTCCATAAACAGGTTTGGAAAAACTAACATATTCTCTATGGGTCGGTTACTTTTTGTACTCTCAATAATATTCCTATGTCCAATAGGTCAACCTATCGGTTTTATAAAGAAGAGAATTTATTCGGTGAATAGCATGAAAGAGAAAGAAATTAAAAAAATCGTTCGAGAAGGATACGCGAAAATAGCAAAAGAGAATCGATGTAGTTGTGCGCCAGTGAACTCCTGTTGTGGTGGTACTCATGCAGAAGAGATCAGTAAAAATATTGGGTACACCGAACAAGAAATAAATGCAGTTCCGGATGGAGCAAATCTAGGGCTTGGCTGTGGAAACCCGACTGCTCTTGCGGCTTTAAGAAAAGGTGAAGTTGTTCTTGATCTTGGCTCTGGAGCAGGGTTTGATTGTTTTCTTGCTGCCAAGAAAGTTGGGAAAACAGGAAGAGTCATCGGTGTTGATATGACACCGGAGATGCTAGACAAAGCACGAGAGAACGCTGAAAAAGGTGGGTATACGAACGTTGAGTTCAGACTAGGCGAAATCGAAAATCTTCCAGTTGCGGATAATACGGTTGATATTGTTATGTCCAACTGTGTCATTAACCTCTCAACAGATAAAAAAAGGGTGTTTACCGAAGCGTTTCGGGTTCTTAAACCAGGGGGACGCTTAATGGTATCTGATATTGCGTTGTTACAAGAACTACCCCAGTTTATCAAAAACTCGGTTGCTGGATATGTTGGTTGTATTTCTGGTGCGATCCTTAAAGAAAAGTACTTACAGGCTGTAAAACAGGCTGGATTTCATGAAGTTATAATAGTGGACGAAACATCATTTCCTGTTGAATTGATGTTGAATGATTCAGAGGCACAAGCCCTTATTAGAAAAACAAAGACGTCTCCGGAGAAATTAAAAGAAATAGGGACGCGGGTTGTTAGCATCAAGGTTGAAGGAAAAAAGCCATAGGACCTTCTATAACCCTGGTAAAAAAACAAACTGTTTTAATAGTCAACGCAGTTATTGAGACAGCATGGCACAAAGGGATCTTTTACAGAAGAAATTTAGAATCTTCATCTGGCTGTCTTCCTTCGTTTTAATCATGGAGGTAGTCGGAGGGATTTTTACCAATAGTTTAGCCTTGATGAGCGATGCAGGCCATGTCCTTATTGACCTTCTCGCGTTGTTATTAGCGTATTTTGCGATGCGACTTACGAGAAGAGGGACAACAAAAACCTTTACCTTTGGGTATTATCGGGCAGAAATCCTTGCAGCAGTGACCAATGGCGTTGTTCTCATTCTTCTAACGCTGTTTATCTTTTATCAGTCGTATTTGAGGTTTTTGTCACCTCAGAAAATTAATGGACCTGAGATGTTTGCCATTGCAATCATAGGACTTGCTGCGAATTTATATGTTGTCATAAAGATGAAAAGTGATGAAAAAGAAAATTTGAATGTGCAAGGAGCATACCTTCATGTATTAAGCGACACGGTCTCCTCTGTCGGTGTTGTGGTCGCAGGTGTCTTAATTATCGTTACGGGCAACTACATCTTTGATCCGATTGTCAGCGCACTTATTGGAGTGTTTATCTTTATTAGCTGTTTGAGATTAATCAGAGAATCAACCCATATCCTTATGGAAGCAGTCCCGGAACATATTGATATACAGCAAGTATCCCAGGATATTCAAAAAATACCCTGTGTCAAAGAAGTCCATAATCTCCACATCTGGAGTATTTCATCAGATGTGTATGCCTTAAACGCCCATATTTTAATTGATGCAAAGGATACAAATTCTTTGAACCTGATAATTGCTCAAATTAACGAGATGCTCAAATCGAAGTATCAGATTACTCATAGTGTGATACAATCAGAATGCGAGCGATGCATCGAGGATCAACGTAAGCATCAGGATTAATTTCTCTATTCTAAAACATATAGCTTTTTGATTCCAAGTCAGCGATTTTTATCACCACATCGTTTCCATCGATATTCATCGGTAAAAAACTCGGCCAGCAGCCACCTGCGGTATTCTCTGTTCCAATACTTGTTATTGAAAACGTTTTACCACAGTTGAGGCATTGCATGACATCCCCATTTTGTTTGTATCCTTTTTTTGCCTCATAACACACATCACAGGCATCAAATGCGACATGTACATTTCCCTGATTATCTTTCACCGCAAAATACCGAACAGATATACCATTAGAATCGTAAGAATAAAATTTTGCGGTCGTACTGATATCAGAGATCGGGATTCGAACTTCAGTTTCGTTTTGCTGGGGTGCTGAATTGGAATTAGTATTCGTGTTTGAATTATCATTGTTTTGTGAGTTACTGGTACATCCCGCTAAAAATAAGATGACTACAACTGCTGCAATGCTTATTAACCCAATTTTTTTCTTCATATTCTTTCACCTTTTTTTTATTTTTCATTTATTTCAAATGTACATGCTGAGTCTGAACAAATTTTACCATCAATTACCGTAATAATTCGTTGTCCAAGTTTTGCGATATCGGAGTTATGGGTAACTAGGATAATGGTATGTCCTTCCGCGTGGAGTTGCCTGATGAGATCCAGGACAATCTCACCGTTTTTCTGATCAAGATTCCCGGTTGGTTCATCAGCTAGGAGAATCTTTGGTTCATTGATGAGCGCACGTGCGATACATACTCGTTGTTGTTCTCCTCCAGAGAGATGCGAGGGAACGTGATCCAACCGATGGCCTAGCCCCACTTTCTTTAACGCCTCAACTGCCTTCGCTTCATCGATGACACCATGATAATATTGTGCCATCATCACATTCTCTAACGCAGTCAGATAGGGAACAAGGTGGTACTGTTGGAAAATCAATCCGATGTTTTCTCGACGAAATCGTGTCAGCTGAGTTTGATTGAGTTTAGTAATTTCCGTACCGTTTATGGACACGGAACCTGCGGTTGCTGAATCCAAACATCCGATGATATTCAACAGTGTTGTTTTTCCCGAACCAGATGGTCCCATGATTGACGTCCAGGCACCCTTGTTAATGATGAGATTAAGGTCTTCAAGAACACGAGTGTTTTCGTCGTAGTATTTTTTAATACTATTCAGCCGTATGATTTCCTCGCTCATGGTCTTATTCACCTCGTAGGACGATTGCAGGTTCAACACTTACTGCCCTTCGAACGGGGAATATACTTGCAAGGAGTGCCACTCCAACGGAGATTCCAATCGAGATAGGTATTACTTCAAATCGGGGGGTAATCGACATGGAAAAGACACTGTAACCAATAAATTGTGCTAGGATAATTCCGATGATATAACCGAGAATCCCACCAATCACACCAATAATTGTTGCTTCAGAAAGGAAGAGAGAGACGATTTTTTTGTTTTCTGCTCCTACGCTTTTCATGAGTCCTATTTCTTTCTGTCGTTCAATAACTGAGGTAATCATTGTTGTCATGACGCCCAGTGCAGATGCAATCAATCCAACAATGGTGATGAGAAACATCATATTCTCGATTTTACCAAGGATATTCATTTCCGCGCTTGCGAGTTGTTTTACTGTTCGAGCTTCTACATATGGGATGTTGGCTTGAATTTCCTCGACGAATGCTTCAACAGGACAAGCGTTACATAATGCTGAGACTTGAACGGTGTGGATTTTTCCGGGTCGATGGGTTAATTCCTGGGCGACCTGTAAATTGACAAAAATTTGATTATCCTCGTATCCTTCGGTTTCGATGATGCCGACAACGGTGAGATTATGACTTGTTTCGTTAATAGCGTCACCAGCATATTCATCGTAATGAACCGTGAATGAATCACCGATGCGTAGATGGAGTGTTTCCGCAACCTTAATTCCGATCATGGCGCTGGTTGTATCATTTTGATCTGAGATCCATGAGCCATTGACCGTCCACCAGGGGCTGATTTCTTGTATCCCGGTGATGAACATAGGATTATCGTTGGGGGAATACGGTTGGAGAATCACGACGTTTTTGTCAAAATAGGTTCCTGCAAGCACCACATTTTGTCGATTCACTCCGTCTCCAACACTTACGACCTGGTATAGGAACGGCGCGAATCCTAGCACATTATTTCTCCAATAGATTGTTTTTATTTTCCATAAGTCGCTTTCGTTGATGTAGCGTTGTTCGGTGACAGAGCCAAACTCTACCCCGGGAAATCCTACCTCGATAGTATCTGATTTGGGAACAACCATGAGGTTTGCACCGTATTTCCTGAATTCTATACCGACTTTTTCACTGACGTCAAGGGAGACGCTGAGTAATGCTGTTGCAATGGACGCACCGATGATGACGGAGATCACCCCTATAGCTATCCTTGATTTTCGTTTGAGGATTGATTTTCCAAGTATGCGCATGAACATTTTGTCACCAACCATAGCTTAACAATTGTTAAGTATTAATATGGTTATCGGTCATATATATAATTTTTGGTATCTAGAAACACTAGGGATAAAGTGGATGTAAAAATGGAAAATTATGAAGAGATACATCACAAGTATCTTCAGCGGTCAACCCGTCAGTATCAACTGCAATAACTTTTATCGTATGTCTTGATCTGAACAATGCTCGATCGTTCCAGACCCACATATAAGACCCACAATGATGAGGTGCGAAACTTGTATTTCTTAATACTCCATCGATATAGAAATCCACCTGTTTTATTCCAGTATCATCGTTTGCATTGGCTTTAATTGTGATAAACCCAAAGATGAGAGTCCTTGCTGATGGAAAAAGATGGATATCTCTGAAATAGAGGTTTTTTGCTTCAGGATTTATGATTGATACAACAGGGGGTTCATTTTGTGTTGGTTGAGCTCTCGAGATGTTTTTTGCGTAAGGGAAAATACTTGTTGCCATAAACAATATAACAACAGATATTATTACAATCCAGGATTGTATCAATTTGCCTCTAATCATTCGATCACCTACGTAGCTTAACAATCGTTAAGTAATTATATGGTTAGAAGATATATATAATATTTGTGGAAACAATGACCATTAAAATCAACTGTGAAGAATCAGTCTGGTACATCCTTCCGATAATTCGAAAAGAATTTGCAAAAAGCTTAATCAAAGATCATGGACTAACTCAGAGAAAGGCAGCTGAAAAACTTGGAATAACGGAGGCGGCAGTCTCCCAGTATGTTTCTAAAAAAAGGGGGGATTTAAAAATATCCGACCCGCTAGTCCAGAAAGAAATCAAAGTCTCCACACAACGAATTGTAAATGGGGACGTGGAAGTAATGAAAATTGAGATCTGCAGGGTGTGCCATCTTCTGCAAGCAAAAGGGATATTAGAAAAAAAATAACAGTGTTATTTATAACATAAATGCAGTCACATCAATGCTTGCAACAGTCGTCTTTCCTGTATCGTCATAGGCTTTTACGGTGATTGTTCGTTTCCCTATGGTAAACGTATGCCAGCTCCACTCGTACGGCTCCTGGGTGACCGTCGCCATGAGTTTAGTATTCACGTAAAATTCTACTTTTACGATTTTTGAATCATCATGCGGTGAGGCAACAATCGTTGTTCTTCCCAGTAAAACGGTTTTCCCTGTCATTGTTTTCCGGACCGGTTTGCCAAAGCGATGAAAGTATTTCACCAATGGATTTTGAATGCCAACCTCAGGTGGGAGATTCCCACCCTGTATCACCTGGGTTGCACTGACCGCGTCTACATACTGCGCTTCAAAGGGGTTCTTATCAGGTGGTTGTGAATATCCTGTGTGTTTTTCTGCGTTAAAGATGACCGTAAAAATCATCAGATCTTCAGGATCAAGACCTGAGGCATTCATTGTCTTCGTAAAAAAGATATCCCCTTTTCCCGGTATTTGGGTAGTGTATGTAAATCATTGAATAGGCATCTTGAAAGTAAGAAGTTCTTCT
>JADBLO010000085.1 GCA_014894395.1 Thermoplasmata archaeon
ACAGTCTACATAAACTTAGGAGTCTTCCAAGCTTGGAAGGAGTATCCGGAGATGCAAATACTAGGTCATCAGTATGGTGAATGGAACTACGAGGGAGGACGAAAAGCTGGTGAGGCGTCACTGGCGATGCGAACGGATTATGAAGGTCTTTGGGGAGCTAACGACTCGCAGACTATGGGTGCTTTGGCTGCACTCGAAGACCGCGGTCTGAAGATAGGCCCATTCACAGCTTCCAGAGACATGGAATTGACCACCGCACAAGCAATACTTGATAAAAACTTTATAGTTAGCGCTGGATTTGCCGTACCCTACTTTGGAGGAAGACTGGTTTCAATGGCATACGACATGTGCGTTGGGGCATGGTATCCGCTTCCTGATGAGATGATTCAAGCAGGCAGGATAGATTGTTATGGTTATCCAGGTGAAATCGAGCAGCTGGCTAAAGCTTCTGGGATAATAAATAATCCGAGCTTCAAGGTAGGTCCAACCGAGGAAAATATGAATAAGATATTAAAGCAAATGAAGGCGACACCGCCAGAATATCCATTTGACTTCAGGCTTGCATCCATATCAAAGTGTAAAGAGCTCGGCTTAACATTTGACAAGCACGCAGGTGGCGATCTCGCACTTGGCCAGAATGATTACTACTTCCCGGCAATGACCAAGAAGTTCGGAAGCATTGATGCACTTAGGAAGCACGTTACTGTTCTCTTTAAGTACTTCCTCGATACTAGCTGGGCTGATACCTGGGCTGAAGCCGAAGAATATGCAAAACAGTTCCCACCAGAGCTAAAGTTAGAGCCTAACTGGGAATAAAGACCAAATCGTTATAATTAATCTTTTTGTAATTGGTAGTGATTATTAACGTTAGAAAGGATGGATGATTATAATAATGGCAATAGGTGAACCAATAGTCGAGATAAAGGGTGTTTCCAAAACCTTCAATGGAGTTGTTCATGCCCTGGATAACGTTAGTATAGCGATTGGTAAAAATGAAATAATAGGTGTAGTCGGGGAAAACGGTGCCGGAAAATCTACGCTAATGAAGATTCTGGTAGGCGTTTTTCCTCCGGATAATGGGGAATGGTATTATAGGGGAAAAAAAGTACCATTCCCCAAAAATCCGAAAGAAGCAGCAAAAAGAGGTATCTCAATAGTTTACCAGGAAAAAGGAGTTATACCCTGTTTAAAGGTATATCAATTCCTGTTCCTGGGACATGAAGATAAGTACATAAAATACTCTAGATTGGATATAGACAAAATAAAAAAGTATGCTAGGGAGATATTGGAGGAGTTTCATGTAAAATGCAATATTGAGAACTTTATGTATGAACTACCCCTTTCCACCCAGAAGATGATTGAAATAGCGAAAGCGATTTTAAGTGTAAGATTGGAACACGAAGATAATAACATTACATCAGTCATCATACTCGACGAACCAACCGCGCCCTTAACCATCGAGGAACGTCGTGAGTTATTCAGCGATATATTAAATATGAAGAAAAATGCTTCTTTCGTCTTCGTGTCTCACATCATACCTGAAGTAATGGAATTCACGGACAGGGTACACGTATTGCGAGATGGCAAGATGGTTGCCCATTATGACTTGTCCAAGGAGAAGATAACAGAGGAAGATTTTTTCCGAGCGATAGTCGGTAAAGAATCCTTGGAACATATTTACAAACCCGAAATTAAAAGAGTGGCAAACGAGGAAGTAGTTTTAACAGTCAAGAATCTGACTAAAAATGGATGCTATTATGATATCTCCTTCGACCTTCACCGGGGCGAGTGCATAGGAATTTTTGGTCCAGCGGGATCAGGTAAAAGCGAAATAATAAATACAATTGCCGGCCTCATAAGTTTTGAGAACGGAGCCCTAATAGTCAAAGGACAAGAAGCCAAAACCAAAGAACCTCCCCACGTTAGGCTAACAAGGGGTATTGGATATTTTTCGGGTGAAACCGGAAAAGAGCTATTCCTCAACTGGCCGATTACCAAGAACATCTCCATAGTAAATATTAAGAAAATATTGCGAAAGTTCATCCGGGTAATAAATTTTAATGCTGAAAAACAGATGGCAGAAAAGATTGTGCAGAGGTTAAGAATAAAAACTCCAAACGTTAACACGGATTGCTACTCTCTAAGCGGTGGTAGTAAGCAGAAAGTTTCTGTGGGGAAATGGTTTGAAAGAAGCCCCGATATACTTTTACTAGAAGACCCCACAATTGGAATAGATGTGGGAGCCAGAAAAGACATCTACGAAAATACTTTGGAGATAAAGAAGAAGAGAGGTATCTCAATGATCCTTATTAGCGACGATCCTAAAGAATATTCTCTACTATGTGACAAGATAATGTTTATAAAACATGGCAAAATTCAAAAAGTTATTAGTGGTGAAAAGTTTAAGCAGGAGCTGGAAAAGTGAAGATCCCAAACAAAAAGAAGCTGATACCTTCAATCATAATTCAAACGATAAAGATTTACCCCGTCACTCTATTCTTATTTGCTCTCCTTGTGATATTCTCAAGTTTATACCCGGAAAAATTTCTAACCCCCCTAAATTTATCGACGATTCTAAGACAGTTTGTGTCCCTCATGTTATTTGCACTTGGTCCCTCAATTGTGGTGGTGACCGGTTCATTAGACTTATCTTATGTTGGAATTTGGATGCTGGGAGGCATCCTGGTGTGGCTTCTCATGCCTGCACTAGGGATGTTCTCAATTCTCGTCATCCCACTATTGGGATTAGCGACAGGGTTCATCGTTGGCGTAATACAAGCCAAGGCGAAAATACCCTCTTTCATACTAACTTTAAGTGTATTAGTAATATACTGTGGATTAACCGGTACGATCTCGGGAGGAATCTCCAGATCGGTTCGCGGATATGAGTTTATAACCGCGCGTTTGATCCCTTACATTCCCACGGCTTTTCTATGGACTATCCCAATAATAATCGCCGCGGTATTCATTATGAAGTACACTAAGATAGGCATATATCTATACGCTATTGGGTCAAATGAAGAAGGAGCTCGATTAGCCGGAATAAACGTCGATAAGTATAAGATCCTGGCTTTCACCATAAGCGGGCTATTTACGGGCATAGGATCGGTGATCTATTTCCAACATCAAGGAGGTGCGGTGCCAGTTGTACTGAATCTAAACACCATGGTTTGGCCGCTCGTGGCAATAGTCCTGGGTGGAACACCACTTACAGGGGGAAGCGGTGGACCCCAAAAAACGATACTCGGAGCGTTGACTTTTACTATACTTTGTCGCGGATTGACCCTTTCATTTTTAGATCCCACGATGATACAACTCATTACCGGGCTATTGCTAATTGCATCTATTGTAGCAAGCTCTAGAGGGTCGAAGGGAATAACGGTTCTATGAAAGGAGTGAAAAGATAATAATCAGACTACTGCCGGAATGGTTTCGAAAAAACATGAATAATATCGGTCCAATAATTGCTGCGATAGCGATTATAGGTGTATTCCAACTGATAAATCCGACATTTCTCAGATATCAGGGAATAATAACTTTAGTCTATGCAATGTCATACTTCCTCATTGCTGCCTGCGGATTGACTTTCGTTATCATGATGGGATCTTTTGACTTCTCAGTATTAAGCTTGTTAAAGCTTTCCGCACTCATATGTGTTTTATATATCGATAAGTTCGGCCTCTTGGTAATTCCTTTAGCTTTATCGATATGCGTGGGGTTCGGCTTCATTAACGGGCTATTATTTGCAAAATTAAAAGTCCCCTCTTTCATGGCAACACTCGGTGTTTCAGTTGTGGTTGAGGGAATATCGCTATACCTCTCGAAGGGTTTCCTTCACATAATGAATGATAGGACCTTCAGGGCTCTTTCAGTGACCTTTATAGCGGGTATACCATCGATATTCTATTGGGCGATAGGTGTCTGGCTGTTATGCACTTTCATCGCTATATGGACACCATTTGGAAGACGTATTTACGCAGTCGGAGGAAACCCGATAGGTGCTATGCTTTCGGGGATCAACGTGGAAAGTAATAGAATTTACGTTTTCATGCTCAGTGGATTTTTTGCCGGGCTGGCAGGAATTTTATACATGGCACAGTTTGGGGGAGGTTCTATAGAGATGGGCGCAGATATGACCATACCGCTTTTCGCGAGCGTAGTCGCGGGTGGCACAGCCCTCACGGGAGGCGTGGGAGGTCCACACAGAACCTTGCTTGGAGTGATTATCATTACCTGGATTCAAGCTGGATTGTTAATGATCGGAGCCGGCCGCAGTATTCAGATGGTAATTTTCGGCTTAATCGCTATAGTTATGGGCGTATCCACGATAGATAGGAGAAGGATAAAGATCATTAAATAGGATTTACTGATTTCCTCTTA
>JADBLO010000080.1 GCA_014894395.1 Thermoplasmata archaeon
CGATAATAGCTTGAATATTCAGTTTTTCTATCCACTACTTGTTGTTCAAAACGATATTTTAGATGTGCGTCAAATAGAAAAAAAAATTATAATAAATAAAACAAATCATATCAAATTCAATGTTAAGGATTTTGTAAAAGGGGAAGAAATTGGCTATATAATAGATGTTATCAAAGAAGATTTTTTTCCAGATTATTTAAAAATCGTAAAAAAGGAAATGGATGAAACAGCCCAGTTATTAAATAAAAAATATCCTACAATCCATCATGAACTTCAAAAACAAGCACGAAAAGCAAAAATTGGAAAAACGATAAAAATAATCAGTAGTTTAATGGGTAAACAACTTATAAATGTGGAAAAAACCTGACTTCTTAATTTTATTTTGTTGTATAAAAAACAAATTGTTAGTAAATATCCTCGACAAGCTTTATCCTTTATTACTTTGTGCTTCTGAAAAAATTTAAATAAACAATTGCAATCATTAACTCATGGACAAAATAAGAAAAAATTCCTATGTATCAGGTATGATCGGAATAATAATCCTTGGGATATTCGTTCCAATGTCTATTAACGCAGGGTGGAATGTTACCGGTCAAATACTCGGTTTAGTAGGTATTATATTTGGAGCTTTGGGATTAGGATGCTTTATCAAACCCGATTTCTTCGGTCCAATTTTGACACAGATTTTTGAGAATCTTAGTGATAACACACAATCTTCTGAATCACGAAAATATGAACAGAAACAAAATAAACCCGTAAATAGTCCACAGGTGCATGTTGAAAAGATTAATGGAGATATGTATATTAGTTCTGGTGTTGCTAAGAAAAAGAAACGTTAACACTTCCACACAGAATGATGGTGAGATAATATGACAAATGATGAAAATCAACTTAAAGAAACAGAACAAGAAAAGAAGGAGGATAAGACCAAAAAAACTCTAGATAATTTAAATGAAAATTACAAAAAACTCGAATCATATGGATATGAACTTCAACAGATTGGATTGGACATTGTAAAACAATCGATAATTGGAAATGAATATATTCAATTTCAATTATCGGAATTGCCAAAATATGAAGAGGCTGCCAATGAATATCAAAATATGAATGGAATTCTTAACGATATTTGTGTTTCAGGAATGATAGCTATAAAAAAGACACAAACAGCGTTAGATTTCTTAAAAAAAGGAGAGGCATTCGTAGTAAAAGCAATACCATACATTTCTAGTGCAACGTCTACGTGTTCTAGTAATGCTTATTCTGCAATAGCAATGATTAATCAAACTGCTATTAATACTGGAACAGACCTTTATGGAAGATATGATTTACACATGCCGAGTATTGCAGTAGAACAAAAAATACAAGCTGATCTCGACGAACAATTAAATAAAATTAACCCCAAATATTCACCACGTAGACGGGGGGTATGGGCAACGTTCTATTCAGTCTCTCCCGATAAAAAATCCCAGGCAGCCAATAGCATGAGAGATATTTTCAGAGACCTTCTATTGTTATGGGCTCCAAATAAATTAATTGAACAAGTTGGATGGTGGAAAAAATTAGGTAAAAAGACGGTTTCGCATAATGACCGTATTCGTTTTTTACTTTATGGAGAGAAAGAAATTGAAGATCAAACTGAATTAGAATCCATCTATAAAGAAGTTGATAATATATATGATAATTTTTCTTTATTACAGGGAACCGCACATGGTAGTGACCAAGAAATTCAATTAGTAGAATCGACAATGAAAGCAATTGAAAGTTCAACGCTTAGGATTATCAATTTACGAAATGAAAAATGAAATCTCGAAAGTTCTCCGACATGTTCTCCGAAGAAATACACGGCGTTCATTCATTTAATAATTCTTTTGAACTAAAATCGATACATTTTTTATTCTAAAATAATAATTTAAATAATCATATAATTAAAAATTAAGATCAATCTAAATGTTTCCGCCCTCTGTAGGCGGTGACATATCCAACAGGAGAGGATGAGTTAAAAAGCAGTTAAAAATACTATACGAAAAACGACCCCAAAAACCGCTTATAAAATAGTATTTTTTTAAATCAAATATATATAATTATATGTCTTATTTTATAACTTAACTTATCTATAGATTTTTATCACATATTATTGTTATAGGGATACCCCATATTGTAAAACCCGCATAATAAATATTCATCGACAAGTAGTGGTTTTTATATCGTGGTCTAATTAACAATAAAATAATTAATTAGACTAATTAGACCTTCTCGGAGAGAATTAATTTTCAAACAATTAGACTTTGACCTAAATAATTAGACTCAAGTCTAATAATGATACTATACCCCCGTTCTCCGTTCCGTTTCAATAAAAGAGCCTCTATGAGCATATACGTTTAGACGCACGTAGGCGATTCTAAGCCATTCCTACGCACCTGAACATAGATAATACGTCTACGTGACTTAAAATGGCTTTCTAATTGAGTTTATATTCATTTTAATATGCCAGTATGCATTCAATATAACAAAACATAGTTTTTTAACGAAGAAATTATTACAAACCAAGGAGAATATTCATAAATGATAATACTAAAAAAAAGAACAAGCCCACTAAGAAATAACATTGTGCATATACCGTATCTGCAATATTACCTTTTTCTCCTCTTTGCATTAACCCCCAAGAAATTGTAATTATTAAGATGAATCCAATAAATAACTGACCAAGTATCAGAAAAATATTATCTCGTGCTGCTTGGGCATCAGTTCCAAATAATGATTGTATTAACTGGTTATTGCCAATCAAATATAACATGGGTAAAACACTTACCCATATAACCAATGTGGTTATTGTGGGGAAACTTTTGTAATTTGGACGATGAAATTTAAAAAAAAACCATACTGATGCAGCTAATAACGCAATACCATATGCTATTGTTATATATTCTAAGGTCATAATTCCGTAAATGAATATAACAATTGGCTTATTAATACTTACTAAATATTTAATAAAATTTGTTGGTTGGAATCATTCGCTAAAACCATATCAATGCTTCTTCGATAATAATGTCAAACATTAGCACAAAACATGAGGTAGATTTCTTAGTATAATGTCATTAAAGATATGTTTTTAAAGGAAGAGCCAACAGAGTAACAAACCGTGTTGTTTCTTTTTCATTAAAAATTGGTGAGAGATGAATTGGGTTTGGTTTACAATTCAGCTCACATGTTTAGGTTTTTATTGACTTAATGTATCACTTTATCAGCTGGTTTCGTCCGAATGGATTGTTATCACCGAGATACTATCGATCAAAAAATAAAGAGGAGAATGGAGAAATAGTCCCCATAACCTCAGAGAGATTAGAGTTAATATGTGATTGCTGCTGCTCTTGCTTCCAACGTGAGTGTTACCGTTAGAGCATAGCCTTCATATTGAGGTACAGTTGGATTCAACCAAAAGTATGCCTCTACTGTCTTTGTGGCTCCGGGTTGAATTGTCATCACTGGAATGCCTGGTAAATCTCCAGAATATGTTCGCTCAGTCGTCAACCAATTGAAAGTGTTAAGGTAGAATAGAGATGTACCTGGTGCTACTGGTAATGTCGTTAGAGATGGTATTCCCCAGCAGTAGTAATTCATAAGATCGTATTCTCCGTTGACATAGGTCATTTTTATACTGTACAACGTCAGTGGTAGGTTCCCTGTGTTCTTCACTGTTAACCGGCAAATTGCTTCCCAACCAGGATAGGTCGGTGCTACCGTAACAGTAATTGAATCCCACTCAGGATAGGTTCCCACACCAGTCCATGTCGCTTGTTGTGTACCACCAATAAAGTTTTGATCCATCAGTTCAAAGTTCGTGATTGCATACTCTAAAGTACCGGTGGTCGCTGTCGCATTAATAGCGACCTGATCAGACCACACGGCGTAGCTTGCGCCAACTCCAGCGATCGCCATCAACGAAACCATGAATAGTGCTCCTAATTTTGCTGTTTTCATTTTCTTTTTACCTCCTTTTCAGTTACTTCTGCTTTATTTTCTTCTGTAAGGCGGAGTGCAAAGCCGAGCGTCTCCCCCAAGCATTATACCAGAGAAGCGAGCAAGAAAAAATCATGATCTTCGTAAGGAAGAATAAACACCTCGGGGAGAGGCGATTTTTTTTCTTCCTCGCTTCCATGTGGTGCCTGCTAACAATTAATACGGAGATCGAATCATATGGGGAGGATATAAAATAATAAGGAACTCAACTCCATAGGTCTTTAAATACTAGGAATACTTTTTAAAAAAAGTGATAACTTATGGAAGGCCTTTGTAAGGACGAAAAAGAGAATATCTCCAAATTCATTGAGCTGTCTCTTTCACTATTGCAGCATGGATTTGATGAGATGGAGATGCAGAAAAGGCTCGAGTTTGTCAAACTCTTAGGAGCTACTGCTGAGTTCTGGGTCGAGAAAACCTACGGCAGAATGTTGACTCTTGAACATCGTGTTTCAGAGTTAGAGAAAATCGTGAAAAAACGATAACTCTGCATCATCTTTAATTCTGTATCTCCCAGATTTAACCAGACCCCTCAATCTATTGTTCTAAGGATATGTTTTTAAAGATGTAATTGTTACGAAATTGTAATTTGGGGAAGGAATGGTAAGAGAACCTGCTCATCTATCAGATTGGTTAGAATTTCTTAACAGAAAAGTTGATAGAAATAATACACTCTGGATGGCATCTGTCGCAGTATTAATTGCATTAATTACTTTATTCATTGCAGTCTGGTCTTTTCAGGGTAGTGTATTTTCTACGGAAATTGAACTAGTTGCTCTTTCACACTCAACAAATACTTCAATTGATATCAAAAATATAACAGATTTCATTTATTCGTTGGATATTTTAAAATATACAATATTGTGTGTTATTGTATTTCAGATTGGTGTTTCATTTTATATCCCTAATATGTCAAATGTAAAAAAGGCAAAAAAATTATTAGATGAAATAATGCAAAATCCAGATGAAATAGAAGTTGATGAAATAAGAAAAAAATGGTATGGAGATAATGTTTCTATGACTGAATTAAAGAATCAAAGAAACGAAAAAATTCAATTTGGGATTATTTTTGGAATACCCTTGGCGTTAGGAATATTATTTATTTTTCTAGGACTTGTATATTTGGAGAAAAATTTTCCATTAATGCTTGCTATTGATTCTATTGGGGTAAGTATAATGGGTCTTGCCTATGCATTAATTTCTAATATCATAAGTCAACGTTCATTGAATATTTCTATAGAATCTAAAAACATATCAAAACAATCAGATGAAAAAATGACAGCACTCTCTGAACTTAGTTTTGTTGAAAAAAATGCTATGATACATGGGTATATAGATGAACTCAAAACTGAAAAACCTACACCAGTAATGGTATCCGGACAAATCATTACCACTCTAACTCCAACATCCGATAAAAAAATTGTTTCAAATGATAAACTTAAAAAAATAATTCGGGATTTAGATTCTGCATTAAAAGTTATTGATTATATTAGTGACGAAACCAGAAATAATTTCTTATCCGCATTTATTGGGCTTTCAACGTTAATGCAAACTCAAATTATAGCCTTTAAAGATGATGATATTAAAGATTATCTAAGAATCATAGGACTTGTTGAAAAATATCAATTCGAAGATAAAGAAAAATCAATAGATAATCTAAAGAAAATATTGGAAGAAAAATTATCCAACAAAGTAACTGAATGAATAGATATATTTTCAAAATAAAAAAGATATAATTTCATAAGGTGACGACATGAAAAAACAATTAGAAATCATAGGAATCATTACTCTGTTTGTTTGTGTTGGGTTTTGTGGATGCACTAATAATCCATTAGATATTGAGAAAAATAAATTTGTTGGCACATGGAAAATGATTGAAGGGAGTGCGGGTGTTAGTGGAGCAACAGGTGATTTTGTAGCAACATATACTTTCTTTTCTGACGGTTCTGTTCCGATTGAGCATATTGGTGGAAGTTTTAGTTCAGCTTGGAAAGTTAAAGATGGAAAACTTGTCATTAATGTTGGAGGAGATGTGCCAGGTAGTCTCGCTTATGCATATGACTATTCATTTAGTGAGAGTAATACAATATTAACCTTAATTAATTCTAAAGGTGTGCAAGCAGTTTATCAAAAACAATAAAGGAAGTATAGGTTTTTAAAGAAGTAATTGTTACAAAACTTTAAGGCGGAGGTAAAGGTAATATGTCGGATGAAACAAATAAAAAAGAACCAGTTCTTGAAGTTCCATTCTGGTTTTTACAAATAAGTTCAAAAATTAACAGAAATCAAAGACGGTTTGTATTCAAGATAATATATGGTATTGTTGGTATATATGCACTTATCCCATTGTTTCAATCGTTATTAACAGGGCTACCAAATAAAAACTATGAAATATTTTATTATTACTATTTGTGGCAAGAAAATCCACAATATCCGCCCTTGTAAATTTCATAAGGTCTCGCCATCCAAAAACTTTCATCATTCGGTCCATAATGGCTCGTTCATTCTGTCTATCTATGTCTGTTTCAAACATAGTTGGCGAATTTTTTTCATTATTATCATCTGCACTAGTCCAAACCATTCTATTCACCATCCTTCAATGATCTATTTGTCACGGCAGACACGTTTTTCACACCAACAGGGGGAAAAGCCATTTCACGGCAGACATTGGACTCACTTACGAACAATACGGTAAAAAACGATACATAGCTATGTGTTCCATTTATAGCCATTATACCGTAAGTGTTGTTAATGTCTATCATTTTAATCGATTCTCCTCTGTTGGAAGCCGTTTTCATGTTTGCCGTGCTTTTCTTGATTTTGGTCGTTTTCCTGTTGATTTTCTTCGGAAACCGTTGAAATACTCTCAATTTGGTCGTTTAGTGTATGACCGTCATCGTCCGTCCTATCTTCGGGTAATACATACTTTTGTATCAACTTAAAGATGGTTTTCTTGTCAAAAATAATATGATAGTTTATTCTACCACGATCTGGCTTCTTTTTTTGTATTTCAAAGCCGAGTTGCTTGAATCGGTTGTTTATCGTGTCCATTCGCCAATCCTTGTAAAATTCTGGCAATAGCTCTTTGATTCTATTTGTAGTGATGTCTTTGTCACAGGTTTCTATTAAAATATCCAAATATAACTTGAAAAACTTTCCTTCATCCGTTCCCACATTTCTACTTATTTCGTCAAGATTACGTTGCATCGCTAACGATAATAGATATTCTCGTATTGTGGGTTCGAATAATTCCAATCGCATTAGTGGTGCTGTAGCTTGGCATACTCGTCTACTTACGTTTGAACCAAAATCTTTGAAGGTCATCGCATTATACTTACTAAAATCTGCATTTGCATTCTTTAACTTAAAGTCCAATAGCATATTTCGTATGTGCAAAGCATCCTTCAAAAATTTTACATCTGTGTTAATGATTATATCATTCCTTTCTGTTTCCCATACATCAATATTAAGACATCTATTTTCGTATGCGGAAAAAGACGTTGCGTAATAGCTCGACATAATCTTTAAGCCAAAGGGTGAAAAATATTCGTCTTTTCCTGTTGTGTTGTTGTGTCGTGGAACTTTAAATTTTCGTTCCCATCCGTTTAGTATTATTGCCCTTACCGATTCTTTGTTTTCGCTATTTTTAACCGCTTTATTAGATAAGTCCATATCTTCGTTAATTACTAGAGTGGCATCTGTATAATTCGTTAGGATACGAAATATATTTGCAGCATTTGGTGATGCTATCAAAGTCGGTAAATATGCGATATGACCGTATGTCGTGACTGCTCGTGTTTTCCCATTTCCCGAACCTCCCAAGAATCGCAATATCGGTATTGTATTAAGACCATCAATCAACCAATCTAATATTATTAGATAATTGGCTAACTTTCGTTTCTCTGGGTCTATATCAAGATATTTCACCACATACTTATCTATTTCATCATATAGATTTACAAATGATATGTAGTCCTCGGGTTCTGTTGGGAATAGCACAACATCTTCACTAACTCCCGAATCTTCCTCACAAGGTGGCATATACATTATACCTTTATTTTCATCTTTTACGGAAAGTGTATATTCATAGCCCAATGTTGCTTTATTATATGTGATAAATTGACACATTCCAAACTTAGGGCTATAAATCTGCTCATATCTTTTTTTAGTTCCATCTGTTTGCTCGAGTGTTATTGATGTTGCGGTTTTAACTAAATCCTCTTTTTCCTTCGAGTTGGACATTCTTGGCTTATTTTTTAATTGTTCTTGTAGTTTTAGAATCTGTCGAAATATTTTCAATTTCTTATTTTTGTTTTTTTCACTGTCGTATTGCTCTTGCAAGTCTTTCAAATAATTTGTTTTTGTAAAATCGGTCATCTAGTTCACCTTCGGAACTAATGACCCAATTTCGGACCATGAAAAATAAGAAATCATCTTCCACGTTTCGAACATTATGCCGTTAACGTCTGCCTTCAAAACTTTTCCATCAAGAACAAACCCATTTCGCTTAACAAGGGTCACATTCTTTCCAACAAATTCCTCATAATCATCTATCATAATTTCACCTTTCCTCTATTTTTTATTTTTTAATTTTGAACATATATTCACAAGCGACTCGATAAGTTTCAAGCATGTGCAATTCACAGGTCGAAACAATGCATTTTTCTTTTCCTTCGGTCCTGATGACATCTCTTGTTGCACGTTGTCTACAGTTCTTAAAGTCACATTCCTTTTGCGGATACCTATAGTCACGGACTTCGACATAAACCACATTTTCTTTCATTTTCTATCACCTCAATTGTTTTCTACATTGTCTTGATAATATTCATCCGAACCTATGTCATTCCATTCAGCATTGTCACTTTGCTGTTTCTTTATTTTTTTTGTTTCAATGATTTTGTCACTCATTTGTTTTTTCTGTTTGGAAATCACAACATTATTTTTTGTCACTTCATGTATCTCTTTTTTGCCATCGCTATCGTTCATTTTTTTCATCGTTCCATCACCACCAAACAATTACAATTGACATGCTTATGCATCACATGTGTTTTCTTGCTTTTTATACTTAAAGCTATTCTGTTAAAATAACATTGTTACCATTTTATCACCTGGTCGTATATATTATGCAATTCCTCTGTCGTTAAACTGAGATAATGCGAACAATCAACCGTTTTGTTGCTATGACCCATTAAAACCGCTTTTGCACCGCTTGGTCCTAGTGCTCTCTCCCATCTACTAGAAAACACGTGTCTAGTCATTTTACAACGAATCGGGGATTGTCTAAATTTCCGTTCCATTGTGATCTTATTAAAAAGGTGTCTCTTTCGATTCTGTTTATTGAATGATTCAAAATAAATAGTTAAAAGTTTTGCGGTTTTACCCGTGAAAAAGGATTGTCTACTAACCCCTGTTTTCGTGCTTTGTCCATTCTTGGGGTCGTGTTTCACGTAGACGGTTCGATTGCCTAAATCAATATTCTCAATTTTAAGCTGATATAATTCCTCAGCTCGCAAACCAGAATCGCAACCTAAATGAATTAATGCTATCGTCTGATTGTCGCCCTTGAAGTATGCTATTGCATCCTTGACCTGTTCATCAGATACCTTTATTGGTTGATAGTGAACTGGTTGTGGTCTCTCAATTTTCTTTGCCCAAGGTAAGTCAAGGTAATTTAGGAACTTGATTATTTGAAATGTTTGTTTAGAGTAGTATGCTTGAGACTTATTAACTCTAATATTATTAAGATAGTCAAGAGTAGAGTTAAAATCAACCCTCCAATTTGTCGCAGAAAGGAATTTGAACAGGAATCTCTTTACCTCATAAACATGACCTGTCGAGACACCCAAAGCACGATTTTGCAAGTAAGTATTTAACACGTGTTTGGTTACGTTCAAAACATCGTCAAAATTTGATAAATCTTTCCTAAAGATTTGGGCTGATAGATCAGCGGAAGATCGCCGCCTTCGCAAGGCGGAGGCCGCGGGTTCAAATCCCGCTCAGTCCATCCCTTTTTTAACCTAAAAACCACAATACATACCTTTTTTACTTTTAAATGATTATCGTATAATAATCTAATAGATGAATAAAGGAAGTAACCATGCCAAAAAGTAGTACTCAACAACTCGTACAAGATGAAAAAAAAATCCTTGACGTCCTAAGGACAAATGCAAACGAAAGTATCGATGTCATCGCAAAAAAATGCGGTTTTTCACGACAGAAAATATGGCGCATCATCAAAAAACTTGAAAAAAATAAGATAATCTGGGGGTACGCCGCTGTCTGCGATGATGAAAGTTGTAACCTAAAACATTTCACGATGGTGGTAAAACGAACCACAGTACCCATTGACCAAAAAATGCTCCAAGAAATTCTCACGACACGGCTCGATAATCTCATCCCTGGTTCTGTGATTCGTATAGAAAACATCGAATACTTACATGGATGTTTTGATGGAATCTTCACATTTCTTGCAGAAGATCTTGTTACCGCAAAGAAATTCTGCGAACAATTCAACACAAGATTCAACAAATATTTTGCTAGTGTTGAACTTTTAGAAGGTATCCTCATTATTAGAAAACAGACAGTAAGAAACCCGCGGTTAAAAGAACAAATTAAGTTCCTCTAAACATTATCAGAAACAAAAAATCAGCGAAACAGTAGAAATTTTTTACCCAGACCGTGTCCCAGGGCAACTTGTCTCCATATTTATAATTTGGGGCGTTGGAACCACAAACAATATATGTAAGATTTATATATGATAACTATATACGGTGAGGTTACCTCGAATAATAACCTCATAATACTGTCCCGGATCATTCCGGTTGGCCTATGAGAGTATGTCATCGCGACATTCGATGATTAGGACCTTTCAAATCTGGGAAACAGAGTGAATGTGGAGGTTCAAGAAAATCAAGATGCTCTGAGGTAGATGTCTTGCGCACTCTTGAATCTGACGATCGACGTGTTGGTGATATTTAATTCACCCACCAATTCATTAAACCAATAATAATAGTGTGCCAGATTCTGGTTGATCCTGCCAGAGGCCACTGCTATTGGGATTCGACTAAGCCATGCGAGTCGTGAGGGTTCGGCCCTCGGCAGACGGCTCAGTAACACGTAGATAATTTGCCCTTAGGTGGAGGATACCCTCGGGAAACTGAGAATAATACTCCATAGATCTAGACTGCTGGAATGCTTTTAGATTGAAAGATTTATCGCCTAAGGATAAGTCTGCGGACTATCAGGTTGTAGTTAGGGTAATTACCTGACTAGCCTACGACGGATACGGGTAGTGAGAGCTTTAGCCCGGAGATGATATCTGAGACACGATATCAGGCCCTACGGGGCGCAGCAGGCGCGAAAACTTCGCACTGTGCGAAAGCACGACGAGGGAATCCCAAGTGCTGGCTCGTAAGAGTCAGCTGTTTCTCTGTCTAAAAAACAGGGAGAGTAAGAGCTGGGTAAGACGGGTGCCAGCCGCCGCGGTAATACCTGCAGCTCAAGTGGTGGCCGCTATTATTGGGCCT
The DNA here is from genome assembly GCA_014894395.1 of Thermoplasmata archaeon. GTDB lineage: Archaea > Thermoplasmatota > E2 > DHVEG-1 > DHVEG-1 > SM1-50. Next base: position 11,544 of record JADBLO010000080.1, read on the forward strand.
AAAACGTCCGTAGCCGGTTCTATAAATGCCTGGGTAAATCGTACGGCTTAACCGTACGAATTCCGGGTAGACTGTTCAACTTGGGACCGGGAGAGGCTAGAGGTACTCCTGGGGTAGAGGTGAAATTCTGTAATCCTAGGGGGACCACCAGTGGCGAAGGCGTCTAGCTAGAACGGGTCTGACGGTGAGGGACGAAGCCCTGGGGAGCAAACGGGATTAGATACCCCGGTAGTCCAGGGTGTAAACGCTGCTCGCTTGATGTTAGTCGGGCTCCGAGCCCAACTAGTGTCGGAGAGAAGTTGTTAAGCGAGCTGCCTGGGGAGTACGGTCGCAAGACTGAAACTTAAAGGAATTGGCGGGGGAGCACCGCAACGGGTGGAGCGTGCGGTTTAATTGGATTCAACGCCGGAAAACTCACCGGGGGCGACGGTTATATGAAGGCCAGGCTGATGACCTTGCCTGATTTTCCGAGAGGTGGTGCATGGCCGTCGTCAGTTCGTACCGTGAGGCGTTCTGTTAAGTCAGACAACGAACGAGACCCTCATCTTTAGTTGCAACTGGTAAGTTCGCTTACTAGGCACACTAGAGAAACCGCTGGCGATAAGTCAGAGGAAGGGGAGGGCAACGGTAGGTCAGTATGCCCTGAATCCCCCGGGCTACACGCGCGCTACAAAGGCTAGGACAATGGGTTTCGACACCGAAAGGTGAAGGTAATCCCGAAACCTAGTCATAGTTCGGATTGAGGGTTGTAACTCACCCTCATGAAGTTGGAATCCGTAGTAATCGCGGATCAACATTCCGCGGTGAATACGCCCCTGCTCCTTGCACACACCGCCCGTCAAGCCATGCGAATTGGGTCTGAGTGAGGATGCAGCTAGTTGCTGCGTTCAAACTTAGGCTTAGTGAGCGGGGCTAAGTCGTAACAAGGTATCCGTAGGGGAACCTGCGGATGGATCACCTCCTACGATTAATATTGATGGGTGAATTAAACACTATAATCACGTCGATCAAAAAGTATATTAAGGTTTATCGAATTTCCTCGGTCCTTACCGTCAGATAGTCATGTAAGGGCCGGTAGATCAGCGGAAGATCGCCTGCTTTGCAAGCAGGAGGCCATGGGTTCAAATCCCATCCGGTCCATTCAGATTTTCCAATTCATAGAAATACAGAGACACGCCACCTAGTTTTCTTATAAATTAGGTGGTAAGGACGTAGACCCACTCTTCGCAGATGCGGTTGATGATCGTCCCATTGCGAATTACATGCAATGGATTGCATACGCAACCTGGACGTAAATTGAGCCAGTGCTACGCCATTTGGTGGATTGCTCGGCTCGAGAGCTGATGAAGGTCGTGCCAAGCCGCGATATTACTCCGTGTAGGCGCAAGGAGCCTTTGATACGGAGATTACCGAATTGGACATCCTATCGCTTCGGCGATATTCGCGTCAGCGAAGAGGAACCTGCCGAATTGAAACATCTTAGTAGGCAGAGGAAAAGAAATCAATTGAGATTGGGTTATTAAAGGCGATCGAACACCCAACAGGGCAAACCGAATCCCCTAGCGACGAACTAGGGGAGATGTGGAGTTTGGACTCATTTACTCCCAAACTGGCAAACTCGAAGTCCTCTGGAAAGAGGTACCATAGAGGGTGATAGTCCTGTAGAGGTAAACCAGTGGGAGATTTTTGGGTATCCAGAGTAACGTGCGTTGGATATCGCGCGTGAATATGGGAGGCATAAACTTCCAACCCTAAATACTACTCGAGACCGATAGCGCAATAGTAGCGTGAGTGAACGTTGCAAAGTACCCCTTGCGGGAGGTGCAAAGAGCATGAAATCAAATGGTTACAGACTGATAAGGCATGAAAGCGACGAAGCTATCTTAGATAGTGGAGCAATGTCTTGTCGTTCGTTTTGAATAATGACCCAGGGAGTTCCTGGTAATGGCGAGGTTAAGGGCTTAAGGCCCGTAGCCGTAGCGAAAGCAAGTGTCCGCAGGCAACAAGGGACAAGGTGTGCTCGCCTGTAGTCATTACCACGAGACCCGAAGCCAGCCGATCTATGCGTGGCCAGGTTGAAGCCCTATGAAAGTGGGGTGGAGGACCGAACCGGTGCTGATGTGCAAATCGTTCGGATGAGCTGCGTATAGGGGCAAAAGACCAATCTAGACTGGCAATAGCTGGTTCCCCCCGAGACTACCCGCAGGTAGATCTCTGATGAGATGGAGTACACGGTAGAGCACTAATTGGGTGCTTAGGGGAAGAAATTCCTCGGCACCTTGCTAAACTCCGAATGTGTATTCATCGTAGAATCAGGGTAGTGAGGGCATCTGGGGTAAACTTGATGTCCGAAAGGGAAACAACCCAGCCTTGCGTTAAGGTCCCTAAGTGTTAGCTAAGTGTCAAAGAACAAAAAGCGTTTACGGTCTCAGACAACCAGGAGGTTGGCTTAGAAGCAGCCATCCTTTAAAGATAGCGTAACAGCTCACTGGTCGAGATTGTATGCCTTGAAAATGGACGGGGCTAAGTTAACCACCGATACGTAAGCACTCCAAAATGGAGATGAGTAGGGGGGCGTCGTGCGTGGGTAGAAGTTTGGTCGTAAGATCAAGTGGACCGCGTTCGAACGAGAATCCTGGGAAAAGTAGCAGCATAGTAGAGTGAGAATCTCTACCACCGAAAGGGCTAGGTTTCCTCGACGATGTCCATCAGTCGAGGGTTAGTCGGTCCTAAGGCAACCCTTAATTGAAGTTGCCGAATGGGAAACAGGTTAATATTCCTGTACTTTACAAACATTTGCTCATATTTTGACGCATTCGGGTAGATTTTACAGACTAGTCTGTCTGTCTAAGCGTATTAAGCTAAGGGAGTACCGTCATGGTGAGAACTTGGTCAAAGCGTGATGGGTCTGTCGCTTTAGACGGATTTTATCGAGCTCGAGTGCCCGTGAAAATTAGTATGAGATGTAGTTTGTAGATCCGTACCGAGAACTGACACAGGTGCCCCTGGCTGAGTAAGCCAAGGTGTGTCGGCTAAATCCAGGCGAGGGAACTCGGCAAATTAGCCCCGTACCTTCGGTATAAGGGGTGCCTGCTTTGTGAAAAGCAGGTCTCAGTGACTAGGGCGCTCCGACTGTTTAATAAAAACGTAGGAGACCGCAAGTCCGAAAGGATGTGTATGGTCGCCGAATCCTGCCCAGTGGCGGTATCTGAAAACCTATTTCAATGGGGCGAAGGACCGCTAAACGGCGGGGGTAACCATGACCCTCTTAAGGTAACCACAAAATGTTGCCTTAATCAAATTCGGCTATATGCTGGAACGTCCGTGTATCTCAAGCTACTGTAATGATAAGGTTTATTTATGCCTTAAAATTGTAGTGACAATGCGATGAGTGCGGATAATCAGCAGGAAAGCCTAGATGCTGAGTGGATTGCAGGGTTTGTCGATGGTGAAGGTTGCTTCCATGTGGCAATTAACAGACAACCCAAGATGACACTTGGGTGGCAAGTCCTTCCAGAGTTTCGAATCGTACAACATAAAAGAGATATCAACATCTTGCATACGATTTGTAAAACCTTGGAAGTTGGTCACGTCACACGGAATCACGGAGATCGATTCGAAGTCCGAGTCCGAGGATTACAAAATTTAAAGAAATTAATAGAATTCTTTAAAAAACATCCTCTTCAAACAACAAAAAAAGAAAACTTCGAAACATTCTCTCAAATCATCATCCTCATGGACGATAACGAGCATTTAACCAAAAAAGGGTTAAAAAAAATTGCTCAGTTAGCTAGTTCCATGAACAACCATGTAAAATCCAAGTATCTAGAATCCTCAGAGACTATACGCCGAACACTTCGAAAAAAGAAGTGAAGATATAGTCCGACCCTCATGGCGACGTGAGGAGGTTGACAGAAATGCCAATCCGCCTTCTTAGAAAAGAAGGTCCCATAAGTAACAGATGTGAGCGTAATACCTTGCCGCTTAATTGGCGGCTTGCATGAGTGGCTTAACGAGAGCGCCACTGTCCCCGCTTGGAAACCGGTGAAATTGACTTACTGGCGCATAGTCCAGTACCTTCCAGAAGGGAGCGAAGACCCCGTGGAGCTTTACTACAGCCTGTCGCTGTGATACGGTTTGGATTGTGAAGCGTAGGTGGGAGCCGTCGAAGCCAGGACGCTAGTTCTGGTGGAGGCGCCAATGGGACACCACCCTATCTTTGCCGTACCACTAACTTGCAAAAGGACAACGATCGGTGGGTAGTTTGGGTGGGGCGCCACGCGCTCGAAAAGATATCAAGCGCGCCCAAAGGTCACCTCAAGGAGTTCAGAAATCTCCTGTAGAATGCAAGGGTAAAAGGTGGCTTTATACGGATTGGGCCAATAACAATCCGCATTGCGAAAGCAGGGCCTAGCGAACCAATGAACCTCATTTATGGGGGTCATTGATAACAGAAAAGTTACCCCGGGGATAACTGAGTCGTCTCCAGCAAGAGCCCATATCGACCTGGAGGCTTGCTACTTCGATGTCGTCTCTCCGCATCCTGGCGGTGCAGCAGCTGCCAAGGGTGGGGTTGTTCGCCCATTAAAGCGGATCGTGAGATGGGTTTAGACCGTCGTGAGACAGGTTTGTTGCTAACTTCTGGAAGCGTTGATGTTTGAGGGGAAAGACCCTTTAGTACGAGAGGAACAAGGGTCTGCAGCCTCTAGTTTACCAGTTGTCCGACAGGGCAATGCTGGGTAGCCACGCTGTAAGGGATAAATGCTGAAAGCATCTAAGCATGAAGCTCACCTCGAGACGAGACATCATAGAACTCGAATAGAAGATTCGTTTGATAGAGCTCAGGTGTACGCATGAAGCTTCGGCGACATGTTCAGCCTAGAGCTACTAACCGTTCATTACTGGCTCAATCGTTAAACAGGTTGCGTATAAAAATCATAGAAATAATCAGGGTAACGGTGGTTTGACGGTCAAAGCGGCAGGGAAACACCCGGTCTCATCTCGAACCCGGCAGTTAAGCCTGCATACGTACTCTTCGGTACTTTGGTGCGAGAGCCCACGGGAAGATTACCCCCGCAAGGGGGCTGGGACTCTTAGACTAGGTGGAGAGCCCTATTTGATTCCTTCGGGAATCTTACGGGGTAAGCTCCACTGCTTGAAATCTAGGAGCCCCTGGTGCGCTGTCAAACCACCCTTACAAATTCCCTAAAAAGTTTTTTAGTTATTTTTTTAGAATCCTATAATATAACCTTGTACTATTCAATATTTGATTTATTTTCATTGAAATAAAGATTTAAAATTTTGTATTTGTTTAGCTAGCTAATTGTTTTCATGGTCCTTTGAAAAAACCGAAA
>JADBLO010000003.1 GCA_014894395.1 Thermoplasmata archaeon
AGAATGATGGAAAAGTCAAAAAGTTCAACGAAATTATTTTTCAGACAAGCTCTAAACATATTAATTTAGCCTATAAAACCTGTGAGGATGTTTATTCAACGATTATTCCAACGATGTCATCTTTTTTAGAACAGAATGGGATTGAGATATAATGTGCGAAAAAACCTGTCCATATTGCGGATGGAAAATGACAGAGGTCGTTCAAACATGGGATGGACCATTAATATCAAGTGCGACATTTCAATTACCTGGTAAAAAAGAAACAAAATACTGGGTTTGTTCTAATCCTAATTGTAGAGCGATATCTTACGTATAACAGGTTGTAGATGGGTGATGATTTATAGAGTCAAGTTGAGCTGTTGCCAGCTCGCCCTGCTCTCATAGACCGTACGTACGAATTTCCCGTATACGGCCTTCTCCGTGATTTCCCCAATTACAGGGAGTGAGGTGTCTTCCTCACTGACCAAAACCAACAAATCTACAAACCATTTTGGTTTGCGTTTCCAAGCAACGCAAAGCATTGCTAATCTACGATTTGCCAGTATTCAGTTCTCACGAACCAGACCCCTTCACTCAGCCAAGTTTTATCCTCCAGTCTGTTACCAGCATATCATTGGCTTAGCTTCATTGCTACTATGAGTCAGCTGACTCCTCATACAACATTAGTACTTGGCTTTCCCACACATGTGGTTATACCGTTTTCTTACTTACTTTCCCAAGTAGGATTGTATGAGTTCTCCCTTGGTAAGACCATCTACTTTCACCACATGCCAACCCTGATACACCATACATCCAGCATGCTTCATCTTCCCTTTATATCAGCAGCATGCTGCACCGGATTTCCCTAATTTTACAGTAGGTCATCAATGGTATGATGCTACATCCAGGTTCACCATTATGATTTTGGCCTGTGATTTTGTCTGCAGCTTCCTTCATTCATAAACTCACATTTATGAACTTGCCATCCATATAGGATGCCAGACTTTTGAGTCCCTTCGACTACTCTTCCGAAAGGGAAATTGAAGAGGGCAGATTTTCACTGCCTAGTAGATAGCCATGCAAGGCACACGTAAAATCTGCGGTACGAACGAGACCGATAACCCTGATGCGATATGCGATGACTGTAAATTCTGTATTATTACGGATAAAGATATTCCACCAAATATCTGAGAATCGTTTTAATGCAATGGTATAGCAATAGTTATTATCTCATATGAAATTCATTTATTGATTGTGTTTGAATGAAAATTAATATTGATAAACCATTTGGAACAAAACCAAAGATAGCAAATATTGTTGCTACGGGCAGGTTTCCAAAAGAGTTAGATATCGTTAAAATCTACAAAGAAGTAGATTTTCCAAATAAAGAATATGAGCCAGAGACGTATCCTGCCTTATTAGTAAAAGTTGAAGTGAATGGAATGTTGAGGCATGTCACGCTCTATAGAAATGGTAAATATATTATAGCAGGTGCTACCTCAGAAAAAGATGTTAATGATACTTATACAACAATCTTCAACATATTGAAAGAATATGGATATTTTTAAATTAAATCGGAATAAATATTGTATTATTACTAATAAAGACATCCCACCGGATTTTTAATATTCTTTTAAACCGAGTAAATCACCTAATGTCCCTTTTACTTTTGATTTTGTTAATTTTGCATAATCCAATATTTCCTGGGTGGTACCACCTTGTTCGCTCATTCGATAAAATGTATTCTCACCGAGGAGAACATAACTCCACATGCAGTTTAATCTATCCTCGGGTTTTAAGTCGTTGACTTTATCAATCCAGTCAATAGTGGCCAAGCGTTTTTGTTTTACGTTCACACTGCTCATATCTCGCTCTGCTTTTGTCTCGACCAGGAAAATGTTATCACCGATTTTAACCATGAAATCAGGGAAATAATGTGCTAATAGACCATCTTCTCTAATATAAATGACATTTGCGAAATCATAGTAGTGCTCGTTTATTTTAACGAATGCTTTTACCTTCGAGTCTGTATCAACGAATTCGATGAATGCTTTTTCAAATCCACCTTTATTAGAGGGGTAGGCTACCTTTTCGTAAATAGTCTTGGCGACATTAATTGCATAGGTTTCCCTGATTTTGATTTCTTTTACTTCAGAGAAATATCTTTTTATTATTGTTGCATCTATTACTTCAAGTTTATTTTGTAAATCATAGATAGATTGGCTAACATTTTTCACAATGTGTTGAATTATTTTTCCTTGCGTAAGGATAAGTATTTTCCAGTTATTGTTGACTAACGGGTCGAACTCTTGTTCAAAAAGTCTATGCCTTATATATTCGTCAATTAGTTTTGCTATTAATGCAGTGTTTATCTGCATTATCGGGAAGTTTTTTTGTGTTCTCTTACCTATTTTTATAGGTACGGATGAGACTGCGTTTACGATTTTTTGAATGAATGAATTATAACTTTTTGCTGTGAAAATATCAGCGGTGACAACATATTCACCGAATTTAGTTCGTACCGTGAGTTCTTCTCCATAGAAGACCTCACCTTCTCGCACGGTAAACGGTCGCAGTTCATCTAACTTGATGGGGAATGGTTGAAGATTATCAATCGATAATTCATCGGATTTAAGATGTTCTTCTTTATCATGAACAATAATAGGCCAGAGCATGTCATACTCTTGATAATTCTGCTTGAGGGGAACGTTAATGAGGTCTCCGACAACTCGGTCTCGTTTCGGTAATGTTTTTGTTTCTCCGATTACACCGCTTAATTCCTTTTCATAAAACTCAATAAATGCAGGATGCTCGATGATGCTTAAAATATCCATGTAATTATCGGGTTCCTCTTTTTTTACAAGGAGTTTTTCCCTGTTTTCTCTCTTGCTATCTTCGTATTGTGGTTCTCGCCACATAATACGAAGTCCTCTTCCGATTGTCTGCTCTAAAAGAATATATGATGACGTGGAACGCAGAGGAACAATGACGCAGATGTTGTTTACATCAAAACCCTCTCGCAGCATGAGAACCGAGAGGATGACTTTAGGCGATTTGCATTTATCAATGCTGAATAATTTCTGCTTAACTTTTTCCCATTCATCTTCGCCTATCTCTCCTTTTCTGTTACTATGTATCTCCATGATGTCTTCATCGGCTAATCCTTCTTGCATGAGAAACTGACGAACATGAGGAACGACAGATGTGTCTTCACAGATTACCAGCATCTTTGGACATCTATTAGCATCGATTTTAGTAAAACCTTCTTCCAGTATTCGTAATTTGGTTAATCCTGCTCGTAGCATTATGCGTTGTCCATCTGACAAACGTATCGTTGTACCATCTTTTTCTGCGGAAAAATCCAATGGTAGTGCTGCTATTTCTTTTCTTTTATCGATGGCAACCGTCTTTACTAAACCATTTTTTATTGCTGTATAGAGTTCAAAATTCACAATGATGTGTGGAAAGAAATGCCGTGTGCGTTTCTGCCCCGAACCAGTTACAGTATACGGTGTTGCAGAGAAGTCGATTTGTATGAATTTTTCTTTTTTATTTTTAGAGATTTCATCGAGTGATTCCTGCCATTTTTTTTCTAATATTTCATCAGATGTTTTAAACTCGCTGAGATGGTGTGCTTCATCATTGAAAACAACCAAATCAGGTAGATTTGCAAGATATTCGAGTTCTTTACCTCGCAGATACTGATTATCTAATTGTTCAAGGGAGTGACCTGCTGTAGTTCCTGGGGTAATCGGGAGTAATCTTTTTATCGTCTGTTGTGGAGTATCTAATGCTGTTCCTTCTTCTTCATCATCATCTTGCTCTTCTGCGAGTAAATGCCAATTTGTTATCCCTATGAAACCTTCCCCAGTTACTTTTCTGCTGATTTCTTCTTTCTGTGCGACACAAGATTGGAGAAAACCGAAAATCTCATCTTTATATGCTTGAGGTATGAACAACGATTGAAAGTTTTTGAAATCCGATGTATCAAAATTACGTGTTCCATCTTCTTTTCTTTTTCCTAAAAAGGCATCCAATAACCTTTCATAGACAATGATGCCAGGGGCAACGAGAAGGAAATTCTTTGAAAAATTGTTCGTTGGTGTTTCCTCATGTTTTGAGTTTAGGTATTGCCATATCAGTAATGCTGATAGCACCCAGGTTTTCCCTGTCGCTGTCGCCATCTTAATACAAAACATCTTATGGCCGTACTTACTCTTCTTGAGGTCGAGTAAATCCATTTCCGTGAGAAGGTCTGGATAGACAGCCATGTATAAATCATGCACATTATTGACATTCAGAATCTCATTAACGTAAATTGTATTCAGAATTGCCTGCCACTGCCCTTCATGGAAATTAAAGTTTCTTACATCTGCAAAGTTCCCTGTGGGATACCAAAATCGTAGAAGGTCTCTTGTTATAGGGGTCACTTTTTCAATCAAGGTCCCCTCATTCCATTCTTTGTTAGCCATTTTTGTTATAAGGTCTGCTAACTTTAAAGGAACAGTTCCTGTGCCAAGCGATTTAGCAGTAACCATCTATCTACACCTCTTTAACCACTGCACTTTCAAAACCGAAAACATCGACAGTTTTTACGCAGATTTTTTTCTTTCCTTTGTTTTTTGGAATAAGAAGTTTAGCCACCTTTTTTATGCGTAAATCTTCGTTGTTCTCTCGGTAATCCTGCCATTTACTCCGAAATACATCACCATCATAATCAGGGTCGATACTCCAATATTCTATCAGGCTCATGGGGTCTTCTGCAATTACTTTTTCCAGTTTCTCTTTATTTTCTTTATCTAATGGTAGAGCATCAGGAGAAAGCAACACATAATTGTCAAGTTCTACTATTATTTCATCTTCTTCATCATTGTAAAAATTCTTTTTTATCGGTTTTATAGTAAGGTATTGCAGCGATGAAAATCGGATACTACCCGATTTGATTAATTGTTCGTAACTTGCTTTTGTCTTTAATTTATCCAGTAAGTCTGGGGGGATAATCAATACCTCTAATCTTTCGTCATTTAAACTTTCGATAATTCTACCGATGTCCGTTACGAAATTCCAACCGAGCACGACAATCTTTTCCCAACCACCCATAAACGATGCTCGTAGTTCCTGTGCTTTCTTTAGCGTGTTGTATCCAGTTAATTTGGAGGGGGAATCAACAAAAACGAGTGTTTTTGATTGTTTGATATAACCTAAATTGTTTGGCACTCCTTCTTGATAGGGGAATGGTAATGCACCATAGAGATTGATTATAACATGTGCTAAATCACTTATTGTTTTGAAAGCAGATTGTTCATACTGTTCCTTTTGATAATCTCCGATTGATTGGTATAAGAATGGTTTTACATCTTGGTCAATCAACCGTTTTCTTGTAATCATACATGCAGGTTTACCAATATCGCACATAATCCACTTTCTACCACATTTATCGGCGACAGCACCCGTAGTTCCAGAACCAGCGAATAAATCTGCAACTATTGAGCCACTATTACTTGCAATATTTACTATCCTTATCAATAATTCTTCAGGTTTTTGGGTATCAAAATCCAATCTTTCTTTTGCCATAGAATTGACCCGAGGAATATCCCATAATGTTCCTACCATTTTATCTTTCGAGTCGTAATATACAACATTTCCATTTGCGTCTTTGACTGTAATCATTTTCTTCGCAATAGGGTCCCAAGTCACTTTGTTTTGTTTTCTTGTTTTTTCAACAGGTATTTTTTGGTGATTAATTATATGATTATCTTTGCTTTTAGAATACCAGTAAATTACTTCGGTTTCGGTTGGTAGATGCTTTGAGAAAGAAAATTGAAATTTATTTTTATACCACCATATGATTTCATTTATAAGATTTTCTTTGCCATAAATATCATCCATAATCATTTTAACATAGTGCCCTACATGCCAATCTGTATGAACATAAATACTCCCCTGTTCACTTAGAAGTTCTCTCATAATAATAATACGAGGGGTCATATATTGTAAATATCTTACTGTTCCGATTACCTTTTCTCCGTTAGGTAAGGTAGTCCCCCACATGTCAGAATATGCAAACTGCTCAATCACTGTCGGTTTTTGTTCGATATCAGTCGTTGGAAGGTGAATTTTTGTTCTATAATCTGCTTTCGAGTCAAATGGAGGGTCAATATATATTAAATCAATTTTTCCTCTCATGGAAGGCAGACCAGTTGCAGGGTCTCCTGCCAATAAAGCCTGCATTGCGAAAATGTTATCGCCATAAATCATTCTATTAAACCATTCATCTTTTTTTAATTGCTTTACCTCTTGCCCCCAATAGCCCCCCGATGCCTTTGCTGGTAATACCAGTTCATTAGTCTGCAAGGTAATCCTGTTTCTTGTTGAAAGACCATCAAGTATCTTCTGTGCTTCTTTTTTACCCTGTGCTACAATCTTTGGGAGATGTTCAATTAACGAATCCGGCATTTAAACCACCATGGCTACGTAAGATGTTATCAATACATAATTGTTATTACAGTTTTGAGGTTTTAATAATATCATAAAAAGAGAGTGCATGAGACATGAAAAGTGGTTTGCATCAGATAATTTTTACTTTTAATATGCCCTTGAAAGGTTCTCTTGCTTCATCAGTAAAGATATGGATGTTTAAATCATAATTACCTGGTTTCTGCATTTTGATTTTGTAAGCGATTTCAAAATCTTCATTATCCGGAACAATGCGGCTGTGAGCGTATTCAACATGCCACCAGCCCCAACAGTCCTGATGTTCATCTCTTAAAAAACTCGCTTTCCTCTTTGTAACAAAACGGGAACAAGTATCCATGATAATCGGTTTTTCATCAATCTCTCCACCAAATCCTGCTGCGATTTTCCTTAACCCCTGTCGTGCAGCCATTTTCCAATGGACCCCAATTTCCTTGTCTTTTTTTATATTCAAGGTAATCTCTTTCAAAAGTATTCCAGATAGTTTTTGTTTCTTGTGATACAACATTGCAAACTCTAAATCTTTTATTTGGGCTATGTCATAGACATTGCCAAACACATGTTTCTCCAATAGTTGCAATTCCTCTGATAATTTTTTGATTTGTTCATTACTGCTTGCAATCGCCCATACCAATGTAAATAATGCAATTACCGCCACGATAACATTCATGTCCACGTGGAAAACAATTAGTAAAAACAAGAATGCAATCAAACAGAAAATAAAAACCAAATTCCTTCTGGTCAGGTTAAACATCAATTAGAACAATTATCATGGTTTATTATAATTTTTCCTTACGAAAAATGGAGGCTAAAACAATGAAATATAATATACAAGTAGCGGAAAAATTGATGACGGAACAAAATTAAGGTTCGTATTTGTCTATCAGATAAGTAATCATGTTTGATAGACTACGCTTTTCTTTTTTCGCTATCTTCTTGAGTTTGTCAACCGTTTCTTTTGGTATTGTGACGTTTAACCTGGTGTATGCCATGACTGTTTAGTATGTCATTAATACATATTGAACGTAATACGTAGTTAATACAGATTGAATACAGTTAAATACTGTATTTAATATGTATAAATTTGTGAGGAGAAAATCTATGGATGGTTTTATAGAAAGGTTCACAAAAGCGGAATTATTGGGAATAATATCAGCAATAGTAGTGTTTGTAGGTTCCTTTTTACCTCAAGTAAAAGTTGTAGTGATGGAGCCAAAATATTCAGAGTTTTGGCATTTTGGAATTGAAAGAGGTAGTGTATTCATCTTTGTTTTTTTGGTTGCCTTTACATTAGCAATCATCTATTTCTGCGATAGATACCATAGAAAATCGCTATCGTCTATTTTTATGATTGCTTTAGGTGCTACAATTTTACTTTTTATGAACAATCAAATAGCCTCTTGGACAGGATGGACAGGAGAAGATAGTTTTATTGAGATTCAAATTGGAAGTTATTTACCAATAATTGGAGGGATTGGTTTAATAATCTCGGGATTGTGGCTACTATTTACTCCTGGAAAAGAAAAAATATATTGTAGAGCGGGAAATATTTTTTCAGCAATCGCATTTTTACTTGGAATTATTATTTTTATACCTATGATATTTTTTATGAGACCGTATATTGAAGCAATGTCTCCAATAACAACTTGGTCTGCTATTTCATTTGAAACGTATATTGGAGGTTGGGTATTTCTATTTCTCTCACCATTACTAATGTGTTCTGGTATTATCGATTATCTTGTATCAAGAAAATATCCAACAGTGGAGGAAGCAGTTGAAAAAATAGGACATTCTGAACGAATTGCTGAAGACGAAAATGCGATGAAGATATTAAGAGTAAGATACGTAAAAGGTGAAATAACCAAAGAAGAATACGAACAAATGAAAAAAGACATTGAACAATAAATTTTTAGATTGCATTTGATACAAAGGGCAGAAGGTAGAATGTGACGAATATGCTTGACCAAGAAATATTAAAGATTGCATCAGAAGGACGAAAATATGATGTTGGAGTTTGTTTCCTCTGTCGAAAACCTTCTGAACTCGACCATAAATTGTTATCGCAGTGTCGTCAGATAATCCCGATTTCTTCTGAGAAATATCTTGTTTCAACGTATCCTATTCTTTCAAAAAAGTAACGCAGACGTGGGTTAATACTCACCCAAAAAGGACGTAATCCTTGCCGAAGTAATCCAATTTTTTCATTAATTCGGCTATTTCTTCACGATAATCATTCTCCCATCCATTCCCAGTTCCCTGGCAATATTTTGGTCGCCACATCCTAAAAATCTTGTATTCAAACTCGAAATAGGCGAGGCGTGATTCACCACGTTCTGTTAACGAAAATGCAGTTCCAGTTTCTTTCATTATTTTTTTAACCAATCTATAATGTTGTAGATATTGCAACACATTTATGAGTTCGATTTTTGATACTTCTGCCTCTCGTTGAAGTTCATCAAAGTCTTTATCACATCTGAACAGCAAACGCATCGTTTTGTATCGCCGGAGCCTGGCTTTTGAAATTTCTCGCATTTCACCCTTCTGTACGTGGGTTAACCCACCCACACGAACATAGTAATCGCTTCATTGTTTTGTAGCGTTTTTTCCTCATCGATGTTGGTTAACCAGCGTATGCAATCTACTCTGCCATACATAAAATTAACTCAAAAAGTGGTAGATACTTGAAAATGGGTAAATATTTATACCACCTCAAGTATATGAGATTTGGAGGAAAAAATTATGAAAAATATCGAACTGCCCCCAGGCTTGTATATCTGTAAAAGCGAGCCCAAAACAGAAGTGTTATGTCTCTCATTGAAGGAGATGGATGCTGTCTTTACTGAAAAACAACAATAGCAAGACCCATGGGACAGGAACAGTTGTCGCCCTTTTCCTCCAATAGTCCGGCTAAAGGAGACAACTGCTCCTGCTTACCAATAAAAAATGGAGGAAAAAATATGGAAAAAAAACAGAAAAAAATGACCTTCTATGTTTTGGGTCGACCAACCAGCCCAAAGGGAATTAACCAACGGCAGAAGGTTGCTCTTTGGGGAAAAATCGCCCACAAATGTTTAACCAGTCCATACGACACGAGCGAGAAGTTTTTTGGTTGTCTTGAATCTGAGGCGGAAAAACGTCTCAGTTAAACTACGGGAGGAGATACATCACACCCCGATGTGTCTCTGCCCATATTCTTTCGTTCACTTTTCCGACATGATAACGGCAAAACCTTACAAAAGTGATTATAACACTTTCTTATATTGGAGTTTTTCATCCAAATATGAAGAGAGAGTATTGAGATATTTACTTCGAGAAACAAACACAATCATAAGACATCATCATTTCATTACAAAGATTGGCACAGTGAAATCATCAACCCGACAGGTATCCATCGACCGGTGGTCATTGCCTGTTAATCGACCAAAACAATATTAATATCATAATCAATCGGCAACACAGGATGAGCACAAAATCGAAAGTAAAACAAAGAGATAATTTTCAATGTCAGATATGCGGTGATTTTAGGGGTAAGATGTATTTCACTGGAGTATGTGTTGAGACAGAAGCACATCATATTATTCCAAAGTCGAAGGGGGGACTAACTGAGCCTGATAATTTTATTACTCTATGTGACCTCTGTCATGCTGTATTGCATAGTGAAAAGTGGAAATACCAATTTGGTGATAAAGGAACTCCAGAGAATATGGGAGAAATTAAAAAAGAGTTTGAGGATTATATCAGATATTTAAGGATTGAAAGAGAAAGTACAAAAACAGAATTAAAAAATTAAATTTCTAATGATTAAACAAATAAGAGAAGGAATAGAAAAATTGTGAATTGAGGAAAGAAATGGTGAGAGAACCTGTTCATCTTTCAGATTGGATTCAATATCTTATTGCACAAAAAAATCATGTTTATTCTCTATTAGCTGGACTTATCGCCCTTTTTTCAATCTTTATAGTCCTTTTTATTTGGTATATAGATAATTCTAATTATTTAGGAATAATACTAAGTCTTGTATTTAGCTTTTACATCGTACGGGTAATATTCAATCTCGGAACAAATAAAAATTCTAAATTAAATCGACCAAAACTTCTTCTTGAAAAAATTATGCAAAATCCACTTGAAATAGAAGTTGATGATATAAGAAGAGAATGGTATAGGGGGAATGATAGAATGGCGAGAAGATATCAAAATATTATACATAATATAATTTTTTGTATAGGAATTATATTAATGTTTATTGGTGTCATAATAATATATCTTTCATTGAATTTCAGTGACCTATCACTTAAGGTAGGAACACTTTCAGCAGGACTTGGTAGTTTATCTTTTGGTATCGCACTCTGCTCTATAGTAATATCTTTTAAATCTGATGAAAAAATGATAGAAATTCAGAATATGAATTTCCTAGAAGCGTTAAGTGATTTTGAATTTGCAAGGATGGAATTTAATGTTGGTCATTATGGTCTTGGGGTTTTTATATGGCGTTCATTAAACGAGATAAAGAGAATTTCTGAATTAAATAGAACTCAAATTAAACCTAGACATCAACAAGATTTTATTAGTCGTTTTTGTGGTTCCTTAGAAGTTTTTTTAACAGATGCCAATTCTTGGCAACATATTGGTGAAAACAGGGAATCACGTGGGATGCAAGAAAATATTATAAAAATGTTTGTAATAATTTTAAATTATGAAAGATTACCAGAAGAAACAACTAGACTTAGCATATTAACGCAAAGGATGGGAAGACTTGATAATGAGTCATTGTTAGATTTTATTAATAGACTTAGAGCAGAGTACAATATCCATGTAGAAGAGTGATAACATGAAAAAACAATTAGTAATCCTTGGGCTAGTAACACTTCTTATTTGCATATCTTTGAGTGGATGTACTAATTCAATTGATATTGAAAAAAATAGGAGGTAAATCATAGAAATAAAGGATGATTTATATCGGAGGTATATTTTGAAAAAGAATGTTAAGAAATTACAATTTGGAGGAAAAAACTGAGAATACGGGGGTAGTTACTTTGGTTTTAACAGATAGAGCAATTGATATAATTTTAGACCTTTTTGAAACACTAGAAGATGCATTATCCTATGATTATATTAAAGAACAGTTAAAGGAACACAGTTATAAAAAACCTGACATAGTAATTAGGGAGTTAATCAATGAAGGGATTTTACAAATTGATGAGTTTGAACCCGAGATGTACTTAGCACTTACGGAATATGGAGAAGAACTCTGGGAGGAAATGTATGGGGAGTGATAAATCGAATAGTAAATCAGATAAAAAATACAGAAAAACCAGAGAAACAGAAGCAGTTATTAAAAGAGACATCAGAGATGAAGTTGAATTACTTAGAACGGAAGTCAGAAATACAAGAGACAGTATGTTACAGAGTTTATCCCTGCTGATAGGTTTTATCGGAATTATTTTTGCAGTGATTATCGGAGCTGCATTTCAACCGAATGTTCTCTTTAATCCAAATCCAGCAATTATAGGTCTTCTTTCATTAGTTGTTGCAATGGCGTTAATCTGGTTTATTTGTAATATTTATCGATGGTTAAAAAAAACGTTATGAAATTATGAGAATTGGATGCAGAAAAGAAATCCTGATGTAATAGTTACACTTGCATTCAACAACCGTCAATCATTGTCATGCCGGTAATCTTGTGTTCCACATCGGTCATATCGTTACAAAGGTCGACAATCAGCCTTTAACGGGTCAAATGCCATTGTTCTAGGCCCGTAGACGCATTCCACGGTGTGAACGAGCCTCTCTTTCATGGGGGGGGAGTTGGTACGTCACCGTGGCTCTAAACAAGCCGTTTCTACTTTTCCTTCCGCTTCAGATTAAGAGTATAGTTTTTAAAGAAAAAATTGTTACAAATCAGCAAGGTAGATGCAAAGGAAATGTGAAAAATAGCGAGGAGATAAAAAATGAAGAAAGTTGGTTATTCGACAGTGGACGAAATACTTACAGACATTCTCAAAACATGTCCGTTTGCATTACAGGAGGCTGCAAAGAAAATGACAGCCGATGAATTTCGTATTTCCCAGCATTTTAACCTTAGAATGACAATCAGAAACAAATATTTTTATGGGAATCCCAAGCGAGAACAACTTGTCAAAAGTTTAGGCAACAAAAAAAAGTACATGTTTCTTGACGGAGATGTTCTCTCGCACATCGTTCTGGAGGCACTATATCGGAAAATTACAACTGAAAGCAAACAAAAAACCATGAAATGAAAAAAGGGAGTCCAGCTGGTGTGGAAAGGTAGATAAAAAAGAAGAAAAAGAAAAATATTATTTCTTTTTTAGATATGGTAATCCTGTTCGTTTGTTGATACCAGTTGTATATCCATCTGGCATATCGCAGGGTTTGCCACTTTTTGGTTTGTTTCCTGCTTTGCAAAAAAAGTATATTTTCTGGTTTCTTCCGCCTTTCAACTCGACTTCACGTGTGTGTAGGACATACCCATCTTTTTCAAAAGCCATATTATTTCCTCGGAGTAGCATAAGGAGGGAATATTATATAAAGGTTCCCTGACCGAAGGCAACTCAACGACTACCTGCACAAAAAATGTTTAAATGTATAGGTTTTTAAGTAAGAACCAACAGAGTAACAAACCTTGTTGTTTCCTTTTCATTAAAAATTGGTGAGAGATGAACTGGGTTTTTTTGGTTATCCAATTCAGCTCACATGTTTAGGTTTATGTTTGGTGTTTTTATCGGTTTTATGTCGGCACGATTTGGCTTGTAAAGGTGTATGTTCCGAATGCCGCTTCTTCAAATGTAACTGCTATCTGATTTACATCTGTTTGTCCTGCTTCCCACGTTATTGATGGTATTGGTCCATAAGCAAAACTAATCGTATACGAGTTTATTGGTGTAGCTGTTAGTGTATACCACTCAGTCCATGAACCAGTTGTACTTGACCAGGTTCTTGCTTGTACTAAACTAAAATCGGCGCCAGTTAATCCATCATAATTTGTTACAATGTTTTTGCCATTTCCAGTTATTGGTGCGTTTGCTTTGTTTATAGTTTTCACATAGAATGTTACTGTCTCTCCGCCATGAACACCTGGAAAATCAATTGTGCCATCTATAACATACCCTGAGTTATCGCCTGAAATCGATTGCTCCATAGGCGATGAAACAGTTGTCGTTGTAGTCACTGTACCGCTCAAATAGGTTAGTAATGCTCCACTTGCTATCATACTTCCAGCGATAAGAACTGCTAATACTGCAATGATTTTACTTGTTCTCTTCATAACTTTTTTACCTCCTTTTCAGTTACTTCTGCTTTATTTTCTTCTGTAAGGCGAAGTGCAAAGCCGAACGTCTCCCCCAAGCATTATACCAGAGAAGCGAGCAAGAAAAAATCATGAACTTCGTAAGGAAGAATAAACACCTCGGGGAGAGGCGAATTTTTTTCTTCCTCGCTTCCATGTGGTGCCTGCTAACAATTATTACGAACATAGAATCATATGGACATTATTTAAAATAATAAGGAACTCAACTCCATAGGTCTTTAAATACTAGTAATACTTTTTAAAGTGATAGCTTATGGAAGGCCTTTGTAAGGACGAAAAAGAGAATATCTCCAAATTCATTGAGTTATCTCTTTCACTGTTGCAGCATGGATTTGATGAGATGGAGATGCAGAAAAGGCTCGAGTTTGTCAAACTCTTAGGAGCGACTGCTGAGTTCTGGGTCGAGAAAACCTACGGCAGAATGCTGATTCTTGAACATCGTGTTTCGGAGTTAGAGAAAATCGTGAAAAAACGATAACCCTGCACCATCTTAACCTCTGTACCTCCCAGACTTTCCAGACCCCTTATTTCCATGGAAAGCAATGGAAAGAAATTATATATCGAGGAAAGGCTTGATTATTGGAATTATCATCCGTCAATCCTTGTCATGCCGGTAATCTGGTGTTCAAATCCCTTCCCCTGCTTGCGTTCTTAAAACGACATTTCTCTCATATTGACATTCACTTAGACGGACTTGGCGAGCCCGCATTGATTTTTTTTATCTTTTTTATGTAGGGGAAGCACCGGTTTCATACTCATCAGCGATTTCTCCAAATATTTCTTCTATTAAATCCTCCATAGAGACAAGACCTCTGGTTTTGCCATCTGCTGTTTGTAACAACGCAAGATGTGTTTTCTTTGCTTTCATGATACGTAGTACATCATCTATTTTCATACTCGAATCTATTTTCAAAATAGGGCGTATGATTGATTTCACAGGGACATTTTTTTCCGTAACAGCTAACGTATCTTTCACATGGACCATGCCGATGATATCATCCAGATTATTTCTATAGACAGGGAATCGAGAATAACCTGTTTGAATTGATTTCTGTATAAGGTCTGCAATGGTATCATTTTCTTGAAGAAAAACTACGTTCTCATTTGGTGTATACACTTCAGAAGCGTGTGTCTCATCAAATTTGAATACATCTTTGACCATTTCTCGTTCATCACGTGCAATAGTCCCTTCTGCTTCACCAAGGCGCATCATCGCCATTATTTCTCTCTCTGTTATAATAGACCGACTTCTACCTTTTCCTCCAACGAGTCGTATCAGACCGTTCGAGATACTTGTCAGCAGAAGAACCAGTGGATGAAATATCTTGGTAATGAATGCAAGCGGTCGTGCCACTCGTAAGGCGAAACGCATGTTCCGTATCCCATATGATTTCGGCGTGCTTTCACCAAAAATAATGACCAACAGTATCATCACAACCGTGGCAATGCCGATACCGATGTTACCGAAAATGATAGTAGCAATAGTGCCTGCGATAATCGAAGCGAGTATAGTTACAAGATTGCTTCCGATGAGAATAGCGCTAATGACATTCTCTGGATTCTGTAAAAGCCGGTCTAAGATAATCGCATGTTTCTCTCCTTCTCGTGCTTTTTCTTTTATTATTGCACGATTAATAGAAACAAACGCCATTTCAGCACTAGAAAAAAATGCAGAAAGTAAGATAAGGCATATTACAACTAAAATACCAATAATTATCCATAACATTATATTTTGCACTCAGAGAATATTTTTCGATTTATGTATGGAACATAGAGCATATTCTTAACTTTAACTCCACGATTCTTTAAGGAATCCCTTCCCCTGCACTTTTTTTAACCTAACAAAGACTTAAATAACGGAGGATTGTTCTTTTTTATAGGGAAGGAAATATATGAAAAGGAAATGTTTGGCGGTTGGAATCATTCTCTTGTTCGTTGCAACGGGTATCATTCCATCCACTGCACAGGATATAGAGAAATCTCAGTCAGCATCAAGAGGCAACTGGTTGTACGTTGGTGGGAGTGGTCCAGGGAACTATACCAAGATTCAGGATGCAATCAATGATTCTTCTAACGGGGATACGGTTTTTGTTTATAGTGGAATATATTATGAGAACATCATCATAAATAAGACTGGCATCAGTCTGATTGGTGAAGATAAATATTCAACGATTATTGATGGAAAAAGAGAAGATGACACTATATGGATACGAGCATCGTTTGTTAAAGTTAGTGGTTTTACAATAGTGAATTGTTCGACGGAAGGCAGTTATGCAGGTATTCTTGTATTGGAAGAAAAATGGTGGGAACCTAGTAATCCTCCCTATCTTTCCGACATAAATATTTCAGATTGTATCATAAAAAATAATAGATGTGGGATTCGATTGTACAGCGTTTATGCCACTAATGTATCATCTTGTATAATTCATAATAATTCTGCCAACGGTATTTATGTCGTGGCATCATCTCATATCAATATGAACAGATGTGAAATTACGCATAACGGCGATATTTATATTGGTGGAGTCTTTATCAAAAGAGATGATACGATTGGAATTAGTGATTATGTTTCTATCTCAAATTGTTCAATCTCTTATAACTTTTGGAGTGGTATATACGTAATGGAAGATTCACAAAATATTGAATTTTACCATAACAATATCTTTGAAAATACGAACTATGGAATTTTGGTTTCGGAGAGTAACGCCAAAATATACGGCAATCACATCTATAACAATGGTATCGGTGGGTTTTTGGATGGCGGCATACTCCTCCAGGATTGTACCAACAATATTACAGTTTATGATAATAATATTGAAACAAACAATCAATATGGTTTGTATCTCCTAAGGTCATCAGCTAACTCAATAACTAAAAATAATTTCATCCAAAATAAATACAACGCCTATTTTTTACAATTCTCGTTATTTAATCATTGGAATGGGAATTATTGGACCGACTGGGTGGGTTTAGGACCAAAATTAATCAAAGGAAAATTAGGTGAAGTATTTGTTCCTTGGGTGAATTTCGACTGGCGTCCTGCACAAGAACCCTATGACATCCCAGGGACGAAGTAAAAAAAGTATGAAATTGTAGTCTTTTATAGGAGTAATTATTATCCTCCACTTAGAATTTAACCGGTAATCTGGGGTTCAAATCCCTTCCCCTGCACTTTTTACTATCAGTTTTTTGTGGACTTTTTCCTTTTAAATAGTAAGAAAATTTAATGGTGAAAAAAAATATTAGACACGTTGTAGGATAATTCCATATGGTATACCGAAATAACCAAAGCCAAAGCTAGAACTACTTTTTATATTCGTAAGCCCTAATGTGTTATAATCACCGATAAAAAAGAACTCCGCTGTCATTGTAATTCCTTGATTATGTAAAATTAGTTGGTCTTGATTAACGGTAAAATTTCCAAGATATGAAGAGAATAATAAACTGCCATTTTCAAAAAATTTCAAAGAAAAAGTAGAGCTGCTATTTGACCCTTTCCAACTTCCTATTAAATGAGAACGCTCTCCAGTTAACATTACATTATCTCTTGTGATTGATACATTATCTCTTGGGATTGACCAACCCATTAAAAGACCCACAATAAATGTAACTATAATACCCACTATAATAGCAATCACAATCTGTTTTTTCATTTTTCATTTCCCCACAATTGATAGCATTCGATTCTTTAAAAATATATCCTGAGAAATGGGTAACAAGTGTTCAATATCATCTAAAGGTAGTGATAGTAATCATTTCCTTTGCACTTTTTTATTATAACAAAGATTTAAATAGACAAGGGCTCTTTATTTCATATGGAGGAATGGCATTGATTCAAAAAGGGCAGGTTGTTCTAATCGTTCTCTTGTTCATCACAACATGCATTATACCAACGACTGCACAGGATATTGGGAACTCATCTCAGTCAACATCAAGAGGTAACTGGTTGTATGTGGGTGGGTCAGGTCCAGGGAATTACAGTAAGATTCAGGATGCGATAGATAATGCAAGTGATGGAGATACAGTGTTTGTCTATAGTGGCAATTATCAGCAGGGCATGATTGGAGTAAATAAAACAATATGTCTTCGTGGAGAGGACAAAAATACAACTGTTATAGATGGTTGTGGACAAACTTATATATTCAGGCTGGTCAATGTTGATTTTTACACACTTTTTATTGAAATCAATGGTTTTACTATTCAAAATGCTAGTGCGGGAATCGAAATCTTTTCTCATAATAATACAATCAGTGGTAACATAATTCAAAATAATGTATACGGCATTGTAATAGGGTGGGCGAGTAATAATTTAATTTACGGTAATGTGATTAGAAAAAATTCTTTTGGTATATCTACTCTTGGTGGCGACACATGGAATAATAAAATTGAACGAAATATCATAGAAAATAATTCATATGGGATTACTATTAGAGACTATGCGGAGGATACTTTTATTCAAAATAATACCATAATAAATAATTCTGAGACCGGAATTTCTGTGAACGGTTATCGTAATACAGTTGTTGAAAAAAACAATATATTTGGAAATAACCTAAATGCATTTTTTATAATCGATTTTGATTCATTATTGAGAAGGCCTCGTGAAATTACTTGGAGTAAAAATTATTGGGGAAAAACACCTTTACGACATATGATTATTTTCGGCAATTTGAAAAGATATCCTTTTTATCAGCCTCCACCTCCACATCCTCCGCAATATATTTTATATAATTGGTTAAACTTCGACTGGCATCCTGCACAAGAACCCTATGATATTGGAGGAAGTTGAATGAAAGATACCTGGATGAAGAAAGGTTTAGTTGTTTCTGTTATCCTCTTATTCCTCGGTGTCACAGTTGCGCCAAGCATCAACTTCACTGTAGTCAAAGCATCCAATGACAACGACCTTGTAGAAGTTACTACCCAGGCATGTGGTATCAAAGGATTTGGAGATGCCACCGTAAAACTCACCAGACAACAGTACCAGAATCTGGAGCAGTATCTGGTTGATTTCAGGTCACGGTTGAATAAGACATCAACAAGGGAAGAGGCTGTTCCTATTTTCAAGGAAGCTGTTGTGGAATTGAACAAGTATGGGTTGTTACCGAAGGGAATGAGTGTTAAACAGGCTCAACGATTAGCAACTGGACCTTATCAAAACACCAAATTATTGAAGTGTTTAGAAAAATTATCGAATAAATCAGAGAATCTATCGCTTCTAGAAGGAAATGCATTTTGTTTAATCTATGGAGAAGCTGAGAGCTATACATATTTTCAAGGTCCTGTAAGTAAGGTGATTTTTTATGTCGCATGTATACTAGATTACATCTTAATAAAGCACACCCACCTTTTGAATTCACTTATTGGTGTTGGATTAATATTTTTAGAATTATTCCTATTCTATTTTTCCATGTTATTATTTTTATTATCAGATTCTCTAAGGAATTTCCCCTATATCGGTGGTATTATTTATTATGGAGATTTAACTCAAACATCAAACAAAGAACATCACTATTCTCCTGCTGAAGGAAGTATATGGACTATTGGAGCATTTGGTATCAGACATTGGAACGGGTCATTCTACGGCAACCTTCCTTTCACATTAACTATACAAAGAACTACATATTATCCTGGAGTGAATGGGTTTACTGGATTAAGACTTTCTTCTGACTCTTCAGAGATTTACTTTGGTTCTGCTCTCCGAGTAAAAATAGGTTCCGAAATACCGACATAACTTAAGAACCATGGAAAATAGAAAGTATGAAATTGTAGACTGATAAGGAGGAAAACATCATCTGTCAATCCTTGTCGTACCGGTAATCTGGGGTTCAAATCCCTTCCCCTGCATACTTTTATATACATAATGTGTATTACGTGACATGTATTAGCATAGCATACGGAGGAAAAAATATGGCGAAAAATCGAAAAGTAAAGAAGTCTTTAACAATAGGAATAATTTTTCTGTTAATTTGCCTGGCTATTGCTCCGGGTATCAACGCAAACCTCAGTAGAATATCTACCAATGATGAACTCTTAGATATTACCATAGAAATAATTGGTCTCGAAGACACAACAAATCTACACACAGTAAAAATAACAAAACAGCAATCAGTCGAATTAGAGAAGATATTTAACACTTTAAAATCAAAATTAAATAAAACAACAACCCGTGAGGAAACCATTGCCATCTTCAATAAGGTAATTATAGAATTAGATAATAATGGGCTACTACTCGAAGGAATTAGTGTAAAAGAGGTACAACGATTAATAACTGAGAACTTTCAAAACTTTCAGTATGTGAATAGTTATAAATCAGCATTAACTGCTGATGATAAATACGAAAATCTTCTGTGTTATATTGCAGGAAATACTACCCTTACTTCTTTTTTGAATAAATTAGACGTTTTTCTTAATTTTCTAGGAAGTTTTTTATCTTATTTACCTGTTATTTTAATTGCATTATCTGCAGCAGTCATCATAAAACTCGCCAACATATTTTTTGGATATAAAAGACCGTATCTAATGATTTTTGGAGACCTTACAACTTCTGGGTATATGCTTAAGCCAATTCCTTCCAATGGATGGATTTGGACAAATGGTCTTTTCGGCGTGAAAAATTGGACTGGAAGTTTTTATGGCAATCTTTTTCCTTTCCCATTTGTACTTCCACCAAGCCCCGGAGTTTCAAACTTTAGAGGAATTAGCATACGATATAGTAATTATTGTTATTTCTTAGGAACTGCATTTCGAGCAAAGTTCATTTGAAGAATCAGAATGATTTGAGAAGAGAACGTATAATAATGGAGATGATAAGGCGGAAATCATCATCCGTCAATCCTTGTCATGCCGGTAATCTTGTGTTCAAATCCCTTCCCCTGCATCTAAAAACATATCCTCCTTTGGGAAAGCATTGACACGGTTTACATTGGTACGAATCAACCAACGATGAGTACGAAAGGACCTATCATATACCCTGTCTTTGAATACGTCATGTTCCCAACTACGACGGTGAGGTAAATGCGCGCTATCGGGTAGAAATCAGCACCCCCACATCCTGTCCACCCACCAGGTGGTAGGGAGATTGGTGGAAAACTACTATTAAAAAGGACTTTTCCAGATAATGTAGTTTCATTGT
This sequence comes from Thermoplasmata archaeon, assembly GCA_014894395.1. Lineage (GTDB taxonomy): Archaea > Thermoplasmatota > E2 > DHVEG-1 > DHVEG-1 > SM1-50. The sequence continues at coordinate 20,913 of JADBLO010000003.1, forward strand.
AAGACCTAACAACAGTGATTGTTGTGTCACCATCATTCTCAACTGTCATATGCCAACCATACCCAATTTTTCCCTCATGTTCACGATACACACCTGCTCCAATATACACTTTATAATGCTCTGAGGATTGGGTTTTTGCTAAGGCAGGAACGCTTGAACCAAGAAACAACAGGATAATTCCAACGACTATTATTTTTTTCATGTTTTTTCCTCCTTTATCAGTATTTTATAACAATGTTCTCCTATAAATAGGTTATTTACTCACTTATTAATCAGAGAATCATTCCAGGGCTCAAATCCCTTCCCCTGCACTTTTTTATCCTTATATCAGAAGCAAAGCAAATGTTATATACCACCTGTCCTATTACATCCCACGATATTCCCACGTAGGTGAATGATGAATTCAATTGTACGACTGGACACACGGGGACGATTGGTAATCCCCAATGAATTCCGAGAACCTCTCAACCTGAAAGAAGGAGATGAGGTCTTACTGAGCTTAGACCAGAAGACAGACACCATAACGATTAGCCCGATTTACGGAAAACCCAAAGACATTGTAAAAATGGAAATCGAATTCGGTGATACTCCTGGCTGTCTTGCAAGGATTGCACAGAAAATCGCTGATATGAAGATTGATTTGGTGATGACGGAGTCAAAGAGTTCTCAACGGGGAAAAGCTGCCCGATGGAATATCATCGCTGACCTTTCCAAGTGTTCCTGCTCAGCGAATGAGATTAAACAATCCTTGTTACAATCTGGTTTTGTGGAGTCTATGAGTATCACACGGATAGCTCGTGAACGTCTTCATCGCTGAACAAGATGGTATTTCATCAATAATGTCCAGTTTAAAAATGGAAGACAATAACGAGTTAGTGGAGGATATATGCAAGAATGGAGGGAAATGAATTATGAATAAGAAAAAGAAAATTATCATAGGTAGTATCGGAGCTGTTGTCCTTATTTTGTTGACATCATTTACAATAGTTATTGGAAAACAAGATAATAATAAAACCATAGCAAATTCACCATTGTTTGCAATCCGAATACAAAAAACAATCAATGGAGAACAAAAATCAGTAACATCTCAATATCTTGGAAAAGGAAAAGAATGTAAGATATCGATTATCTACAGAGATATTAGAATTGAATCTCTTCAAAAAATTATTGAGAGAATCAGTAAAATGAGCGACGCTCAATTGGTAGAATTGGCCGGTTTGATTGGTTGTAACAAGATGGTGAATGAAAATAGGCAACAAATCCTTCGTCTTCTTTATCAATTGAAAAACAACCCAGGTGAAATCAAAAAACAATTGAGTATAATACCGGAAGATAGTTCACATATTACTAAAGGTTGTCCACCTACTACTTTTCCCATGTGCAACACTTGTCAATGGTTTCCTGGTTGTGCTCTATTTTGGATATGGGTATTTTTAATAGGTGTCATAGATACAATCATTAGTATCCTTCTAGGTGATATTTATTCTTAAAATTATTTATTGGAGAGTATTGATATAAAATAGTATATGGGAGAAAAGATATGCAAAAGAAACCTCTGATTGGGAAATGTTTGGCGGTTGGAATCATTCTCTTATTCGCTGTGATGGCAATTTCACCAGTAATCAATGCACGTAATAATACGATAGTATCCAAACCAGTTTCTACATCTGAGAAAGAAAACACTGTTTCGATTACTCTTCTGGAATACAAACCAGATGGAAGTATTGCGAAATCTATTGTTAAAGTGTCATGTGAACAGGAACAGAAACTAAGAATGGAATTGAATGGTGTTAATGACCTGAATACTCGGTTATCCATTTACAAGAAATATAATATTATCCCCTCGGAAGTTACTGTTGAGAAATTACGAGCTGGAATGGAAGAGAAAGCACAAAAAATGATGTTAACACAGGAAAAGTTAAAACAAATCATATCAACTAATTCGCTTAATACTCGGAAAAAATTTAATTTACCTTATACTGGTTTCGTTTCTGTTTCTATTAATATGATGTGTAACGTATCAGGTATTGGCCGATATTTTACAATTCCTTTTGGTCTCACTTCATTGACATGGTTACTTTTATTGGGTAAAAATGGTAGAACAACAATTCCATGTTTTGATATACAAGATACTTTAATTGGATATTACTATATTTTTACGTCTGGTGGATTGTTACCAGACCAGGAGATTGAAACTCTAATAGGAGTTGTGAAATTGAATGGTTTCGTAGGATACATGGAATGGGAACTGGTTCCCACCCCTGTTGGATGGGAATTAAATAATATAATTTCAGGATTCGCCGTATACTTTCGTTCAATTGGTATACCTCCAGATTAGCATAAAAAGAAAGTATGAAATTGTAGATGTGAGACCTTACCGTCCAGATACCACAGACTCCTTCCTTGTAAGCCTTTAAGGATATTCTTTTATAGGAGAACATTGTTATAAAATAGTAGAAAGGGGGAAAGTCATGGATAAATATCCTCTGATTGGAGTAAGTATCTGTGCTGTGGTTCTTCTTATTCTTGGTTCGTTGACCAATGTCGTTGGGTATCAGTCCGTACAATCATCTGGTGTGAATGAGTCTCCGTTGTTTTTTGTGAGAACAAAGAGAGCAATCAACCAAGAAAGTAAAGATACCATTACTTCTAATTATCTTGGAAAAGGGAATGGAAATCTATTGTATTTTCCACTGAGAAATAACAAGACTGAACTACTGAAAAACATCTTCGAATCAATTAAAAAAATGGATGATGCAACTTTCCAGAGATTTCTCATTCTTATAAAACAACATTTAAGAGAAACCACATCTTTGAATGACAAGCAATTACATGAAATAGACAATGGGTTGACTGTAATCAGAAAACAAGCTAGCTTACGATTTCTGTCACCATCTGTAGAACCGAATACTACAATGATAATGTGTGGTTTTACATTTGACCATATAGATTGCTTGTTTTTCTTTTTATTACTGATATTTTTGGTTATTATGAATATTTTGCTATTTATTTTATATGATATACGGATATTACCAACTGCCTAGCATTGAGTTCGAGAATCTTCATTTCATAAATAATTGCCAAAACGTATGAATAAGTAAAAAATGTAGGAATAAACGAGGAAAATCAATGAAACAGTATCCTTTGATTGGGAAATGTTTGGTAGTTGGAATCATTCTTTTATTCATTGGAACAGGTATCATTCCAGCGATTGCACAGGAAAGTGAGAAACCATCTCAATCAACATCAAGAGGGAATTGGTTGTATGTTGGTGGGAGTGGACCTGGGAATTACAGCAGTATTCAAGCTGCAATCAACGCTACTTCCAGTGGTGATACCGTGTTTGTTTATGCTGCTTCTTCCCCATATTATGAGAATGTCATTATTAATAAATCCATTAATTTGATTGGCGAGAATAGAAATACGACGATTATTGATGGGAAAAAAATCGATGACCCCATATGGATAAAAGCATCGTTTGTTACCGTGAGTGATTTTACAATATCAAATGGTTCTACCGAAAACTTGCAGGCAGGCATTCATATAATTGAAAAAAAATGGTATCACCCTGATAATCCTCCTTGCAGACTTACCAATATCCATATTGCAAATTGTATCATAAAAAATAATAGATGTGGTATTTGGTTAGTCAATACCTATACTGTTAATATATCATCTTGCCGCATACATAACAATCCAAGCCACAGCATCTATCTTTGTCCTTCATCTCATGTTAGTATTAACAATTGCGAAATAACTGATAATGGCGATATTTATCCTGGCGGAATTGTTGTAGGGAAAGATTCCATGAATGGAATTATTAGTCAAAATATCACAGTCTCGAATTGTTCACTTTCTAACAATATATGGGCAGGTATATGGATAACGGATAGCGCACGAAATATTGAAATTTGTCATAATAATATCTTTGAAAATACCCACGTTGGAATTATAGTTTCGGCGAGCAATGCCAAAATTTACGACAATCACATCTATGATAATGGTGTCGGTGGGTTTTTTTTTGATGGAGGAGTATTTCTCCAAGATTGCATCAATAACGTTACCGTGAATGACAACACTATTGAAACAAATAATCAATATGGTTTATATCTACTCAGGTCGTCAGCCAACTCGGTAAAGAAAAATAATTTCATCCATAATAAATGCAACGCCTTTTTTTCAGGATTCTCATTCTTTAATCATTGGAATGGAAATTATTGGACCGACTGGGCAGGTATAGGACCAAAATTAATCAAAGGGAAATTAGGCGAAGAATTAATCCCTTGGGTGAATTTCGACTGGCGTCCTGCACAAGAACCCTATGACATCCCAGGGACGAAGTAAAAAAAGTATGAAATTATAGTCTTTTATAGGAGTAATTATTATCCCTCACTCAGAATTTAACCGGTAATTAGGGGTTCAAATCCCTTCCCCTGCACTTAAATTGCCGATTAAGAGTTAAAAGAAAAAAATAAAAGGGCATTCTTATTTCTTTTTACAGATACCAAAAACGGAGGATGAAAAGATGGCATTGTCCATGGCCGAACTAATTTGCATGGATTTTAACAGGCATCTAAAAGAAATGGAGAAGCAAGGACGATGCGTGTTTCTACCCTTTGAAATACAATCCTTGCACCTGAAGAACATCGGAAAATTCATTGAAAAAAATATAGAGTTTAACAAGTTCAACATTATTCAAGGACACATTGGAAGCGGTAAGACAACGATAATAAAATCTATCGCAGGTATATCAGGTGCTCAAAGTCTGCTTAAAAGCGAACAAAACAATGGAGAAATCAATGTAACGGCGTCCGATGGTAGACGACATCATCAGGACATCTGTGAGGCTGGAGACGCCCAATGCATCGTTTTAGATGATGATGTTGGCGAGGTGTTAGACAGTAGCCATTATGCAAGATTTCTCAACTATCTACGGGATTTGAATGTGCAGGTGATACTCACCAGAGGAAACATGACTGATGAATTAAATGGGCTGATTAATCGGACGTTTCCAGATTGTAGATTCATTCGATTGAATTAGTTAAAATGCATAGTCTTTACTCTATTGTTTGGTTGTATGATACTATCCTCTTTGTATTAGTAAAAACCGAACAACATCTGGTTGTAGTTTCGGCCATCTCCCTTGTACGTATAAATAGTATTATACTATCATGAGTGGGTGATGGGAAAACGATCGTTGCTCAAGAAGACCGATGTGTTGAGTGCATCGGAGATCGGTCAGTATATCTATTGTTCGTGTGCATGGCAGTTGCATCGCTGTGGGTACGAACCTGAGTCACCGTTTCTGGAATCGGGAAAACAGGTTCATGTCGCGTTGGGTAACACAATCGATGGTTTTGAAGCAAAGATGCGGTATTCACGATGGTACGTGCTCCTTGGTTTTGTGGTGTTGTGTGTCGCGTTTCTTCTGGTTCTCTTTGGGGTGATTTTATAGAGTTACTACTTCTTGGTATCTTGTTGATGATTGGTGCGGTTATTCTGCTTGCGTATGCAATAAGGATACGATTAACGGTGAGAGAGGGAAAGAAATCATATGGTATTCCAGATGAGATGATTCTGTATTCTGATCTGAATGTTCCTGCAGCACCGTTATTCTCGAAGCGTTCTCGTCTCGCCGGGAAACCAGATTACATCGTGCAGAAAGAGAACCATTGTATTCCTGTGGAAGTAAAATCAGGAGGAGGGGCGCATCCGCATCAGAGTCAGGTGCTCCAGCTTGCTGCATATTGTCAACTTCTTGAGGATACTTCAGGTATGTTTGTTCCGGAGGGCATCCTTGTGTATAATAATGTACCGTATACGATTCCGTTTGATCCGAAATTGCGTTTTGAGCTCGAGTCGGTGATGAAGAACATGCGCGCCTCGCTGCGGAACGGTGTGGTAAAAAGGAATCATCAGGAGCCGGGGCGGTGTCGTCATTGTTCGATGAAACGATATTGTACTGATGTGGTCCGGGAAGGTCCTTAATTCCATAAAAATAATATACTTATCTTGTATTGTAACCAAACCATCTGAGAACGCTATGGGATAAAGTATGAAGAAAGGTCATGGCATCGGTTTCGGGAAGGCTATCCTGTTTAACGAACACTTTGTAGTGTATGGGATTCCATCGATCGTATCAGCGATTGGGAACTATACAGTTGCGAAGGTCGAGGCGTATGACAAACCAGGGTTCAATCTAGCTGATAAGCGATTGGCGACGCCGAAATATAAGGAGGATAAGCTTAGTCAGCAGACAGAATCCTTTGATTTGATGTTTAAGAAAATGGGTCTTGATCTTTCTAAGAATGGAGTGAAAATCACCCTTGAGGGTAATCTTTTTGCGGCGAGTGGTATCGGTGCCTCTGCTGCGTCGTGTGTCGCGGTTGCCCGTGCGCTTGCTGATTCTTATGAGCTTGATTTGTCTGATGAGCAGATTAATGAGATTGCGTATGAGGGGGAAAAAGGGTATCATGGGACTCCGTCTGGTGTTGACAATACCGCGTCGACGTATGGAGGTTTGATTTGGTTCCAGAAAGGGGAAAAGAATGTGATCGATCGGATTACGCTATCTAATCCTGTGGAAATCGTCATTGGGAACACCGGAAAGGTGACCGATACGAAAGCAGCGGTGGATGGAGTGAAACAGCGAAAAGAGAAAAATCTGAAGAAATATCAGGAGATCTTTGATAGAGCTGAGAATATCGCGTACCTTGCGAAACGGGCGATACAGGATAGATCGTATCCGAATGTGGGGAAGCTGATGAACGAGAATCATAAGCTTCTGCAGCAGATTGAGGTTTCTTCACGGGAGTTGGATTTCTTGGTGAGTATCGCGCGTGACGCAGGTGCGTTGGGCGCGAAGTTGACTGGTGGTGGTCTTGGGGGGAACATGCTTGCATTGACGCCAGGAAAGGAGCTGCAGAATAAGGTTGCGAATGCTATTGAGAAGGAAGGGTTTCAGACCGTGAAAACCGTGATTGGTGCGTCGCGGGAGAGTGCGGAGTAAGTATGAATCTTCGTCCGTTTCTGAAACAACTTGAAGAACAGGAGAAGCTTGTTCGGATCAAAAAAGAGGTTTCTGTGAAGTATGAGATTGCCAATATCATGTATTCGCTCAATGAGAAACCCGTGATTTTTGAGCATGTGAAAGACTATGAGTTCCCGGTGTTTGGTGGGATTACCTCTGATCGGGATATTATCGCGCAGGGTCTGGGGACGACCAAAGACAAGTTGATGATGAAGCTGGTGGAGGGGCTGCGTCATCCGAAGGTTCCCGAGGTTGTTGAGAAAGGCCCGTGTCAGGAGGTTGTGATAAAGAATCCTGACCTGAAGAAATTGCCCTTGTTGTTTCATGTTGATGGTGACGGTGGCAGGTATGCAAGTGCGACGGTTGCGACGATTAAAGACCCGCAGACCGGTCGGAATGTCGCGTATCATCGGCTCATGGAGCGGGGGCAGAACCGGTTTACCGCACGGTTGATTAAGGGTCGGCAGACGCGAACGACGTATGATCGAACTGTGGGTGATCTGGAGATGGCGGTATGTATCGGCAATTCCATTTCAGTGATGATCGCTGCGTCGCTTGGTCCGCCGTCTGGTGTTGATGAGTTTTCTATCGCCCATACGCTTGATCCGATGAAGATGGTGAAATGCAAGACCAAGAACCTAGAGGTTCCTGCAGAGTCCGAGTTTGTCCTTGAAGGACGATTGACAAAAGAGGTGGACCGTGAGGGACCGTTTGTGGATCTCACGGAGACCCGTGACTTTGAACGGAAGGAACCCGTGTTTGTCATTGATTGTATCACGCATCGGAAGGATGCGATGTATCAGGCGTTGATCCCTGGGCGGCTTGAGCATAAGGTTTTGATGGGGATGCCAAAAGAGCCGACGATCTATGATGAGGTCAGCAAGGTTGCTGCCTGTAAGAACGTGCTGGTGACGATGGGTGGCGGCTCATGGCTTCATGGGGTCGTGCAGATTTCGAAGAAGAATCCTGATGACGGGAAAAAGGCAATTGAGGCTGCGTTCAACGGTCATAAGAGCATGAAGCATGTGGTCATCGTTGACGATGATGTTGATATCTACAATCCGAATGCGGTGGAATGGGCGATCGCGACCCGGTTCCAGGCTGGGAAGGATCTGGTGGTGAAACTCGATCAGCCAGGCAGTTCCCTTGATCCGTCGTCGAAGCAAGAGGAAGAAAAAAAGGCACTCACCGATAAGGTTGGTGTGGATGCAACGATCCCGTTCGATGTTGAGAAGAGTAAATATGAGATCGTGAAATATTCGAAAGTGAATCTGGATGATTACCTCCGGTAAAGGAAAATATAGGGTCTGGCTGAAGCGCGAGAAGATCGGTGACGATCTGGTTTTTTTTCTCGGTGGAGGAGAACGTTCTCATATTGGTGGCGTGGTGATTTGCGAACCTGGAAAACCAGCGAAGATAATCAGACTTACTGGGCATTACGACGACATTGTGTTACAACCAATTGCAGAACTCGCATGTAGTAAATACAAGACCAAGGTTGTCGCACTTGGCGGTGTGCATGTTGATCATGCGACGAAACAAGAAATCGATCTTCTCATAGAGAATAGCAAGAAATTGGTGGAGAGAATTTGATGTATTAATGATTAAATAATCGTTTGGTGACTATGGTAGCATAGCTTCCTTTTTGTAACGAAAACGACACCTGAATTTTAAAACGTTGTGTATTTCCTTTGCTGTTGATTTCATCTCTTACAGGTTTTGAGATTGTGAAATCCTCTGGTGTGAGAAGAACCTGTCGTGCACGTGTTTTGAAGAAATTCCCGGTTTCTGATTCTATTGCGAAATCAGCAAGCGTCAGTCCCTCTTTCATAAGGACACAATCAACAATCCGTTGTTCATCAAAAGATAAAGTCACAGTCTCACTGATGGTCTGAAATGACCCTGGAATTTTTTTCATCTCATCCTCTGAGAGATTTACATAAAAAAGTAACGCCCCAATCGCATATTCCACCGAGTACAACTTCTTCTTCTCAACAACCTCTTTTAGTACTTCTTTGACACATTCGTTCCACAAGTAACTCTGGTACGCATTCACAAACATCTCCCGGAGATGCGCAGGAATCATGCGGTACGCTGATCGCCAATCCTTTGTCTTTACATATTCTTTCACAACCACGGCAAACGCTTTATTGTACACCCGCACGTTGGAAAGATCGTTCCAAGAAGAAAGTATTTTTCGTTTCTCATCTTTGATTTTTTTTGGTTCTGATTTCTGGTACGCAGTCAGATACTGTTTCACCGCATGCTCGTATTTTTTTAATACTAGGTATTTTCCGATGAACTCGTGATCAATGACGCTGCCGAACCGCTGGGAATCAAAATAATTCGGGATACCGGACATCGGAATCGTTGCTGCTCTGCCAGAAACATCAGCAAGTTCATTCTCACTCACATCACGAACCGTGATCGTAAACCGGTTCCCAATAAGATCACCGATCTTGATTTTCTTTCGATGATACCCAACAAAGCTGAGAGTTAAAGAACCAATGTTCAGACCCTGTACATTATAATGTGTTGGAATCGAGATGTACTGTCGGCCTAGCGCATGCTTATCCTTGAGTCCCGCATACCCGATCTCAAAGAGCGAAATACGAAGTTTCTTTGCTATCTGACGTATCGCATCGAAGGTATCAATCTCCTGTTTCTTTAGCAAAAAAACCGTATGCTCATCCTTCTCAGAAGAAACCTCAAAGTCGGGGATTTCCTCGACAATGAAATCAGCAGGTTGTTGTTTCAGTTTCATACACAGACAAAAACAATAAAATAATCCGAGCATATAACCCTGTCCATACAGGACTGACATATTATGTATCTGACAAAAGAAGAAGAACATATTCTCCATGGTGAACAAGGAGAAGTCGTTGAACGTATGTTCCGATTAATCGTTCAATTAGGCGATATTTACGGCGCTGACAAAATGATACCGGTAGGCTCAGTACAAGTCGCTGGTGTCTCCTATAAATCCATCGCAGATCCAGGAACTGAATTTCTTGAGGACCTCGCCGCGAAAGGCGCAAAGGTCAAAGTCCTTACCTTCCTGAACCCAGCAGGCATGGACCTGGAAAACTGGGAGAAACTCAAGTTCCCCAAGGATTTTGCTAAAAACCAGCTGCGTATTATGAAAGCGTTCAAAAGCATGGGAATCGTGATTACCGCAACCTGCACACCGTACCTTGCTGGAAACCTCCCCAGGTTCCGCGAACATATCGCCTGGTCAGAATCCTCTGCGATATCGTTTTCCAACTCAGTGATCGGCGCACGAACCAACAGAGAAGGAGGACCCTCTGCACTCGCGGCAGCTATCTGTGGGAAAACACCAAATTATGGGTTTCACCTCTGGGAAAACCGACAACCAACTATTAAAATTAAGGTTGAAGCCGATCTCACGTTTGATGCGGACTTTGGCGCATTCGGCTACCACGTCGGCAAACAAATCAAAAATAAAATACCGTACTTCGTTGGAATAAAAAATGCTGACACGGATCAACTCAAAGCACTGGGCGCGGCAATGGCTGCCTCAGGAGCAGTCGCACTGTACCACGTTGAAGGACTCACCCCTGAAGCTGATCTTGTGAAAAAAGACAGCTTGGAAACCATCACTGTTACGAAAAAAGAGGTAGATGAGGCGTACGCGAAACTCAATACCGGCACAGAACCAGACATCGTTATCCTTGGATGCCCCCATGCATCCTTACGGGAAATATCCTCAGTTGCGGAGAAACTCAAAGGAAAACATCTTAAAAAACCGGTCTGGGTATGCACCTCACGGATGATGAAAGAAGCAGCGGACCGTATGGGATACACCGACATAATAGAAAAAGCAGGAGGACAAATCGTCGCTGACACCTGCATGGTCGTCTCACCGATTGAAGATATGGGATACAAAACAACTGGGGTGAACTCCGGGAAAGCAGCAAACTACCTCCCCGGGTTCTGCAAACAAAACGTCTGTTTTGCAAGCATGGACAAACTCCTGGAGGCAGCATTATGATGAAAGGACGTACGATTTCACCAGGAAAAGTAAAAGGAGTCGCACTCGTATCAAAAGAGCCCATCGGGTTTTACGGGGGCATCAATATCAAAACCGGTATTGTCATAGAAAAAGGTCATCCGCTGGAAGGAAAATGCGTCAAAGATAAAATCCTGGTGTTCCCCTGCGGAAAAGGCTCTACCGTCGGCTCCTATGTTATTTACGGGTTGCAGAAGAACGGCGCCGCCCCAAAAGGAATCATCAATAAAGAAACAGAAACGATTGTTGCAACCGGCGTCATCCTTGCATCGATCCCGTGTGTTGATAAGATCGACATTGACCAGATCAAAGACGGGGATACCGTGGTGTTGAATGCGGATAACGCAACCGTGGAAGTCGCAAAATAATTACAAGAGCGCACGCATATTCCACGACACGCCGATACCGTGGACCGGGACCTCATAATCACCGTCATCATCAGACCATGAGATGGTTCCATCAATCGTACAATACCCGATTTTCATTCCCATATACGTGGGGAACTTCCATATTTTACTGGTCGCATGAGTAATTTCGAGGTCTCCATTTAACGTTGTTTTCGTCCCGTATAAGAGTGCTTGACTGATGACATACAGCGGATTTAAACTTGGATCTGCTTTAACACTGAACGCAGACGGTAATTTAACCAAGGGGAACACCTTTTCGTCTTTCTGGGTGATTTTCAGATTCACGTCCTTCAGCTCCGTGATAGTTTCTCCTCGGTCAGTGGTGATCAAGAGAGTACCAAACGGGTCAAGCTTTGACAATGCACCAGAAACGATTTGAGGACTTGGGAGATAATTTGCTGCGTAGATGTTCCATCCATTATCCAAGGTAAGAGAGAACCAGTCCCAGCCGCCAATCGCGAGTCGTGTGATTGCATTCGGAGTCCAGGAGTGCTCGTGGGAACCTGTTCCCTTCACGGTGTAGGTCTGTCCATCGATCGTCACCGTCCCAGACACATCACAACCAAGCAACACGTAGTTGGCAACCTCACCTTCTGATTTATCAAACGCCCGTGACCCCAGTACCCAAACCGGCAGGGATCGAGCGGTATAATCCAAATCTACCACGATTTCATGCGCCGTATCAATATCCGAATCCTCTGCATGGACATGCCAACGCGGATACGACCCTTCTGCCCAGGAGTCCTCAAACTGAATCTTCACCCCAGGGGAGCCAGCAATAAGAGTCCCTTCTTTGAGGATCCCCAGATAATGCTCCTTGTTCGTCATCCCACCATAGGTTTCACTCTTGTTGCCAAGGACACTGACGACAAGCAAATCTGGTTTATTGGTCCCAAGAAGGTCGCCACGGGCCATATGGTTGAAACTGACCGCAATCGACCAATCCTTCAACTGACTCAAGCTATCGTTAAAAACAGCGTTAAAATACCACCACTCTCGGGAGATACGGAGTTCGTTGAAATGCACTCCTTCATCCTCTGATGAGACATCCCGTCGATACGCGGGAATAAGAGAGTTTGGTGGAGTTGGGAGTTTCACCGGCGGTAGTGTGGTTGTCGTATTGTCACCGGTATCTGGTGGAGTCTGATCATCAGAAGGCAGAAATGAACTGATATAATCTGCCTTGTATAAAAAAAGCGTAGAAACTACGATGAGTGCTACGATGATAATCGTATCAATCTTTCTGAATTTCATTCTTCACCAAACGATATCGCTATAGAGTGCTTCTGACAGGAGGATATTAATAGTTATCTTTACAGTTAGTACCCATTTGATGTAGACGCATATTTTTATAATACTGTGAACAATTACCACCGAACCCAGTACGGAGGCATTCTATGATAGAAAAACGCGATATTGTGAACTGTTTTTCAGAACTTACATGGATACAAGATAAAGACCTCAGAAACAAGGTCGTGAACGTATGGAAAACCGCCGCTGATCGTGGGAAATGGCAACGACTCCAGGAGATCCCGTTTACTCTTATTTTTGAAAACTCAGGGTTACTTGTTGATCATACCAAACGGATTACCACACTGGTCCGAAATGTCGGGAATACGCGAGAGGAGCATCTCAACAAAGACCATCTCATCGCTGGTGCTCTTCTGCATGATGTCGGAAAACTCCTTGAATATGAAATGAAAGACGGGAAAATCGTTAAAAGTAAATTTGGGGAGAAAATGCGACATCCTGCGGCTGGCGCGCAACTTGCTGAAGAATGCATGCTTCCCGAAGAGGTGGTGCATATTATCGCTGCTCATTCTCATGAAGGCGACACCATGAATCGATCCCCGGAGGCAATTATCATTCATCACTGTGATTTTATCGACTTTGAAATTAAAAAGGCACTGAGCAAATAGGAGCTATTGGGAACATGAAGTTGTACGAGAACGAAGTGAAAAAAATCTTTGATACCATGAAAATTCCTATTCCGAAACAATATGGCGTCATTCATTCTGCGGAAGAGCTTGACCATGTACCGGTGAATTTTCCGCTCATGTTGAAATCCATGGTTTTGGTTGGTGGCAGAGGAAAAGCAGGTGGTATTAAGAAAGCTCAGAGCATGGCGGAGGCAAAATCACTCGTAAAAACATTGTTTAATCTGAAGATCAAAGGATTACCTGTGGAAAGTATTCTTTTAGAAGAAGCGGTGGATGACCTCGGTGCCTGTTACATTGGTACGACCATGGACCCTGCAACGTTTAACAACGTGGTCATGGTGAGTGCCTCTGGCGGTGTTGACATTGAACAAGTTGCTCGTGAAAAACCAGAATCTATCGTGAAGCGAGAGATCGTTGATAACGCGAAGACGCTACCGAAAAAAATTGCACAAGAGCTAGCTTCTGCTCTTTGTAATGATTTAGAGAAAAAAATAGATACGAAGAAAAGAAACGAACTTCAGGATAGCCTTGCTGATATCATCTCCAAGGTGTATGAGACCTATCAACGGTGTGACGCGAGGTTATGCGAGGTCAATCCGCTGCTCCTCACGTCAAAGGGTGTGATTGCTGCTGACGCGAAACTCATCCTAGATGACAATGCGCTGTTCAGACAAAATGATTTATTGCAGATGCTGGGGATTTCTGAAAAACGACATGATGTTGCGGAGCGGACAAAAAACGAGCTCAGAGCCCAGGCTGCTGGATTCCCCTATATCGATCTCCTACCTGAGAACTTCATAAAAGATCCTCAGAAACTCTATGTTGGTCTTGTCCCAGGTGGCGCTGGCTACGGCATATTTTCCATTGATGAGGTTGCCACTATTGGAAAACGATTTTTCAATGACCATATCATTCCCGTGAACTTCATGGATAGCGGCGGAGGGCCAACACAAAACAGAGTAACAGAAATGTTCCATCTGCTCATGGATTACCCTGTTGTCGACCTTATCATTACCTCACGGTTCGGCGGGATATCCAGCTGTGACATCTTCATTCGCGGTCTTATTAAAGCAGTGGTGGAACGCCATGAAAAAGGACTGCGGATGATCCCTATCTATGGAAGAATGGTCGGAACTGATCTCCCGAGCGCACGCACGTTTTTAGAAAAAGAAAAACATGAACACGCTGATGCATTAAAAGACGTACACATTATCATAGGAAATCAACGGATCATGGCTGATGTGATCCGCGAAGGAATCCAAAAAACGTGTGAATCCAAGGGGTGGAAACCATGAAGTTAGTCCCCCCGGATCAAGGGATGCTGTACTACATCATTGAGAACAAACGTCCAGATCTTGCAAAAAAAATTAGAGACACGGGTATTATAGAGACCGCTGTGGTCGGTCTTGGAGGGCAAGGGACACGACATGCAGAGTTAATGCAGCAGTATGGGACGACGATTACCGCGGGTATCGCACCAGGTCGCGGGGGAACACGGCTCTTGGAGACGATACCAGTCTATGACACAATCAAAGAATGCCTCAAAGAACATCCAAGTATTGCGGTCGCAAGCATCTGGCGACATTATTCAACCGCGAAGGATGCGACCATAGAAGTAATAGAAGCAGATATCCCTGTGGTGGTCCTCATCAGTGAAGGGATACCATTGAAAGACATCCGTGATATCCTTGTCGCTGCACGGAAACACAAAACAGTCCTTATTGGAGGGAACACCCCGGGTGTTATTTTTCCGCCAGAAGGAATCAAAGCAGGGATGCTTCCCGATGTGTTCTACCCGGAAGAGGTTTCTCCAGAGGCATTTGGACCAAAAGGCGTGACGATTATTTCTCGGAGTGGAGCTATCCTGTATCATCTCTCCGATGCGTTAGCAAGCGTTGGTATTGCACAAAACGCGGTCATCGGTGTCGGTGGGGATGGTGCAATTGGTTCGACATTCCGCGACCTTGTACCTCTCGCAATGGCCTATAAAAACACGGACCTTGTTGTAGTCGCCGGGGAAATTGGTGGATGCCAAGAAGAATTACTCGCTGAGGATATCAAGAAAAACCCAAAGAACTACCCAAAGCCCCTCATCGCATTAATCTCCGGGGCACATGCTCCTGAAGGAAAAACCATGGGACATGCCGGAGCAATCGTGTCACCAGGGCAAGTCTATGGAACGTTCCAGTCAAAGAAACATGCTCTTGAAAGTGCGGGTGTGCCAGTGATGAACAGCCAGTACGATCTCATTGCCGAAGTTCAAAAAAGACTGCAGAAAAAAACCTACTTTGATGTTGAGAATTATTATAAAAAAATGAAGACGATATGGGATGCACCATCCAAGAAACCTGGCTGGGGAACACTCATTACCAAAGTGATGCCAAATAATCTTTTAATTTCAGGATATCCTTTACAAGACATTGTGGAACGAAAGGGTTTCCTTGAGACCGCGTATCTTCTAGTAAAAGGAGAGTTCCCGGACAAAAAAACAGTAGAAGAGATGCGAAAGATTGCGGTAGAAGCTGCAAAGAAGCCTGTACCAAAGGTGACGCACCTGAAGAATGAGGATATCTCAAAAACATTAGTCAAGTATTTTGTTCTTGACGAGGAACTCGCACAGTATCCCGAAGGAGGAACTGATGGAGCAGTGAAAAAAACTATCTTCTGTCTGGGAAGGACTGCTCGATACCTAAGCGCAATATTAGGCACGGAAAAAGCCTTGGGGCATCTTCATGGAAATGAACCATTTTCCCACATAATTTATCGTGCTGTTACGGGGAATTCAACGGTGAATGAACAGCATTCTCGTATGATTGAGGCTATGATTGTCGCCTGTGTGGACCATGGGGTTACTCCGCCATCTGCCCAGGCGACTCTTATCGCGGCATCCACGAGAGCACCCTATGAGGTTGCGGTGGCTCAGGGTGTTGGTGCGATTACCGATGTGCATGGTGGAGCTGGTGCGAAGGCTGCGCAACTCTTTACCGAGTGTATCATGAAATCAAAAAAGGAGAACATCGATGTTGCCCAAGCGACCAGAGAGATAATGAGAAAGTACATCGAAGAGGGAAAACGAATCGAAGGCTTAGGGCATCGGCTTCATACGAAGGACCCCCGACGTGATGTTCTTTGGAATTTTTCTTCTCAGACCGGTATCGCTGGGAAGCATGTACAGCTTTCCAAGATGGTAAGTATGATATTTGAACAGGTCAGAGGGATGAGTCTTCCTATCAATGTCGATGGTGTGATCGGGGCAATCGTCGCAGATATGGGTCTTAACCCCGCGATGGCAAAAGCATTCTTTATCTATGGAAGAATCGCTGGTCTTTCCGGCCATTACTTCGAAGAAGTTGCTTCACAACCTCGCATGCGCCAGATAAACTTCACAGAAGCGGTGTATAAAGGGAAAGGACCAAGAAGTATCGTATAAGACGTAGTGGTAATCCTTGTCCCTCCACCAGACGTCAATCCCTATTTTTTTCGAATGGGGTTTGGCATGGAGTCGATATTGCTAAACACGAGAATATCCTGAGATAATCTTTTAAGGTATCTCGCGTATCGGACGGTGTACTTATATTTTCGTAAATATTTTTTCGCATACGCCATCCGTCTGAGAATTTCTTCTTTCGGTACTTTTGGGTTAATGTTTTCTGCCTCGGTTCCCGTTTTACAGGAGAAAGGATAGATAACCCCCCATCCGAAACGCACTTCTTCAATAACGCGAAGAGAGTCGAGAAACTCTTCGAATGTTTCAGTTGGGAACCCGACAATAATTTCCGTTTCTAATAATAACGGGGGATACGCTTTTTTTAACCGGAAAAATGCTTCTTTTATTTTTTCAATATTGGAATATCGATGCATGAGCTGCGTCACACGAGGGTTTCCGGACTGGATCGAGGAACCAATCCGTGTTATCCTCCCCGTTTGTAAAATTTTTTCAAGCTCATCGATATATTTGATGACCCAATGGGGATGAATAAAATGCAAATCAACGGAGTACTCTCCAGGAATACTGAGTATTTTATTGACAAGCTCAGGAAGACTTGTCCCGATGTCTACCCCATAACACCCGAGATCATCAGCATCAATGATGAAATTTTTATATCCTTCTTGTAAACCTTTTTTAAACTCCGAGATGAGTTCATCGAGTGGTTTGCTATGCATTGTTCCTATTGCTTTGTTAATCGCACAGTAGGCACATTTCCCTAAACAACCGGTGGATACTCTGATAAAAAAGGGATTTTCCACGGAAGTGCCATACCATGAAAACACGGGGCTATCCCAAATAGAGCTATTTCGAATAGTCTTTTTAATGAATTTATTGGTTCGGGAAATAGCCTGTGATTTTCCAGTCCATTTTTTTAAGGTAATAAATGGTTTGCTCTCGTCAACATTTTCCCATAAAATATCAGCATCTGGTATGTCGTGTAATTTTATTGTATGCTCTGGAAATAGCTCATCGATTTTTTCCATCTCTTTGGTAACAACGGTTTTTCCATGATAGATTTCCGCTAATTTTTCTTTATCTATACCGGGGAGACATCCAGTTACAATTAATTCAGCAGGGTAATTCATGAGTCTATTGACTTCTTTTAACGCCTCTGTAGCTCGGCTATTGGTATCCGCGCAGGTGACCAAAATAATAACATCTGCTTTTCGTGGGTCATTGACAATGATATGGTTATTTTTTACAAAATAATCAGAGTATCTCCGTGCATCAAGTTTTCTTCGTGCACAAGTCCATGTCGTCGTAATATAGATTTTCTTTCTGCTCGGACGTCTTTTTGTAGTTTGTTTGCTTACGATGGCTCCCATAATCAATAATCACTACCCCTTTTTTATAAGATAATAACATGGCTAATAGGCATGCTATATAAATATCTCACTACGGTCACTCTGTCAGAGCTGTATCTTTTCGGGTCTTGATTTCCAGGAAATGATGTATGGTAATCTAAAAACTATTTAAGAATGGAATCGAATAGCTGTTGCGACTATGACACAGAAAAACCATGCGCAGAACCCATGGACTGCTGAAGATGAACGAGGACATACATCTCAAACTCTTGAATGGTGGTCTATTATAGGGTTTTTCACCTCGCAAGAAGATCAGAAACACTGGAGTTTAAAAACCTCGCTCAGCGAAGGAGTCCTCGACCAGACACACGTAGGTTCTCTTTGTTATATCAACCTATTTGATGAAGAGGCAAACCGTCATTACGTCTATATCGTACGATACCCTGATTCTCGGTTACAGTCACGTCAAGATGTATTTGACGTACGTCACGAGGATTCCTCAATGAAAGGGTCGTATCCATCCTATGATGTGCATTTGCGGGATCCAGATAAAGATATTGACATCAATTTCACAATTCATGCTACATCACTTCCTCATTGGGTCGCACAAGAGGCGACCAACGGGTGGCTCCCGATGGGCCTAGGGTTCTTTCGATATGGATTCATCCCAAAAACTAGGATTTCCGGAACAATCAAGATTCATGGGAAACTCTTCACCATTGAAGGAACTGGATATTTCGAGCACGTCTGGGGTGATTTCTCTTTTCGAAACCCTTTATCCCTCCGTAAAAACCATATAAAAACAATTTCCACGTATGCACGACTTATTGAATGGTGGTTACAGAATCAAAAACCCTTTATTCCCTCAACACTTATTTTTAGTACCGAAAACAATCCTCTTGGATATGATTGGGCGTGGACGGTGTTGGATAATGGGTGGACGATTTTCTATGGTAATATTCTTTTTTGGATGATGGAAGGGCCGGCAACCGGTATTCTCATTCTCTCAAAAGACGATAAAACCTACAGTGAGTTCAGTAATATACAGTTTCGGTATAATAAAATAAAAACTGCTAAAACCTATGATTTTGTGTATCCAACTGAGTTAGAAATCATTGCGAAAAAAGGAAGGGAAACACTTCATCTTCGGTTCACGATGACTTCTGAGTGTGAGGAATTTATCTCTCGGTTCGCTAGCGGGAAGCATTGGCTGGGGTTTGTCACCTGCGAAGCCCCTGGAAGAACAGAGGGATACTATACTAACGGTAACGAGAAAGTAGCTCTTACAGGAAAGTGTAAAATTGAGCCGCAGCGGCAAGTATCAATTTTCGGTCATAACTCCCTGCGAATCGATATCCTCAAACCACCTAAAGGTGTTGGTATCTCTATTGAAGTAGATTCCCATTATCTAGGGAAAAAGATGGTCGCGCTACTTCGATTCATCCCAAAGCCAATACTCCGATTTAGTTGTAGACGAATAGAAAATTCAAAACCAGTGAATCAAAAAAGACTGTAATATGATAGGACGGATTAGTCGTAGAGATTTCTTTTATCGATGAGTCGTCTTGCTTTTAATGAATTCCGGTCAAGTGTATTTGGTTTCACGAGTTGAACGAGAGGTGGTGCGACCGTATTTGAGATATGTACACCATTGTTGATCTCTGGGAGTTCCATAAGCCCAGTAAAGATTTTTTTTCGAAGAGTATCAGTAATCGTAGTGGTTTCAGCGATGATGGTGATATGGTCTTTCCCTTCTTTTCGTTCAAAGATAGCCTGATATTCAATGACCTCAGGTTGACCGAAAAGGATATCGTCGAACATCCTAGTGAAGAGATTATCTCCTGCACCGATCGGCAGCATATCATCAGTCCTACCTTTTATCTCTATTTTTTTAAGCGGTAACCCGCATGGACACCGATCAGGGATGATATGACCAAGGTCATTCGATCGATATCGTATGAATGGCATTCCTTCTCGGTTAAAGGTAGTGAATACGAGTTCTCCGATTTCACCGTCCTCAAGGTGTTCCCCTGTTTTTGGATCAATTACTTCGGTGAGGAAATTAGTTTCAGTGAGATGCATTCCATGTTTTTCTTCGCATTCACCAGCCATGTTCATCCCAAACTCCGTAGTCCCGTACCCCATGTAGACATCGGTGTTCCAGGTTTTTTCAATCTTTTTTCTCATAGTATTTGGGGTTGGCTCTGCGCCAAGGAGAATACGGTTGATCCCGAGGGTATCAAGGTCATGGAGTTTTTTTAATTCTGTGGTAAGGTAATTGATGCGTGAGGAGACGTCCATAAAAACAGTTGGTTTATATTCGAGGAGAATTTTCAGCTCATCCTCGATTTTTAATCGTCCGGTTACTAGGGTAAGTGCACCGATTTTTCCAAAGGTGTGTTCAAGGCAGTACCGGTTTCCCCATATCTCGGTGCCGTATCCTTCTTCAAAAGTGAGCCGGACAATATCATGAGGGGCGATGTGGTAGAGAAGACGCATACCGGTGACTGAAGAGTTGATGATTGAATCAATGTCTCGCTGCGTGAAATACGCTTTCTTTGGTGCACTGGTGGTACCTGATGTGGTAAATACTTTGATGAATTTCTCGTCAGGGACACAAAAAAAGGAACGTGGGTTTGCTTGAAGGTCACCAGGAGTAGTCATAGGGAGTTTCGTCATGTCAGCAAATGAGGTTATATCACGGGGTTTCACATGATATTTATTGAAGAGTCGATGGTAGAACGGTGATGCGTCATAAGCATAGAGAAGCGCTTGTTTTAATTTCAGCCATTCATAACGTTCAAGGATAGATCTCACAAATCGATGAAGAGGTGGTTTGAGGGTGTTCTGTGATGGTGTGTCTTTCTCACGTAACATGGAATTTACATAGGGAGCGAATCGTTCAATGATGGGATATCCCTCAGTTCAGTTTCTAGTTTCCTTTGTAATTTGTATGTACCCCCTATTTAATAAATATTTATAACAACCTTGCTTTTCTCAGAACCAGAAAAAGTATTCTCTGCATGTATTTTTTACATATCTGTTTTTTTCCTGAGGAGGACCGAGATAAGGATGCCATGCGCAGGATGTGAAACAATGTTCCCAACAGTAAAGAGAGTGCTCAGGACCGCGTCCTGTGTCGTAATACCTCCATCCTTAGAGGAGAACGTACGGAAGATTACTCGAGTATCAGGTCCCATGGTGTTCGCGATATGTTCTAATACCTCATATCGTGGTTCAATACCTTGGGAGACAATAATAATGTGAGAGGATTGCATTGCGTATGTCAGCGCGTTTGCATGATGTATCTGAATCTGATTCTCCTGGTGTACTGCATGAACACAATACTGTGCGTCTTGAACGGAAAGTATATTTTTTTCAATCCCGATTGTGTGAGCTCCTGTTCTCTGGGCAACAAGCAAAGAGGTTGAGGGAAGTGGCCCGCAGCCGATATGGAGAACGGTATCTTGTTTGGTGATTTTAGCAAGATTTATTTCGTTATCAACAATATCCTCATAATAGGTGATATACGGTAGAAGAAGCGAGGGGAGTTTTACAATAATTTTTTCAACGATGATAAACAGATAATCGCTGATGAATTTTAGTGCGAATGCGTTCATGTTTCTGCTAAAAGTTTTTAAAAAAAAGGAGACAATGGTGACCACTATTGATTCGTGTTTTTGTACTTGCATGTTCTTTATCCGTCTCATATCCTTACCCGCCCTGTGCAACGGAATAAAAGAGGAAAGCTCATGTGATATACCCTTCGGCTTTCAGCCACCGTTCAACATGTTTTAATCCTTCAGTGAAATCAACCATAGGCTCATATCCTAGGAGAGCTTTCGCTTTCTCCAGGGATACTGTATTTTGATTGGCAAATATTTCAACAGCTACGGGTGTCACCCACGGTTCGATTTTAAAAAGTGTGTATCCTACCATCATGAGTTTGCCTACAACTAATGCGGTTCGTTTGGACATGTTTTTCTTAATAGGAGGTTTACCAGTCATTTTTGCTAGGGCGTTTAAATAATCACCCCAAGTAGTCGTATTATTCCCATCAGTGATATCAATAATCTGACCAACCGCACGGGGTTCCTGTAATGCGACAACTAAGGCATCGAGGAGATTCTCAATATAGGTATGCAGAAAGATACCTGTTCCTTTATCAATAAGTGCAATTCGGTTTTTTTGAATTGCTTGAAGAGGCCGTAATACCCAGGTTGTTGCACCAGGTCCATAGACGTTTCCAGGACGAATGATGACAACGGGAAAGTGATCATGTGTATATTTCTCCATGAGACTTTGTTCTGCTATCGCCTTGGTTTCATGATAGTACCCTATGTTTTTTCCTGATTCATATTTGATGTGGGAGAGAAAGATGAACTTCTTCACCGAGGATGCTTCACTGGCTGCAATAAGGTTTTTTGTTCCCTCGACGTTTATTTGATTGAACACACTCTTAGGTCCATAGTCTTTTACAAAAGCGGCACAGTGAAATACGACATCGACCTGGTCCATGACAGGTTTGAGAAATTCAGGGTTGGTGATATCACCAGAAATGTATTCCACTCGTTTGTTAAAATATGTCGGTTGAGTATGATGGATAACGCCGCGGACATCATGACCCTCGGAAACGAGTCGTCGTACTAAAGAACTTCCGATGAATCCTGCAGCTCCCGTGACGAGACATTTCATGCGTTCTTCACCTGGAACTCATATCGTTTCCTTAGAAGATACTGAGAACCACTGGTGATAACCAGTGCAACGAGGTACACCAGGATTGCTGTGGAAATATTCGCTATTCCAAATATGAACGCGGAGGCGAGAGTGATTCGTTCGATGACAAAGAATTCATGGAACCGTAACCCTTTTTCCCGTGAATATGACAAAATGGATCGAAATAAATACAGGTACATAAGGAGGAGAATGGCTGTATCGATAATCATGATGAGATAAAATTGGATGGTCAGAAAACGATAGTACAACGGAAGGATCAACGACAGAGGAAGCCATACAACGGTCAATAGCAAAGAGATATAAACAGAGATTTTTACTCCATATTTTACCGGAATTGTCCGGTAGCCCCCTTTTTTATCTCCTTCGATGTCTCGAATCGCGCCTACAAGATTACTGTTCGTGTCGTGCACAAGGAAGACGATGGAGAGCAACCACACATAAGGCGGAAGCGAGGAAATTGGAACACCGGTAGCAAATATTCCAAAAAAATAAGTAGCCATGGTAACCAACCCTCTGTTCACATTGCCGCTGAAGCCATGTGATTTTGAAACGTTCGTATAAAAAAATACCAAGACAGCGACAACAAAAACAAGGACGACATTATAGAAAGTTAAGAAAAAGGTCAGAAAAAAACCTGCTAATGCAAAGAGAGCGCCGACGATGATCGCTTCTTTTGGTTTGATTCTGCCTGAAGGAATGGGACGATGAGGTTTCTGGATAGAATCCAAGTTTCTATCGAGATAATCTGAGAGGTATAATCCTGCGATCCAGCCCATCATCGGGATGAATAGTACCAACAGCGCTATTGATATCGATGGAAAATTCCCTAAGGTAACGCACGTGCCTACGAGGCTTACCAGCCCGCACCATGTCACCGTATACGGTCTCATGGTCTCAAGATGTGCGAAGAGTTTTGTTTTCAACAAGGATGATGACGTCACCTATACAGCCTCGCAATGGACAAGGAATGATAATCATTACATTTAAACCTTTAACATGAAGCGATTCATCTTATCCTAAATTTGATTCAACGATACATTGAAAAACACAGGGAGACGGTTGATGAAAACAGCGAAGTTATTTAAAAAGCATATCCTTTCCAAGCAGCAGGATAGAAAATGACTCGCGCTTCCTTTGATAAAACTGCAATGTTATACAATTTTGTTGAGAAACATATCTGGGAGGACTACTCAAGTGCGTGTGATATCATAAATGAGTATTTAACTCTTGAACCGGAGGAAAAAATAATAGACGTTGGCGGGGGAACCGGATTAATTGGCAAGGTACTTCGGAGCAAGAAACAGAACGATGATATCATGGTTATCGATCTCTCTCGCAGTATGCTTCAAAAAGTAAAGGATCCAACATTGTCTGTCGTCCAAGGGGATGTGACAACATTTCCATTGAAAGATGAGACGTTTACCCTTGCGATTCTCGTAAATACGTTACACCACATTTATGAAACCAAACAACAGGTCGCATTGCGGGAGGTTTTTCGAATTTTGAAAAAACAAGGGAGAATATTTATTATTGAGATATGGCATCCAAATACGTTCTTATCAGATCTATTCATAAAAATCGAAAAAATATTGGTTGGAAAAACCCATCATCTTACTGCCGATAAAATGCAACTTGCGATACAGGACGTGGGTTTCCATGAGATAAAGGTTTTTTTCCCAAAGAAATATCCCTATCGATATGTCACCACCGCAATAAAATAACAAATGGATGGTTTTTTTCGACTTTTTGTCGGATTGCTTCAGAAGGATAGCGGATACCACGATAAGATAATTTTAATAAACTCCAGCTGGTTTCCTAGCGTCCATCTTATGAAAAAGAATATTCTTTCTATGCTTGATGTCGCAGAGGAAATTGAGGAAATCATCGATCTTGGAATTAAATTGAAGCATGATGTAAAAGCAGGAAAGCAGTTCAATAATTTACAAGGAAAAACACTTGCCATGATTTTTGAGCGTCAATCAACACGAACAAGACTCTCTTTTGAGGTTGGAATGACGTTGTTAGGTGGCCATGCGATCTTTCTTACAGGCGGTGAGATGGGGATAGGGCAACGAGAATCCCCTGGAGATATCGCACGGGTGTTATCCAGGTATGTCGATGCAATAATGTACCGGCCAATCAACACCCTCTATTTACAAGAATTGGCTGCGCATGCAACAGTACCGGTCATTAACGGGCTTGACCGAGAGGAACATCCCTGTCAGATCCTTGCTGATCTTATGACAATAAAAGAAAAAAAAGGACGACTCGAAGGTCTCACCTTTACGTTTGTTGGTGATGGAGACGATAATCTCGCGCATTCATATCTTTTAGGATGCACACTAACTGGAATGAATGTAACAGTGATCTCTCCGAAGAAATATTGGCCAAATGAGTATTATGCCACACGATCAAAAGATATCGCTTGGAAGAAAAACCATACTGTCACCATTACCGAGGATCTCAATGCGGTCGTACAAACTGATGTGATTGCAACCGACACCCATGTTTCTTTTTGGTTCGAACATGAACGACAACAACGACGTACGGATCTCCGCAACTACGTGGTTACCCAAGAAATAATGAAGAAAGCAAAACCTGATGTGATTTTCATGCATTGCATGCCTATTTATTACGGAGAAGAAGTCACGAAAGACGTTGCGCATGGACAGAATTCCGTTGTCATTGATGAAGCGGAGAATCGTTTGTGGGCACAAATGGCTTTGCTCACTAAACTATTGAGTTAACCCAGTGGAGATATTCCGCGTTTATCAGTTGTAGGAATACGTCAAGAAAGATTAACGCAAAGGAGAACAAAAGGTAGTCATATCCTTTTTTACCCATGATTTTTCCCATGTGTTTTCTTTGAAGATCATCCGTTGTTTTTATAAGTTGGTAGGATTGGTCAAGTGTATAGAACCAGAGGATGACGAAGGGAATGAGAAAGATAAGCGAAAGAATAGTCAAGAACCAAAGCAGGATCCCAAGGAGCCCTGAGATAAATAACATACAAAAGGAGATTTTTGCTGCGTTTTTCTCGCCAAACGAGGTTGCGTAGGTTTTCACCCCGAGCCTACGGTCCCCTTCCACATCATGAATCCCTTCTGCAAGGTCGTGCGCATCATCAGCGAAATACGTGAATAAAACAAGCAGAAACATCGGGAGGAGCTGAACGCGGTGAATAGAGAGATACCCGAGCACGGGAACTGAAAAGTTGATATCCCCGGTTGCTGGCAACGCAGTAAAGATTGCGAAGAACCCGAAAAGCGGGACAGCAAGCCACTGAACAGGAGTAAAGATTTCTGAATACGCAGGCAGTTTGATGATTTTCTTGAGATATTTATTATGGACGGCGACAAACAACGCAGTCACTCCGACAAGAAGAAGACACCAGGGACTTGTGAGAACAGCGAAGAGAAAGGTGAGTGCAGAAAAAACAAGGGCGATCGCAAAGAAATTTTTTGAGCTTATGCGTCCACTCGGAATAGCTCTGGTGGGATGGACGACGATATCGATGTCCTTATCGGTGATATCATTCCAGATAAGCGCAGCGAAAAAACCTGAATATAAGGTAGCAATGGTTAGAAAGATACGTTTGATGATCTCAATAGTAAACGGATGACTGTCATCGGTAAACATCGTTGTCCAGGCAAACATTGTTGCTCCTGCAAACATCAGGACATAACAGATCAGTTCATAGGGAGGAAATGGACGCCAGCGGATGAGAAACTGAACCGGCCTGGTGAGAAAAAATTCTTTTTTTGATTCTGCTGTTTGTTCCATTAACCACCCTTCGAGGTTGATACCTGGTAGATGTTTGCAGCTAAAAAACGTTTTCTTAATTCTTTCGCAGATGGAACGTTGTCCACCCAAATGGTCCATAAAAGGGAAACGGGGTATGATATATCTGTTTGATTATCTCAATATCTGGGTGTGCATTGATACATTGGAGGATATCAGCAGCAGCGATACTTATCTCTCGAACAATAATCGTACTGTGATGTTTCGTATTTTTAAATAAATGTTCTAAGATCTGTACTTTTGGAAAGGAGCAACTTGATATAAAAATTAGATCAAAATCATTGACAGGATAGTTTGTCCCATTCCCCTGGACAATGGTTATTTTTTTTTCAAGATGATGCTTTTGCATTATCTCATAGCCACGTCGTACCGCTTGAGGGTTCTTATCAATGCCAACAATAGCACCTTGGCAACATTGTGCAAGCACGATTTCGGTTAGAGGATATGAGCCACATCCGATATGCAACACCTTTGAATTTGATGCAATACCGCAGGTCTCACATTCTTTTTTATATTCTTCTTCAATGGATTTATTGTAGTACTGAGCAATTTTATCGCTTTTATATGACCAGGTATCTGCAATCTCCCAGAATAAATTTGATATCTTTTTTACAAAGAAAATTGCAAGCGTATCGATGATAGTTTTTTTTGTCTTTCGTGGATTCATATCCGTTCACTTAAAGTGTTGGAGCAGGTTGGCTCCTGTCTTTAGAGATGAATGTATTATCATAGTATTTAAAATATTGTTAAAAAAAAGATTGTTGTCCTATCCTGAGATTATTACCGCTTAAAATAAATGATTGAAACCCTATAAGAAACTGAATAACAGAAAAGACAAAGGAGAAGGGCGTCATATTATAAACTTAAATGGCCATATTGTAGCCATGAGGAGTATTATTTAGGATTCTTCACGAGATATTCCCTGAAATATTGAAAGGAAGGAAAAAAAGAGCATCGTGATTCGAATATTGTGACTGAGATGAACTTGAATGGATAAAGTAAAACCTAATTTAGAGGGATCATCTGAAACATTACTCATCTCACTGTGGTCACGTGCTCAAGTGATTGAACGCGATACAAAAGCAAAAGAACTTTTACATTGTATCGATTATGATTTCTCTCGATTTGAGAAGTGGAAAAAACCATTGAAATATACCATTGCACGAACCAACATTTTTGATAATGAAGTAGCCTCATTTCTCGCCTCCCATCCAAATGCCGTAGTGATCAATATTGGTGCTGGACTGGATACCAGATTTTTCCGTATGGATAATGGGAAGATTATCTGGTATGAAATCGATTTACCAAGGGTGACAATATTACGAAAACAATTGATTCAGGAAACTGAAAGGTATCGTTTTATCTCTGCATCATTAGCCGATGAACAATGGGTGAATATGATTCGTGAAAAACATCGACCTATTCTCTTTATCGTCGAAGGAGTCCTCATGTATCTCAAAGAATCAGAAGTAAAGAAATTTTTTAACCTTGTCGCGGATCATTTTCCAAATGCTGAAATGGTCTGTGAAATAGCGGGACCTTTTTTTACGAAATTTAAGCATCGTTTAATTCAAGCAACAGTTTCAAAACCATCATTGCACTGGTCGATTTGGCGCGTTCATGAACTTGAGAAGATGGACCCACGCGTACATATTTGTGCTGTCTTTGAACCGAAGGAACCACGTTCATTGTTTTTGTCATCAAAGGTATTAGGACTTAAAATAGTTCATCTTCAATTCGTTCAATGACTTGTAAGAATGTCAGTGGGATATTTATGTTTTGCAATTAATAACGAATTATTTATCGAATGTTTCATTATTGATCTGATCGTAAAAATATGTGAAAATTCATCGCTCTTCAACATGCGGATAACACCATTGCCAAGATCTCGACAGACAATTCGAACAGATGGTTTTGACGTTGACGCGAGATGCCGAAACACGGCATCAATTGATGTGACGTTAATAGCAATAAAAATAACATCAAACGTCTCAGACGGATAACTTCGCCCGCCTCCATGTTTAATAGTGATCAAATCACTTAATTTTTGTTGATTGATATACCGTTGCGCACGTTGTACCGTTCTCATGTTATTGTCAATAGCAATGACCTTCGCATGTACATTTTTTGCGACCAGAATCGACATCGTAGGAAGCGAACCACATCCAATATGCAAAACGGTTTCATTAGAAGAAACGTTCGCCATTGCACATTCATCACTGAAGATATTTCCTATCCATTTTGTATAAAATCGATACACAAGAGTATTTTTCACCGTAAAAAACTCTAAGAAACTAAATACATAACATAAAAGTTTTCTCCTACAATTCAGGAATATAAGAGAGGATTTCATCGTATTCAACCAATCACTTTTTTGTACGCGTATTCTTGATATTATTCTTTTATATAAAAGGATACGGCTCCACAGTCTTTATTAATTTTCCAAATCTATATTTCACGGTATAGTTCTCTTTATCGAGGGAGTGTTTCGTTGCATAAATCAATAATAATAAGTTATTAATAGGTGATGTATTTAAGAACTCAAGAAGAAAATAAGATGATAAAAAAAGACGATTTCGATATCATAATTTCTTCAAAGAAGTCGGTGTCTCAACCTATTGTAAACAATATAGCAGAAATGATTTTTAAACAACTCCCTCACAGAAATGAAAATTCCCTCATTATCCTTAGCCATAATAACGAAAAGTATGAAGAGATTTCATTAAAAAAATTGCGATATATTATCTCATCATTATATCAAGAATTTGAAGAAAAAAACATCAAACCAGGTGATACCGTACTTCTTACTACCCTTTCTGTGAATAATGAACTTTTCATCACTCTCCTGCTTGTTGCTCTGATATCCTATGGAGTACGTGTTTTGTTCCCCATGTTTGTTGAATCGAAAGCCTTAGAAACTTGGATTAAAAATACCAACTGCAACGCTATAATCTATCCAGCGGATGAAATTCAAACCCTCCGAGGGTGTACCCGACAAAAACAAGAGATACAGGAAATAAAAAGAATCTCTCAACACAATGGTCTTTCTCTGTATGATGTATCTTCTGATTTTCACATTCAAACGTATCTTGACACTATGATATCTGAAAATTATTCATCTGATGATACCTTACTACAGAAGTGTATGAAAAACACCAGTTTTTCAACGGAGAGCGTGATTTTTACGACCTCAGGGACCTCTGGTCAATCCAAACTCGTTCTCTACGAACAGGGCGCCTTTTTAAGAAATTGTCAAAGCTGGCAAGAATCAGGGATGTATCAAAAAGAAAAACTCGGAGGAAGAAGTTTCATTGACATACTCCCCCATACAATCAGCATAAGGACGTTGTTTAATGCATTCTGGACAGGATATCCAATTTGCATTATTACTACCGATTGGATCAAACAAAAACCTCAAAAAATATTACCGTTTCTTATGAAAATGAAACCAGAAGTAATGACATTAGGTCCTTCTTCTTTTCGACTTATTTTAGAATTGATAACCGTTGTCCCGGAAGTAAAGGATCTGGCGTTTTCCGAGTTAAGAACTGTTGTCTCCACTGGTGCACCGTATAGTAAAAAAATTGCAGAAGAAATGAAAAAACAATTCGGTCTGTATCTTCACAATGCATATGGAACAACAGAGACTCAACAAGTATTAACAACGGTACTCTGTAATGAACAAGAGCTGAGTTTATACGATGTCACTCTGGGAAAACCACTAAACGGGGTGACTCTTGGGTTAAAAAAATATGATGGAGATTTGTACAAATTATTTGTAAAAACCCCTTTTGGCCATAAAAGTATCATAGGTGAAAAAATAATTAATGCGCATGAATTTTTTTATACAGGTGATATTGTCAAACAAGAAAAAATCAACATCCTTGCGTATATTGGGAGAGAGCAGAAAGATTTTATAAAAAGTGGATACGGTGCGAAAGTCCCTATTACGTACCTGCAGGAATATTATAAAGAATTATATGAAAAGGTAAACCATATTGAGTATTATGCCTTTGAAACGTTTAATTTTTCTTTAGGAGTTGCAGCACTTATTTTTATTACCGATGAACATCTCCCAAAGGGACGAATTACGAATAAGAGGATAATAAAGAAATATTACAATCAAATAATAAAAATAAATTCTCATCTTCGACAAACACTTGAGCCGTTTGAATATGAACAACGAAAAATAATAAGGTTTCTCCTAATAAATAGCAATGTTTTTCATACATTAAAAGGTACAATTTCTAGTTCTGCCCTGGAGATACAATTCGAAGACGAAATCTATGACATCCTTCATACGAATAATCCGAAATCTGGTGTTCAAAACTTACCCTATTTTAAAAGTGTCTTTCTGATGTTTTTGATACAATATACGCCCTTAAGACAATATAAGCTAAGGAGATTATTAATGAAGATTTTATTAAAATAATAGAAGAAAAGTGTTGTTGTGATTTTATCCTGATTTCAGATGGAAACGAATTTGAGGTATTATGCTGAAAAAATTCTCTCTCTGTTTAAGAGTACCATTTTTTCATAAGAATTAATAGAAGATTACACATTATACCGAACGTGTTCGCTATAATGATTGCAAGATCATCTCGTAAGATACCGTACATCAGCCATAGGGACATACCAAATGCCAGTACCAATGGCATCCAATAGGAGATATCATCGAGTCGTTTGGTTTTATATCCTCGGAAAAGTTGTGGGATAAATCCAATAGAAGTAATCGCACCAGCAGCAACCCCGAGCCAGGTGAACATATCAACGGACATACGGGAATTGCATCTAATAAAGTATATTAAGGCTTTCTAGCATGCACGGATAAGTTTTTCAAGCAAAATAGGATTTACGGCTTACCTTGGGCCCGTGGGGTAGCTTGGTATCCTTCTAGCTTGGGGTGCTAGTGACTTGAGTTCAAATCTCAACGGGCCCACTTCTCTTTAAATGTTGCTGTTATTTTTTCGCAGTCACTGCATAATACTTCGAACGTCCACTAACCGCCAACAGACCGCCGCAGAACAACACACCCATATAGAAATTATCGTCTGACCGTTTATAGCGATTTAACGACACAATCGATTTCACCAGAATAGAAAAAAAGAACGGAAGACCAATCACCACTCCTCTGAGCTCTGATGCTGCAGTACGCGAGGAGATATCGGTAGCGGTAATCTGTTGAAATTTCTGCTCAGCCATCAACATAACACAGTCATTGATAGACACGAGATCATCAATCGCGCGACCAGAAAGCCAATGATGGTACGCTTTCTGCATCATCGGTGAGAGACGTTTTTGTGTACGAAACCCATCGAGAACAACCAGACGACCTCCTGGTTTGAGGATACGATACATTTCTTGAAAGAGTTCTCTGGTGTCCGAAGCGTAGTTAATAGATTCCAAGGCAATGACTCCATCGAAGCTACCATCTGGGAACTTGGTGTCACAGAAGTTGTTCTGGAGAAAACGTGTATTTTCTGTCACCTTGTTTTGTACTGCTAACTCCGTTGCGAACTGTATTTCAGAGGGTGCAATTGAAATCCCAGTAAAGGAAACCATTGGATATTTCTTAGCTAAGTATATCGAGGTACCGCCGACTCCACATCCTGCGTCAAGTATTTGGAGTGGTCTGGTTCCATCAAGTCCGAGCATATCCCAGACGACATCATTCATATGAAGAATTGCCTGATCGTGAGAACGAAACCCTTTTTCATAATACCCATAGTGGAACGCAAGCGTGTGGTTTGCCTTCCACCATTCCTTCATTTTTGACTGTTCATAAAACCAAACGACTTTTTCTTCACGGCTAACCATGCATTTGTTCCATTCCTATTAACACGAACAAGTATATACTATTTCATCGTTTTGTACAAGGAAAAATTATAGAAGAAAATGAAAAAAAGAAAAAAAGAAGTATGTTACTTCTTTTTCAGATAGGGAAGGCCGGTTCGTTTGTTGACACCAACGACGTATCCCTGCGGTAATTCACATGGAGTACCACTTTTTGGTGATCTCTTGCTAAAGAAATAAATCGTTTGCTTTCGCCCGCCTTTGAGGGTGACATCCCTCTTATATAACGTCCATCCTTCATGTATATACGGCATACTTCGTTCCTCGGAATCAGAATCATGTAAGGACGATTTAAAGTTTCTCTTAAGGTCTTCCGAAGAAAAAAAGATGGCTTAGTGTTGTTGGATGGGTTGTAAAATCAGCTTGTTTTCATGTTTTTTAAAGATGATCTCATGATCCTCAAAAATCGGGTGTCTCCCGAGAAGAACCGGCAGGTCATTGCGATCAGACACATGGATTTCGAGGTTTTCGTAGGTGAACTTCCTATCCTCATCATAAATAACCATGGTCAGTACTGATTTGCAGAGGGTGGTTTCCCCGCCTGCGGTGTCGACACAACCTGCCTTCTCCAATTTGAGTTTCAAATACTTGGCGATAGCATAGGGAATGACGATAAAGTCTCCACCGGAATCAAGTAGTGCATCAATAAGTGGGGTTTCTCGTTCCTTTGAAAGAAATTTGATGGGGATCAACGGGTAGTTCTTGTATTCAAAGATAAAGGGTGTTTCCAGCATGATTGCGTTAACGTAAATGGATACTGCCAGATAATACTTTTGATATCTTGATGTTATCTGCAGGGAATTTCTCTGCAGGGTACTTCTCATCAGCAGCCCGCAGGACGTCTTCAAGGTTCACGCTATGGTCAACGATTTGATCATTGAACAATAAAATCCATTCACCTGAGTATTTTTTAAGCATCTCTTCCTGTTCCATCAGATATCACTTACCATGATGCTGTATATAAACTTTCCGCAATTTTTAGGGAAAAAAGCCTATCGTTCTTTCTCTTCTGTTTTTTCCATAGAAAGGGAAAGAATCGCCCCAAGCAGGCCACCGAGGACCAGGACAA
The DNA here is from genome assembly GCA_014894395.1 of Thermoplasmata archaeon. GTDB lineage: Archaea > Thermoplasmatota > E2 > DHVEG-1 > DHVEG-1 > SM1-50. Next base: position 54,574 of record JADBLO010000003.1, read on the forward strand.
TGGTGATTGAATAGATGCCGATGTCTGCCCAGACGCCGTAGCGAAGGCCCCAGGTTATGTAGAGAAGAAGTCCTGCGATGAGGACGATGAGAGCAACGATGGTATATGCATTGATGTTTTTCATGCTTAGTTCCATTTTTTCATACCTCTTCCATTATTTTTTTTTTAACTTGGATGGGAGCACTGGGATTTGAACCCAGATCGACGGGTCTCTTCGTAGGTCATCGCTCCAGTTATTCATCATACGTCAGATGACCCTCTTGTAATCATACCTAACTGGAGCCCGTAATGATGCCGGGTTACACCATGCTCCCATTTCGATATGTATTACTGTTTTTGTCTTCGCATTCGTTTTTCTCGTCGCATTCGTTTCTTGCGCCATTTCCAGCGCATTTTCCTTCGCTTTTTCCATACTCGTGAACTGCGTTTCATTGGATTTTCCTCTGATTTGTCTACCTTGCCCCTAAAATAGATAGCTATATTTAACTGTTTAGGAACGAAAAGCTACTGTTTTTCTGGTTTGTCAAGCCAGACATATTTACAGCGGCTGCAGTACCAGGCGGTTGAGATCCATTCTTGTTTCCCATGCACCGGGTTTTTATGACGGAACAACCGGGTGAGTTTCATGTCACAGTTTGGGCATTTCCCGTTATAAGATTTCTTGTAATCTTTTCCACCGATGGGGTACATCAGGGTGTCAGAAGCAACGGTGTAGAGATAGTTGCATTCGGTACAACACCAGGCAGTAGGTATCCATTTTCGTTTCCCATCAACGGTTTTGTTTTGGTACAAACGAACTGCTTTTGCACTGCATTGAGGACATTTCTTTTTTATAGGTGACACCACCAGTATTTGGTAGTTTGTTCGACTACGCCTACATCACGTGCGGGTTTAAAAGATACCTCTCAAAAAATATCAATTCCCAAAAATGTTAATATTATCCTTAAGGATACATCACGCTGAGCGGATGGAAAAAAAGAAGTCGATGTTTTGGTGTTTACTCATACCATTGGTTTTTTGGGGCAATATCGCGTTGGTAATCCTCTTGCTTCCACCAGTGTCCCAAGAACCTGAAAATCTCCAATTAGAAACATGGAGTTACTACGGCAGTCAAGCCCCTCCTGCAAACCAAATCCTGAAATATCGAAATGAAATCTTGTTTGGAATTTTAATCTGCGCGGTTGTCTCTGAGATTTTTTTCTTTGTTCTTGAGAAGAGAAGAGAACGGAAAAAGTAATATCAGCGGGCTTGGAGGGATTCGAACCCTCGGCCAATCGGTTAAGAGCCGATTGCTCTAACCTAGCTGAGCTACAAGCCCCTGAGAAAGAAAGTATATGGAGTAACATTCGCTATTATATAGGCTTAACGATAGTACATGAATCACCCTAAGCTGTTGAAAAAATAATTGAGAACCCTCCACACCATATCATTTGTGAGGATGCACATTCATGGCACCCACCGCAAGCAGCACACCTGTCCAAGAGTAAACAAGTAAGTCTTGGAAAAAAAGATGACACGATACATCCCTCAAACTAAAGTTTGGTGATTTCTCGCTTATAGGGTGTTAAAAAAAAGTATTAATAAAACTTATCAGATAATCCCTGAGTCGTACTACTTAAGTAAAAATGGTTAGAATAATATGAAAAAGAAGCTATTGTTATTGACTGATACTATCGATCCAATGGTTGATGGTGCATCCATTTTTTTACGAAATATTATTCCCTTTTTAAGTGAAAAATTTGATGTAACAATTATTGCTCCTAATCTTGGCGAAGTCGCGTATGATGGTGTTAGATTGATTCAATTTCCGACTATCAAATTTAAGCCTTCTAATTTTTCTAACTATGGGATTCCAAAGATTAATCCAAGAGTAATTGCACGTGAAGTAAAACGATGTGATTTTGTACTAAATCAAGAGTCATTACAACCAATTACCTCATCCTTTTTCGCGATAAGATATGCACGCAAGTATAACAAACCCTTTTTTACTTATACACATGCAATTGACTGGGAATCTATGCCTGAGTATGTGATCCCTGAGTACTGGGGGATATCCTGGATTATCAGAAAAATAAGTCGTCTCATTTTGAGAGTTTATGGACGTCAATTTTTGAAAAAAAGTAATGTTGTGATTATCCCTTTTTTTTCGGTTGGAACCATTCTTCAGAAAAATAGGGTTCAGGCACATTTTGAGGTGGCTCCAGTTGGTACCTCTGACGATTTTCACCATGGAAAAAGCAGATATGAGATTCCAGAAAAAATTGTGATTGGTTACGTTGGAAGAATCAGCAGAGAGAAAGGATTGAATGTATTACTGAGTGCGTTTCAAAAATTAGATGCACAATATCCTAATAAATTGAGGCTTCTAATCGTGGGGGATGGTCCATTGCGATCAATTTTTAATGATGCGAAAAATGTAACTGTCACCGGTTTTGTTAGCCACAAAGAAGTCGCTGAATATCTTAGAGCGATGCACATCTTTGTTTTGCCAAGTATATCAGAAACCAGCTCTATAGCAACCTTGGAAGCAATGCGTTCTGGACTTGCATGTGTAACTAGAGATGTTGGATGTATACGGGACTATCTAGATAATGGTAAAAATGGCTTTTTCTTCACTGATGAAAATAGCCTCTATGATATTTTAGAGCGATTATCAACTGATGAGACTTTTCGAAAAAAGATTTGTAACGCAGCTCTGGAAAGCACGAGCAAATACTCGTGGAAAAATACAGTCGACTGTCTCGAAGATATATTTAATAGATATAACGCCAATTCTAACTAAATTTCTTTATAATGCACATATCATTTTTCAGTGTTTGACTAGCAGTTTTGCCCAGTCGCACTGTGTATATGGTGGATCGCGAAAGATATTGAGATATTTATTAGGAACACGGGTTATTAGATCGTATAATTGATAGTATTCTTCATCGGTAACTAGAGTAGGGCTTTTTGCGGTATTCCTATCAACATTCATAAAAATATCATTCTTATTGAGAGTTAAATTGAAGGAAGATAACATATCTCGTATCTTTTTTTCGTCGTTGAAATCTCGTGGCATTACTAACGTATAACAATCTCGATATTTATTGTACTTCTGTAGTAAGTTCATTGATCTGTTTTCTAGTTCAATCCATTGTAGTAACAATTTTTGATAACGATTTAATGGCCCCTCGGTCTCTTGAAAAATCTGCTCTTTTCCTGTAAGCGTCCATTTTAAATACATTTTTTTATCATTCCCGCGGTATGTAAAAATTGGATTACGATATGATTGTTGCTCTGGTTCACCAACCCAAACTGGTCGGTTAAACTGACTTTTCGCGTTTTCCAAGGGATTACGTAGAACATGGATAAGTTTCATATCTGGATAAAACTCCATTGCTACGTCAGCGAATGATTTAAGAAATGCATGGCTCGTCTCGACATAGACATCTGCTCGGTAACTGTCGATGATCAGCTTTTTCAATTTGAACCGTCGTCGTATTTTTTCAACTTCATTCTGCTGATACCAATATATTGGTTTTCCAAACATGTCGAAGAGAAATGGTTCATGTTTACTAACGCAATTTTTAATGTTGTATTTAAACAATTCAGCAAGATATTTGGTGCCAGAACGTTCGCTAGCCATGGCAAAGATAGTAATCATATTTATCATTTTCATCCTATGATTGGATTCCACCCTGGATACCATTTAATTCATATAAATATTTTAGTCCACATCATCTTACTTGCCTTATCCCAAAATTACTTCCTCCTAGAAAAAAACAAAGATTTGAGATGACGTTATTAAAAAATCAGAAGGAAGTTAATTCGGGGATACTACACATTTTTTTATGCGCAATATTGTACAAAATACTTAATTTGATAGAATCATATATACAATAAGTTAAAAATCGATTCATCGTAAACAAGAGATGTTTGTAATGAGGTATAATAACTACAACAAAATTCTCAAAAATATAGATGAACCAATAGCGTTTGTTCTTGGTTCCTATCCAACAACTGGCCTAGGTGTTATACGATGTCTTGGAAGACAAGGTGTTCCAGTTGTTTGGTTTAGTTCAAATCCAAATCAAATAGGATTTCTTTCAAAATATTGCATGGGGGTTGCGTGTCCTCATCCAAAACATAGTGAAAAAGATTACATTGATTTTCTTGCAGCAGCAGGAGAGACTTTGTCTTGTAAAGGTGTATTGTTTCCAATCGGGGATATTGAAGTGACAGCTATATTGAAACATAGGAAGAAATTGGAACGCTATTTTCATATTCCTATGGCCGACCTTGATGTTGTCGAACTTCTTCTTAACAAGAAGAAATTCTCTCAAACACTCGAAAAAGAAGAAATTCCCCATCCACTAACCTTTTTACCAAAGGATGATGCCGAACTTAAATCGATAAGTAACAATATTCGATATCCTTGCATCATTAAACCTGTACACTCTGAGGAGTTTAGATTTACATTTAAAACCAAATCTTTCAAAGTAAAGTCTAGTCAAGAGCTTTCTCAAAGATACAGTAAAGCTGTTTCGAAAAATCAAGAAGTCATGATTCAGGAGATTGTACCTGGAGATGCTAGGCATATGCACGGATTCAATGCGTATTACGATAAAACTGGTACGCCAAACGGCATTTTTATGTACAGACGAATCCGAGAATGGCCGCACGATTTTGGCAACGGGTGTTTGATAGAAAGCGTTGTAGTTCCTGAGCTTGAGGAAATTATTGATCTTTTTATCAAAAAAATAGGATACCACGGCATTGTTGATGCTGAATTTAAAAAAGATCCAAGGGATGGCAAGTTTAAATTAATTGAAATTAACGCAAGATGCTGGATGCAGGTTGGCTTACCTGCAAGATGTGGTGTTAATATTCCTTACATAGCATATATGGACGCAGTCGGGAAAAATGTTGAAAAGGCGACATATAATCAGAAACACGTGAAATGGTTTTATATGTGCGAGGATATCTTGTCATCATTGAAAAGCATGTTAAAAGATGATTTCTCTTTTCGCGAATGGGTAGATTCCTTTAGAGGTGAAAAAGAATATGCCATCTTTGCACGGGATGACCCCCTGCCATGCCTTGTTTTCTATACACATAGGCCGATCTTTCTGCTACAACAATTTTTCCAACAGTATCAAAGAGGGGAGAAAAAGAAACCATGAAAATTCTTCTGATAGTTCCAAATATAAAATCCTATGATACTATGCCATCTCTTTCGGTTGCTACATTAAAAGGGTTCATCAATGAAAAGACAGAGCACGAAGCAAAAATTATAGATTTGGTCTTTCATAAAAATCATTGGAAAACTTATTTGGGAGAAAAAATTCGAAAAGAAAAACCCGACATCATTGGCATCTCTGTTTTGAGTTTTAATTATCCTGAGGCTTTACAAATTACGCGATTTATAAAAGAGAACTTTGACTTGAAAATAATATTGGGGGGAGTTCACATTATTTTATCTCCTCAGGAAGTTATTGAGAATGACGATGTCGATATGATTTGTAATGGTGAAGGCGAAAACATTCTGAAAGAACTTTTAGACAACTCATTGAATTGTACAGGAATAGAGGGCATTTGGTATAAACATAAAGGAAAAATAATTAAAAACAAACCTCGAAAACTTATGGAAGATTTAGATAGCCTTCCGTTTCCCGATTTTGAAGATTTTGATTTAGAACATTACTTTGTGATTAATCACCACCATATGCCTGTTATGGGATCGAGAGGATGCCCATATTCATGTACCTACTGTGGCAATCATGCACTAAGAAAAAAACTAGAAGGTAAATATGTCAGATTGCGAAGCGTTGATAACATTCTTGAAGAAATTCAATTGAGAATCGAACAGTATTCGGACAGAGGATTTCGATATCTCTACTTCTTCGATGATACCTTTATTCTTGATAAACAGTTTGTTAACGAACTATGCCAGAAATATAAGAAGAATGGATTTGACAAACAGATCAAATGGACTGCCAATGTCCGGGCAAACCTTGTGACCGATGAACTGATGAAAATGATGAAAGATGCAGGATGTTACGAGGTGAGAATGGGGGTAGAATCGGGAAACGATTACATTCTAAATACTGTTTATAAGCGCAATATGACCAAAGATCAGCTCGTTGAAGCGTTCAAGATAATTACGAATAATGGTTTACGGCTCAGATTGGATTTCATTCTCGGTGCTCCGGACGAAACGCTGGAAATGATGGAAGAAAGTTTTGACTTGGCGAAGAATTCAGGTGGGGACCAAGTGTTTTTTTCACGTTTGTATCTATTTCCCGGTACTGAAATCAAAGAAATTTGTGAAAAAGAAAAGATCGTAGAAAGCGATTTTGATGTCAGAACTAAAGGATTTCATGCAGTGCAGCGAACAAAGTTTGTTTCGAATGGGGGCCTTAAGAATATTGGTCGAAAAATCTCATGGTGGCAAATGCAACGATATATCGATGAAGGTTTTCGTCTGAAAGGTATATCTTTTCCTAAGGACGTACTCACGTTTTTATTGTACTACAAATGGAAATATGACCTAGAATTCAATCAAATTTACAGATGGAATATCCAACGATACAAACTTCATATCGCATAAATCAAAACTTACCTCAATTTTTTTGAAAATTCATTCATTTACATTACCTCTAAAAAAGACGGAAAAATGTCAATTTTAACCCAAAAACCCTCAATAGAATTTGATCCAAATTTAAATTCGCAACTATAAAAAACACCATAATTTATTATCCGCCCTGTTAACCAAAAAAATATTCAAACATGCTAAAAAATTCCTATCTCTGATAGGAATTGCAATATTCGTATATTTAATATATAGATTGGGATTGAAGGCATAATAGATGCAATTCTATCAATTCCCCCGGTCTACATAATTCTGTCCGTGTCGCTTACGATTCCATTAATGATAATCAGAAACTATACATGGCAAATTATACAAAGAGAACAAAAAATAAAAGTTGGTGTTCTGCAATCTCTTAAAATACTTTTCGTAGCTATTCTCAGGTTTTTATTCTTTTTCAGGCTTTTTTGCCTTTTTTGTACCCTTTGGCTTCGACTTCGATTTCGGTTTTTTTTCCGGTTCTTCGACCATTGCGGGCTCATTTGATGGTTCTTCAGGCGGAGATTCTTCGGTTTTTGTTGGTTCCATTGATGATTTTTCAGTCGTGGCTACTTCAGCTTTTGAGATATATTTTGCGTCAATCCGATCTGTTACGTACACATCTTTTCCAGCTCGGTAGATCTGTACTCCATCTTCTTTTGCTTTCTTTCCATCAATCCGTAAAAGAAGCGGCTCTTCAGTTCTGACTTTCCCTGCCTCAATTGCTTTCTCAATGCTGCCGCTGAGATGCACATTCTTCCGATCAATCGGATTCAACCCACCCTCAAGGATGATGTCGATTTCTTCCTCTGTCACAGGGTAATAAAACTCGTCGATCTCCGCAGGTGGTAGATCATCAAGCCGGATGTCAATAGTATGACCGTAGGTCGCTCGGATCATGCCACCGTCAATCTGATATCGACCCTTAGGGTCTGTAAGCGCAATCGCTTCAACATGGTGCTCTCGTAGCCATTGGAACCCTGACCTGCTGACGCCTACTGCGTCCACAAACTCGGAGATATCGACCCAGCCATGACCATCCACCATGACACCAAGTTTCTCCGGGAAATGCCGAAGCACTCCAGCCATGATCCGGCCAAGGGAATCAAGCTCACGATCACTCATCAGGAATTTTCCTTTTGTATTGCATACCGGGCAGGTTTCCCCGCGGTAATACCCGTGTTCGTCACATTTTCCTAGCATATTTCCAAGTTCCGTAATAGCATAAGATGTATAAGTTTTTGTATTCGTTGTTCCATTACCCTGTCGGTGGACCAGTGGAACAAGAAGAGATGAAAAAACAAGCTGCGGAAAAAGCGGTTCAGTATATTGAAGACGGGATGGTCATCGGGCTGGGAACAGGGTCAACTGTCGAGTTCGCGGTAAAAAAAATCGGAGAGATGGTAAAAGGCGGTCTGAAAATCGATGGGATTCCTACGTCACTGAAGACCAAGAGGTTAGCCGCTGAACTAAAAATCCCATTACTAGAGCTTGATGATCGCATCGAAATTGATATCACCATTGACGGCGCTGACGAGGTAGATTCAAATCTGAATTTGATTAAAGGCGGCGGCGGTTCCCTAACAAGGGAAAAGATTATTGCGTACCATTCAAAAAAAGTCATTATCATTGTGGATGAGACAAAGATCGTGAAAGGCCTGGGATGTGACTCGTTTTTACCTGTTGAGGTCATAAAGTTTGGGTGGCTAGCAACCAAGAAAGTGCTTGAGGGCCTTGGGTGTACCGGGGAGCTACGCAAGATCATGGATGAGGCGTTTATCACAGATAATCAGAATTACATTATTGATTGTGATTTTGGCAAGATTGCTGACCCTGAGGCATTGGAAAAAGAAATCAACAATATCCCAGGTGTCTTAGACAATGGGTTGTTCATCGGCCTAGCTGACGAGGTTATTGTGGGGAGTAAACAAGGAATGATGACGTTGGAACGACAAGATATCGTGCAATAATCCATGTTTTGTTCTCAGGACGGTTCATACGAATGTTTTTCTCAGAGATGACTGCAAGAGATGCGTTCAAGTTAACAAAAAAGAAAATGACGGAGTACCAAACAGAGTTCTTAGAACGGATGAACGTGATCGAGGTTGATGCGCATTGGTTTCGCCGTGTGTTCCATACGTTTGCAGCTTCGTTTTTATTCTACTATCTCCTACCAGATGAGGAATGGATTAACCTTGGAAAAATAGTATTGCCGGCCATCATTGTTTTGTGCATGGTTGTCGTCGAATATCGAAGGATACGAGGAGACCTTGATCACCAACGGTTCTTTGGTCTGCGAAACTATGAGAAGAAACGGCCTGCAAGTTACCTGTATTTCGGCGTCGGTGTACTGCTTTTATTTCTGTTGTTTCCCCAGCAGATAGCGATTCCTTGCATACTCTGTGCGTCATTTACTGACCCCATCATTGGTGAATCCCGATATTATCTTGGAAAAAAACGGGCGTACGCCATCGGTTTTCTCATTTCCGCATTTTTCTTCCTGGTGACATGGTATCGAGCAGACTGGTGGGTACTGATACTTGTTTCATTGCTTGGTGCAACCGGTGCGGTGATGGGTGAAGCAAAGAAACTCAAGCTTGTTGATGATGATTTTATGATTCAGATGCTCCCGGCTGTTCTTCTGCTGTTCATGTGGCAAGGACTCTTGGCTTTGGGGATTAATATGTTACCCCCGCCATTGCTCTATCCCCTGTAATTTGAGATGAATGCGTATGGAAAAAAAGAATGACACTCGGAAAGAAAACATTCAGAAACTCTTGTTACGGTTAGAGTTGTGGTTTGCTCCGGTGTTGATTATAGTACCAATTGGTGCCTCGTTGTTCTTTCTTTGGGATTGGTATGCGAGGGGGTTTTCTACAGGGTCTTCTGTGTATGATGGTGAATTACTCATAGGTTTGCTTCTTCTCGCGGGAAATCTCGTGTTTGACGTTCAGTTTCTGAGATCGGTACGAATGCTGAAAAAAAAATTGTAACAACGGTTTATTTCGCAAGGATTTTTTTCCGTCTCATAATATGACGATAGGCAAAAAACACACAACCAATGATAAGAAGAATAACAATCACGAGGTCAAGTTCTTCTACATATTGACTAACTTCATTCCAGTGTTGACCTAAGATGAATCCAAAATAAGTAAGGATACCGTTCCACAGTGTCGCGCCAAGTATGGTATATAACGTGAATTTTTTAACTTTCATTTTTCCAATCCCAGCGATAAAAGAGATCAGATGACGGACAACAGGGATAAGTCGTGCGAGAAAAACAGTTAAATCACCTCGCTTCTGAAACCATTCCTCTGTTTTTTTTATATCTTCTGTATCGACAAGAACATATTTTCCGTATTTTTCAACGAGTGTATGTCCCCCGGTTTTTCCGATATAATAAAAGATAAGGGAACCGGTAATGCTCCCTAGAGTACTCGCAATAATAATGAGGATAAAATTAAAGGTTCCTTGTGCGACTAAGAATCCTGCAAATGGCATAACAAATTCAGAGGGCACAGGAACAACCATACTTTCAAGCATCATGAGAAAAAATATTCCAGCATATCCTAAGGAAGATATTACTGACAATGCAAGGCTACCTATTACAGCCATGATCTCTGATAAAATCGACATGACCCTGTAAAGAAATTCAGCTATTTATCTTTCGTTATTTCTTGAGTGTTACATATAAACTCATTCATGGTCTCTTTTTAAATAAAAAAATGTTTCTTGCTCTGGTACTGATATAACGGGGTATCAGATTGTCCAAGGCAACGCTCTGTTCAAACCACAAGAAACATATAGGATACTAAAAATAACATTTCTGTGAGCGATACGAACAAAAAATCAAGGAAAGTGACACTCTCCATCATCCTGAGTATCGGGCTGAGTATCGCGGTTATTCTCCTCATCCTCTACTTTACGCTTGATGCAAAACCGTTCGAGGCACTCTCAGCAGTACACATCAGGTACGAGTTCTTCGTCGCAGCGGTTTTAATCAATGTCCTCTGTTGGGTGATTTGGGGTGCCCGCCTTAAAATCCTCAGTAACGCGATCGATCCGAACGTTCACATCAGTCTCTGGGAATCGACAAAGATTGTCATTGCAAACCTGTTTTTTGCAGGGATAACCCCCTCACTCGCTGGAGGAGAGCCTGTAAGGATTTATCTCCTCAACAAAGATGGATTAAGCACAGGAGGAGCAACAGCAGCTGTTCTCGGTGAGCGATTGATTGATGCCATCTTTCTTCTCCTCTGTCTCCCCTTTGCCGTGTATATCGTAAAAGATTACATTAATGTGGAGTTCATAAAAATTGGATTATACGCGGGAGTTATCTTCTTCATCATCTGCATCTTTCTTTTAGCCTACGCAATAAAATATCCTGAGAAAATCAAAACGTTTTTGATTTTCATAACAGAAAAACTAAGCCGCTTGTCAAAGAAAAAAACAGGAAAAAAATCCATCGTCCAGTGGATAAACCATGAGGTGGATAATTTTCACCAGAGTATGGTGTTTTTCCTCACCCGTAGGAAAAAAGCTTTCCTCCAGGCAAGTCTTCTGACGGTGCTTTACTGGTCGTTAGGATTCATGATCCCCTCAATGATTATGCTTGGACTAGGTCTGAAACCGTTTTTTATTGAGTCGTATGCAGCGCAAGCGATATTACTCGTCATTGTGATGATGCCGCTGACACCAGGGAGTTCCGGGATCGCCGAGTTGTTTACTGCAGGTTTATATGCTATCTTGATTGGACCGTCACTTCTTGGGGTATTTGTGATTTTATTCAGATTTATCACGTTTCATATGAATATGATCGCAGGTGGTATCTTTCAGTATCGCATCTTTAAATCAATTACATCGTTCTCCCTTGATAAACTAGAAAAACATCAAGAAAACCCTCCTGAATAAATTGATTTATCTCCTTTAATCGGTATATGATACTCAGTCGTTTATCAGCGGAAACCGGTTTTCGTCTTCTCCTTTGTACGATATTCATCAATACTTTTATTTGCATGAAGAACATTACAATATAACATAGCAGAATATTAGCCGTTTTTTCCTGCGGGCTTTTAAGTTATACACCGTAATCCCTCCAGCGACTCTTGTTAACAATTAGCCCGGTTATTTAAAATAGACTTGCTTGCGGCACTTTGAGCCTTTTTTTCTCCTGTTGGAAACCCTAAAATGCAATCCCGATGTAACCAAGGTATACTATTGTGTCAAGAGCAAAGCTTCCGATTGCTGCAAAAATTTCAGAGATAATCGACATAGATTGCCTTGGCAAAACAAGTAGGTCTATTTATACCGCATTCTCTACCTATAAGGAAGCAGAGAGAAAAACAAGATCTTTTTTTTATTTTATCCATTTTGATGCATACACTGCGGGGATAATACAAAACGCTGCAATGACGGAAAACGAATAGAGCGTAATGACAACGATGCTGAACTGATGAAGCATCGGGATGTTGACTGCAAAGGTTGCAAGTAAAGCAACCATGGTCGTCGTCGATGCGGTCACAATCGCCCATCCACTTGTTTCAATCGTTGTTCTCATTGCATCAATTTTTGAAAAACCTTTTTCTCGTTCTTCTTTGATCCGTTGGGTAATCACAATGCCATAGTCGATTCCGGAGCTGACAACAATAGAAGCGATTGTTACGTTAATGAGGGAAAGCGGGATTCCAAACATGACCAAGGCACCAGGTTCCCAAGCGATGACAAACAACACAGGGATAAGTGACAGAAAACCGATCCTCACTGATCCAAAACCAATAATGAGACACGCAAGAATGAGCAATAACTCAATAGTCAGAGACGATGCCTGCGTTCCCATGATTTGTTTGTTGACCTCGACGGTGATAACATCTTGACCCGCTAGCTGTGACACACGCCCATTATACGGCAAAAACGTCTGTTGGGTGATTTCATTGATTTGTGTAATCGATTTTTCTAATTGTTCAATGCTTATCTCTGCTGGGAAAGACACAAGAATAAGCGTTTTGGAATAGTCTTTATCAACTAATCCTTTTTTCGCTACCTTATCAAGAATGATTTGTTCAATGCCTACGAAATTAGCGATTTTTTCTACAATAATACTGCGATCGAGAATATCATTGATTTTTTTGATTTCATCAGCAATCGAGTACGCTGATCCTCCTGCTGCCCGGATTTGTATCTCCAGTGAGTAAATCCCATCAATGACCTCTGGATACGTCAGTCCTTGAGGATCAGTTTCAATGAGAATAGCGTTAAAATTTGCTCCTTTCCCAAACTTTTGTGAATATTCAAGGAGTTTTTCTACCTCAGGGATTCCTTTCGGAGCCATCTCGATGAAATTTACATCTGTTTTTACTTGTGGGAGAACAAGTAAGGAAAGAATGACAAAAAAACATCCGATGACAAACAGTCGTTTTCTCTGATTCACCACAAGATGGGCAAATCGTTTCCATTGATGATTGGTTTCATGTTTTTCATAATTTAAGATAAGGCAGAGACAAGGGACTAAAATTGTTGCAGAGAGAAATACCAGGGCTGTGCCAAGTAAACAGACAAAACCAAAGGAAACCATCGGGGGCATGTATGACGTCATTAGAGATCCAAAACCAATCATGGTTGCCACAGCGCACAATAGCACTGCTTTGCCGGTTCGTCTGAGGGTGCATTCAACCCGTTCTATTTTATCCTGAATGGAACATTCTTCAGTGAAACGGTTCGCATAATACACGGAGTAGTCATCACCTAGTCCAATGAGAAGGGCAGCAGCAGCAATGGTAAGAATCGTTAACTGGGGTTGAACTGTTCCAAGAATCCCAAATGTTAATGCAAGTGAATACCCTAAGGGGATTAAACCGATAGCAAAGCTTTTGACGTTTCTATGGAAAAGAAACATGTTGATGACGACAAAGACAAACGCTAAGAGAAATACAATGTTCAGAGATTGCAGTGTTTGTGCTCGCATGGCTTCCTGCATCGCAATACCACCCGTCAACGTCATGTCTGAATATTGAGCGTCTTTCTCGACAGCAGCCTTGACATTTTCAAGGATTGTACTGTAGCTAACATTTTCAGCAAGCTGAAAGACAATAACAGCATCTTTGTAAGTGTTCAGAAACAGGATGCCTTCCATGGATTGAATACGTGCAATATAGGTGGTGATTAACGCGGGATCATCCGGGATCTCATACTTCCCTGTCCCCCCAAGACCATCAGGAAGATTTGGTTTAGCGTTTTCCTCTTTAATCAGTTGCGCAATACTGCTAACAGAAAAGATCCCATCTGTTTTTCCTTTATCAAGTTCATAGGTATTGATCTTGGTGGTGACTCGATCCATTTCTCGTAAAATGTAGGGGTCCCGGATATCATCAGCATTCACATACACAATAATAGTTGAGCCGATTTGAAACTCGTGATCTATTCTATCCCATAGTTGGAAGGTAGGATCATTCTGTGGCAGGTATTGAGTCAGGTCCGATTCCATATACAAGTTACGGATCTGTAACCCGATGACGATGGTGATAATAGTATAGAGAATAAGAATTGTTTTTGGTCGTTTCACCAGGATTTTTGCGAGGGAGTGTGCTATTTTCATGGTTTCCCTTCCGGATGATCAATCGTGATTTGTACGTACTTGTTTCCATTCGTTTTACCGGTCAGGTTTGCAATCTTATTAAGTCGTGATTCGATGATTTTCACTCGACGTTGCAGTAAAATAATAGGAGAAACAGCACAGTAGAGGTACGGGTTTTTCCCGATAGTCTCTGTTTTGATTTTTTGTCGGTAGATGACTTTTTGTGTGTACATCTTTGAAAGAAGCTCCCGGACAGTGCTGGGATGCAGTTTGGTGCCATTAATGATATCATCGCTGCGTGCCCCGTTTTTTCTGAGTACGTAGACATAGATACGAGATTCTGCCCTGGAGTCCAGTAATTCGTGGACTGCAGTCTCAATGTTTTTGTCGATAGGTGAACGGGTTTTCTTCATTAAAGTGCACCATTTTTATGTAATATTATTAATAAAAAATGTTGTTTTGTGGGTTTAAATACCTTTCCATTTTGTCGTTTCCCACCCGACAAAACATTTTATCGGTTCAAAAACGATAAAAATAGACGCGATGCAAACATTTATTTCCCCTCACCACCTCCCGTAAACATCGAAATCATGGATGAAAAAACCAGAGTGCAGAAAGACATCGTAATGTTCGAGGAAAACATCAAACTAATAAACGAAAAAACAATCACGGACAGTCAGAAAAAAATCCTTGAACTCGCATCTCAATACTACCAAGACACAAAATATTACGCGGGAAAAAAAGACTACTTCACCGCGTTTGGCTGCATCAACTACGCCCATGGGCTCCTTGATGCAATCCTCAAAACAGAACACTAAGGAGGAGAGTTGTATGAAAGTTGAAGGAAACATAGAAAAATACTACCATTACGCGTTCCCCATGCAAACCATCTTAGTCACCTGCAATGATGAAACAGGGAAAACAAACATCATCACCCTTGCCTGGCACACCCCTATCTCACGCAAACCACCCTTGTACGGGATTTCGATTGCCCCGAAACGATACTCCCATGCACTGATAGAAAAAAGCAAGGAATTTGTCATCAACTTTATCCCATACTCCTTGGTTGAGGCAGCACAGTTCTGCGGAACACATTCTGGCCTATCAACCGATAAACTCTGCAAAACCGGGCTTACCCTTGTTCCTTCCAAGAAACTATCGACACCCTTGATCAAAGAAGGGTACGCACACCTGGAATGCAAACTAGCAAAGAGCGTCCCCTTTGGCGATCATACCCTTTTCGTCGGGGAGGTTATTGTAGTCACTGCTGATGAAGACGCATTCAAAAACGAACTCCTCAGAACAGATCAGATACACCCTCTCTACTACATCGGGGAAAACGCGTATACAACACTAGACAGAGCAAAAAGGAAAACATTCTAACTAAAAAGGAGCTGGACCTCAGCGTCTTCTTTTATCATCAGGGTTTGCGCCGCGTTCCCCTGGTTGACACTGATCTCAAGGAAATGATTGCTGCCGATGGTGAGAAGCATTTCACCAGGTTTTGCGAAACCGTACGAGGAAACAAACGGCAGGTGTTCCCAATGACGATCACCAGAAATAACCGTGATTTTTTTCTGCTCAACATCCTTAGGCAAGATGTCACTAGGGATATTCGTAATCAAGTTGCCAAAACGATCAACATACATGACTTTCCCAACAATCCGGTCGCCTCGATGCTCCCCGAGACTGAACTGCAGATCCACAAAGTGCGTAGTCTTCGTACCAATCTCACCAAACGGTATCCCTTTCGCAATATAAGCAGCGACTGGCGCGAAGATATCACGTCCATGGAATGTACGGGACAATGGATGGATCATGTATTTTGGGTTGGTGATCTCATAGACAACAAAGTCTCCCAGGAGATGCGCTGTTGGCAAGAGTATTCCGTTATCCGGACCAACAAGGATCTGTTTTTTTGTCGTAATAACCAATCCTTTCCGCTCCATCCCAACACCAGGGTCAACAACCACGACATGAACGGTTCCCACTGGGAAAAACGGGGCCGTCGCCCAAAGAATAAACGCGCCTTCTCTGATATTATGGGGTGCAACCTCATGAGTGATGTCCAGAAGTCGAGCATCGGTAATACTTGATGCGACCCCTTTCATCTGCGCAACATATCCGTCTTTGGTGCCGAAATCCGTAAGAAAAGTGATCCTTTTCATAGCTCTACCTTTAGTACATTTTCGTCCCAGTATCGCTGTTTATTACTATAGTTTTTTTGGCTATTTTTTCCTAATTCAAACCAAAACTATATATGGAAGAAGCGTGTATAATATTAAAGAGTGGAGAATAAGAAGGAATGGAGTCCGGAGAGATGAGTTATAAAAAAACAAGTGTCGCAGAGGACATTTGGGGACAAACCGCTCAGCGAAGTATGACCTGTCCTCAATGTAAAGGATTTTTAACAGTGGTTCAGGTCGAACCCATCTACGACACAGATAACGCTTACACCCCTTACAGGACTGTCGTTGAATGTTCCACCTGCTCTTTTCGCATGGTGACCGAATCGTTCACCATTCTAGGTGGCATCAAGGATTTCGACAACGAATATGTGGAGATCGGCAGCTGGGGACCGAGTGGAAGCCGTGTTCTCTCACGGTTTAAACACTCGATCAGCATCAACCTGCTCAATGAATTGAAAAAATCACAGGAACTCGTGGAATTCCTTATCGTCAACGAACACGTCGTCCAAGTCATCGGATAAGCCGGGTAACACAAGAGAAAAAGCGTGTCTGTTCGATAGGATATCATTTTAGAAAAGAATAGATTTATTTATAATAAATATGAAATAAAATAATTCCTTTTTTTCCCAAGTTTTTTGTATTTGTTTACATAAGGGATAGAATATTACGGTCCTGGTACTTCAGGCCCAAAACTTAGGAAACCAGAAGGATTATTTTGATTTGCATATTCAGTGGCAATCCATGCTGCGCTTAACGGTATGTTAG
>JADBLO010000098.1:0-1798 GCA_014894395.1 Thermoplasmata archaeon
GTATGATGGTTTTTATTCACACCAACGGACACCGCCATGATCTTCCGCAATACAGCCGGAATATTGTTGTTAAACTTCCTTTCCCGACGAATTCAAGTATCGAACTGGCAAAATTTGCCAAACAGGCTTTAGGGAAAATATTCAGAAAAGGATTTCATTACAAAAAAGCAGGGGTCATTGTAATGGACTTTTCACCTGAAAATCAAAAACAATTAAAAATATTTGAAAACAGCAATGCTAAACACGTTCCCCTAATGCGAGCCATTGACAAGATTAACGCTTCATTCGGACAGCAAAAAATTAAACTGGCTTCGCAAGACCTCAGAAAAGTGTGGAAAATGAAACAAGAAAAATTGTCACCACGCTATACCACAAACTTAAATGAAATTATAACCATTCACGTCTGATGTGTTTTTATTCAAAACAATCAAAATCAGCATTAGAGTTGCAAAACCGTTTCAATGCAACATTTGAAAATGAAAACCAATATTCTCCATCCATTTATAACGGATTTCAATTTCCCAAAACACCAATCATTGCAAATGCCGACACAAGTAAAATACAATTGTTTAATTGGGGCTTGATCCCACATTGGGCAAAAGACAACTCAATAAGAAAAAATACCTTAAACGCACGAATAGAGACAATAAAAGAAAAACCAGCATTCAGAGCCTCTGTAACCAATCGCTGCCTGGTGTTGGTTGATGGTTTTTACGAATGGCAATGGTTAGACGAGAAAGGTAAAAACAAAAAAAAGTATCTCATAACATTGCCCGACAATGAGGCATTTGCATTTGCAGGGCTCTGGAGCGAATGGATGGACAAAACCACAGGGGAAATAATAAAAACCTATACCATTTTAACCACTGAGGCGAATGAACTTATGAGCATAATACACAACACCGAAAAGCGTATGCCGGTAATATTAACCAAAAACAATGAAATTGATTGGTTAACTGGACAAGAAATCAATAATATTGAGATAGATACACACAAGCCAATGGTAGCAAAAGAAGTTTACAGCTTTTAATCTGTTTCTGGCAATTATTTCCAGAAAGTATTATTCCAATCCGGGAGTCTTAAAATTCTTTGATACATCGTCCAGTACCAGAATCCAATCGTTACCACGACCGCTGGTTGGAGGAGTAAATTTGCGTGTTCCTGTACCCGGGAAAGAATCAAACAGTTTAACTTCTCCTTTTCGCGGATCGAACCAATATGCATTTATTGTTTTAGCGCTTATCTTTTCCAACTGGATCTCTGCAGACCAGCCTGTCGGGAAATAGATGAAAGCATATCCATCTCCCTTTGTTGCCACAATATAATCTGTTTCAGGGAAATAAGCGGTTGCAATAAGAGATTGGTCAGGTACTCTTGACAGGAATGGTCGTGATTCTATTAACCTGCGTGCATGAATGAGATCGCTGGCCCCGGATAAATCAAGCACATCGTACCAGTTGTGTCGGGCAAGTCCGACAGGTTCACGTCCGGGTGCAAGCATCTGCCAGATGGGATGACATCCGTATGTGTGTCCGAATCCCCCGCTGAAGAGATTCCAGTACATAGTCTGACGTACATCGGCTTCGTCAAACCAGCCCAGGATGTTGGGATTCCAGCCGACAGGATGATCTTCGTATCGGGGTTCACCATCAAAACAAGGTTTAACCGGTTTCAGATTGTAATCACGGACAATTATTCGTTTATAGATAGCATAACTGCGCTGTCCATGGCCTGTCTGGCACATATTGAAATCGAGCCAATTACTATTCTGAAACCATTCTGAAGAACTACGCTCACC
>JADBLO010000098.1:1898-4281 GCA_014894395.1 Thermoplasmata archaeon
CCGATAAAGATTCCTTTTTCCTGCGCTTTTTTAATAACCCAGTCGACATGTGCAAAATAGGGTTCATTTGGTTTAAGTGGATCATTGTCAATCAATGGTTTATTACCCTCTGCGTTAGGGGTATTCAATCCATCGAGTTCTGCAAGTGCTACTGCCTGAATTACTGTAAATCCTTTTGCACGACGGTTTTCAAGGTACTTTTCAGTTTCTTCTTTATTCAGACGGTGAAATAGTTCCCATCCGGTATCACCCAAATAGTAAAAAGGAATTCCGTCTTCAAAAACCAGAAATCGCTTGTTTTCAGAGACTTTCAGTTTTCCATGAGAAAAATCTGTTGACGGTCCGTTCCATGGTTTTTCCTGTGCCGGTAAAGTGGTTTCTGAAGCTATTATCAGAACGAGGGCAAATAGTAAATGTTTCATCATAGAAGTATGATTTTAAACTTAACCCACATTGCAGCCTTAGGGTTATAAAAGCTTGATTTTAAGGGCTATAATTTTTTAAAAAATTGGCAGGGGGGACAACGGATTTTTTTCTTACAAAAGGTGCGTATTTATATTTTAGAAGGTCGTAAACTTTCTTTACTTCCTTTGCTGGCTCGGTGCATTGTCGAACAGTGATTATTTCATTTTTAATATTTTTAATGCTCGTGGTTACACATTTTTGCGTGTTCATTGTCCTCACAATTTCGCGCCAGTCAGAGTTTACGCCATGCTGCCTTAGTTGGTAACGTATGGTTGCAACTAACCAATATGCCAGCATACCCAAATGCAGGTGAGCCATTGCGGCATTGTCTGTTTTATGATAAATGGGGCGCAAGTCAAGGTCAGTTTTTAACACCCGGAACGTGTATTCGATCTCACGGATAATGTTGTAGATATCCCAAAGGGTTTTCTCATCGGTTTTCATTAATGATGTACGCAAAAAATAAATCCCGGATTGCTTGTCGGCACCTTCGCCTGTTTTATGCCGGCAGCTTATACTTGTTGCAGTACCATTTCCATCATCGCTTATGGTTATATCGTAATAATTGTGTACGGATGGGTATTTTTGTTTTAGCCTTCCTATTCGTTCGTAAACTTTGCTGAGTTTCTTTGTCCCGCTCTTTTTCGTAATGCCTTCCTGTATGCTTTGTATGCCTTCTTCGAACCTTTGAGAAAGCAAGCCGTTCATGTTATTTTCTTTCAATGCTTTTGCATTGCTGCGTACCCAAAGATATTGGTCGTTGTCGCTGCAGGCTTTTACCTTCAGCAGTTCTATAGGCTGGCCTTTTTTATCTTTTATCTGTACAGAGGTTGCCTTTGTGTCTGCATAAAATTCTTTAAGCGATGAACGCGATACGCACATGTAATCATACCCTTTGCTTTTGAGCATGGTAATGTTGCCATCGGTGGCTATGCCTGCATCTATCACAACTATGGGCTTGCGATGTGAGTGTGAGGTTTGGTCGCTGAGGGTATCTATTACGGTACCTAAGGTTTTGCAATCAGCCATATTGCCTTCGAAGATGTTCGAGTATTTCAGAAAGCCTTCCCGGTTTATCACAACAGCCAATACCACGATGCGTGCATCACTGCGCTTTTCTTTGCTGCGCCCGAATTTGGCTATTTTACTCCCCGTCATACGGCCTTCAAAATATGTGTTGGTCAAATCGTATAGTATTATCTTGTCTTCTAAATCGAACAGTTCGTTGGTGCGTTTTGACAGATATTGCTCCAGGGGCGACTTTATCGCATAAAGCTTATGCGATATGCCATAGAGTAGATCCTTCGTTAGTTTATCCTTGTCAAGTCCGGTTATTTCACTAATGGCAGAGTTCTCTTTGATATACGAAACAGTTTTTAGTTCCGATGCCGGATACACCGCCCTGCCTATGATATGAGTGGATGCCAGGGATATTTTTTCTTCTTCCCAACCCGCTTGCCGTAGAAAACTGCCTATCCCAAGCTGGTCGAAGGCTTGTTTGCAAAGCCATTCAGCACCTATTTCACGGGCATCTTTGTTTTTTAGCGTGGACATGTTGACGGTTTCCCAATCTTCGTTTCCTTGCTTTACGTCATAACGCTTTTTATTCTTTATCTCGGTGAAATAATGCCGGGCTAATCGTTCCACTTGCCCATCAACAATGCTGGTTGCAAGGCTGTTTCCTCCGTTAATGATCAACTCCTCAACACGTGTAGCCAGTAATTTCTTTTGTTCTACCGTTTCAAGCTCTTCTAACCTTCCAAAACCAATGATTATACGGTGATGGATGTCCCCATTTATTCGATAACCTTCGCATAGCTTGTAAACGCAGTACCGCTCACCAGTAGTTTTGTTATATTTTTGAAATGGCTTGATAAACATGTAGCAAAGCTACTTATCTCATTAGTATTCAGCAATA
>JADBLO010000107.1:0-35913 GCA_014894395.1 Thermoplasmata archaeon
TACATCTCAGCTAGCGTAAGCCGTCAGTAATTTCCCCGAAGGGGGTTTGTTCTTTATAAACTTTGAAAATTATTTTTAAAATAATCCTTATAAAAGGCTGTTTCTTTGCAGGTATTACCTATGGCACCTTCTCAGATTACAATTATTCGGAGTCGCCGGCGAAAAAAGACGATTCAAACAAAATATGGAGATGGGCGCCTCTGGATATATCTTCCTGCTGGTATGAATCCTAAAGATGAACAGAAGTGGATAGATCAGATGATTGAACGAAACGAGCGATGGCAGCAGAAACGAACATTAAAGAAAAGTGATACCTGGTTGCTGCAGCGCGCCCAGGAACTGAACAAGAAGTTTTTCGACAGCACCCTTGATTTTTCCATTACGTTTGTCACAAATCAAAATTCTCGGTTTGGGAGCTGCACCTCGATTGATAAAACCATCCGCATCTCAGAACGGGTGAAAACCATGCCGTCGTGGGTACAGAACTACATCATCATCCATGAGCTTACTCATCTCTTGCACCCGGATCATTCAAAGAACTTCTGGGAAATAGTGAATCATTACAAGTACGCGGAACGGGCCAAAGGGTATCTCATAGCAGTCGGTGCAGGGGTAGAAGAACAGGGGAAAGAATCAACCGATGCAGACGATATTTTTTATGATATGTGATCGTAGAGTACTAAAAATCCATTTGTAATTAATGAAAATATATATAATCCTCTATCAGATATCCTCTTTGTGTGAGGTTAGGAAATGAAAACACTTATAGATGAATTTGGATGGAATGCAGGTAAAGTGTGGAAGATACTAAGTACAAAAGGCCCGTTGAAAGAAGAAGCGTTACTTCAAACCACGAAACTTTCAGAAGATGAACTCTGGACTGCTATTGGCTGGCTGGCACGAGAAAACAAGATTTACCGGGAAAATAACATGTATAAAATAGGCCAAACCAACTTAACCACGAAGGTCGGCACGGATGCAGGGAAAGTCTGGAACACCGTTGCAAAACAAGGCGAAGTGGATGTCTCAACGATAGCAAAGACTGCACAGATCACTGAGATTGACGCATACTGTGCACTTGGATGGCTTGCAAGAGAAAATAAAGTTGAATGTAAGAAAATAAGAGCAAAAGTACCAAAAATTAAGGTTGCCTTAAAATAACCATTTTTTTTTTTACATACGACAAGCAGGCAGCGTTCAGAGCAACCTCTGACTTACTCCTGTTTTTCTCCTCATTTTTTTTTTATCTCATACATCTTAGAATGCAAAACTATATAAGAGACCGGTCACTACTGGTTCATCGAAAGAAGAGAAAATAACATTTCACTTTCCAACAATTTAGGATTTTTGAAATTTATTGTTTTTTTCTTTACAAATATGCATGCTCTTGTTATGGAGCTAATACCTATGAATCGAAAACCAAATAATCAACGACGAAGAAAAAACCAAGAATCATTTCAAAAGATAGTAGTCAGATGTGATCTCCTTCAACGTCCTGTGTACGAACATGAAGTCTGTCCTCAGTACGCGATAAAAACAGGATCTGACACACAAAAAAATTGTAAGAATTGTAAACATTCTTTTTAAACAATAGCGAGACTAAGGAATCTTTTTTTCTTTTTGAACATTACAAATTATAGGAGGTGAACATACTATGAAAGGAATTGTTAAATTTTACAATATTCGAAAAGGATATGGCTTTATCCGAGGCGATGATGGACACACCATCTTTGTCCATAAAACCGCTATCCCGTTTTTCGACATCTTCCTCACACAGGGTGAGGTCGTGGAGTACCAGGTAGGTACTACAGAGAAAGGACCCAAAGCGGTTGACGTGAAAAAACTGTAAAAATGGTCCTCTCTACAGGGACTTCTCTTCTTTTGATGTAAAGATCGAGTATATCCCTTGTTTATGTTTCTGAGAAAGTTTCTGATAAATCTCCGCATTCTTTCTGATCATATCAACAAACTGTGGATCCTGTTTTATGATCTTTCCAGGGATGCCAAGAATCAGGCTATGCTCAGGAACAACCATATCCTCTGTGACGAGTGCACAGGCCCCAATAATCGAACCAGAACTAATCCTTGCACCATTCAGCACTGTTGCATGAATACCAATGAGACACTCATCTAAAATGGTTGCGCCATGGATCATTGCAGCATGACCTATCGTTACGTTTTTACCTATCTTCACCTGATGCTCCGCATCCGTGTGAATGACACAGCAATCTTGAATGTTAGACCCATCTCCAATCACAATGGAGTTTTCATCACCGCGAATCACCGCATTTGGAAAGACACCACAGTTCTTACCAATAGTCACGTTGCCGATGATGACCGCGTTTGGTGCAATATAACTTGACTTGTGGATTTTTGGCATAAAAGCACAACCTCGTCTCCGTTAACGAGGAGGCATATCTTATAGTTTTTCGCACACAGGAACCTTTTATTTCATTCAAATCACAACATATTTAATCACCAAAAGTATGCTATCTTTTTAGAGTGAGAATTATGAGTGAAATTGTGTCTTTGTTCGGTGACCAGGCAGGTACCATCTGGCAAATACTCCATAATCGTGGGCCTCTCTCCGAACCGGAACTTCTGACTCTAACACATCTTACTGAACCGCAACTTTATACTGCAATCGGCTGGCTCGCCCGAGAAAACAAGATACGGAAAGAAAATAACACGTATATGCTTGGTGAGACAAATCTTGGACCATTCATTGGAAAAGAAGCAGGAAAAATATGGCGGACGTTAGAAATTTGGGGCGAAGTCGATGTCCTATCTCTCTCACGATTGTCCCGCATCGTTGAACATGACGTTTTCACCGCGGTCGGATGGCTTGCCCGAGAAGGAAAAGTTGACGGTGCAATCAGTAACATTGATGAGAAAAAAATACTCTTCTGGCTGAAATAACACGACATCCAATTCTTTGTTTTATTCTTTCGATTTTCTCCTGAAAATACCTTTGATTTTACCACCGACCCCACCAGTGGATTCTCCTTCTAAGGATTTTTTCCGTCGGAGTTTGGAAACCACGCGGTTGAGTTTCCCTTTAATGCCCTTTGCTGGTTCTTCTTCTGATTGTTCTGCTGTTTCTGTCTGACCTTTCCTTCTGAAGAAAAACCAACCTTTTTTCTCTGTTTCCAGCTTTGGTTTTTTAACAGGCAATCCAACAAGGTTGCCATTCCCATCAAATTGCAGGATGAATGTGCTCCGGAGGGGTTTAATGTCCTTTAATTGCTGCGGAACCTCGGTTGCTGCGTCAGATTCTAGTTCATTGATTTTTTCTTTTCTCCAAAAAGAAAGCCGATTGATTTTTCTCTCCGCTGGTTGCTCTCTCCGCTCATGTTTGAACAAGGGCGATCGTTTTCGTCTCTCTTTCTTGCTTGGAGATATTTCTCCAACAGGTTCTATCCGCTGCGGTTCTTCGACGACTTCTGCGGGTATCTGAGTTGGGCGTTCTACTTCTTGCAGGATTTCCTCTGATTCGAATAATTCTTCTACGTATAATTCAGGGTTTTTTACTTTCTCTTCCATTGATTCGAGTGATTTGAATAATACCATTATCTCTGCATGTGTTTTTATCTCTGGTGACTCTTTTTTTTGGTTGTCCACTTTTCTGTTCGCCCCTCACCATTTTTTATTTGTGTTTATTACAAGATAACTGATTTGTATAAAAAAACCTATCTCTTTGTCTGGACTCTCTTTGGTTGTTGAGCGAGAGAGGTATTATTCGATTGGTAGTATTTTCTCATACCGCAGGATCGACTCGTCACACCATGGACAGTATTCTTCCACGATGATGAGGGAGTCGATTTTGCGTATGGGAATTTGTTTCGTTTCTTTTTTACATACTTTACAGTAACTCAAAAACAATGCCCCCACTATATATTAGGGATACATAATATATAAATATTTCCATGAATACTGGTTTTTCGCTTGAAAATCCACGAGAAAACCGTCGGTTATCAACTCGTTTTTACCACTTTTATCATATCTTGGTGTTCAAATGGTTCGTGACATGCTGCTTTCACAGAGATGTCAAGGTATCCCTCGTAAACTCCACTCTCCAGCTGAACCTGGATTTGGATAAGAACTTTACCGTTATCATCAGAAACACCAGAGCCGGCTCCCCCTAATCCTTTGATTATTACCGATGCACCACTGAGCGGATGACCGTCGGTCTCATTTACATACACGGTGAATGTGACATTTTCTGGCTCGCTTCCCGGTAGGGCTGTTACTATCGGTGTCAAGGAGACGATCATTCTCTCAGGAAATAAACACGGGTTCGTTATATAGGATAGGATTGCGATGAGTGCAACAGTTCCAATAACCAGGGAGACGGTCAAGCGCATCGGTAACCCAAGCACCGCGTGTTCATTTACAATGAAATAAGCTCTCTTTTTTAGGTTCTTCACTACCAAACCTCCCAGACAAAACTCAATCGATAGATATTTATTGCATTATTTAATTCTTTTTAATGAATCTGGGAGTTTTCATGATATTTAAAAGAACTAACCCACTGGTGGGTGATGAGAATGCAGTTCTTGGTCAACCCGTGTATCTTCTCGTAGTTATCATCATTGCCGCAGCAATTATCACATTGTTTAGTCTTTCACTCCAGAACATCATCATGGACTCACAGATTCATCAAGTGGAACATGAAATCGATACGATTCTGACTGAAGCTACCAACATGTTTGAATACGCTGACGAAGGATCCATGGTTACCGTGCACGTTGAATTCCCTACGGCCCTTCAATTCATCGTCTTTGGCGGCCTCCCAACAAACGGTACCACAGAGCCAACCAATCTTACCCTTGATGAAAACACAAATAACAACTACTATTATGTGATGAATGACGGAACCCTTCGGCTGTTTCATTCGAACGCTCGTTTTTCCAGTGAGAACCTTACCCAGATGGCAGTCTTTCATACGGGAACCTACGACCTCACGTTGGAGTTGTGTTATAATGATGGAAAGACCTATGTCACGATTTACTAAAGATACCAACAGCATCATGGGCCTGACACTATCTCAAATCGGTCTTTTCCTTGCCACAGGAATTCTGCTCACTGCGGTCTTCTTCTTAGTCTTTTCCAGTGATTGGCAGAGAACCGCAGAACTACGATCGTTTGCGAGCAGTTTCTCCCAACTTGTTGAAGACATAGATAGCAGTTTTTTTGAAAAAACAACCAGGTTTCAGTTTCCTTCTAAAAACTATGCCTATACAGTAAAGCTTTCGACAGGCTATATCGTCATCTCTGCAAAAGGGTTTTGGGATGCTGATCTCTTTGTTGCAGAACGCTTTCTCATCCAGCCCTGGCTTCGATCATCTCATCAGAATTGGACGACCGGAGAAGACCTTCATGAATATCTGAATATTACCTGTGGTCATTGTGGTAAAAAAGATGATTCAATACCCACCATAAATTTCACCCAACTTTACCAGGAACAAAATACGACGATATCTTTATTTGCGTTGTATCCCTTGGAAATTCTCATAAGAGAACCGGTGTTTCTGGAGAAAGTGAGCATTTTTTATGATGGTGAGAAGAAACATGATTTTCTCCTTGTGTACCAGTTAATATAAGCACCTGCGGTATTTCTTTTCCCGTGAAGTGGTGTTTATTATGAAACTTTTAAAAGATACTTACGTCTCCTTTGGGCTGCCTGCGGATTAGAGAGAAAAATACCGTCATCGTTATATAGGCAATGTCCTATTCTTTTCACAAGAAGAGGAATATAATCCGGGGAGGCTGTTTGCCATGTTTAATGCCAAGATAAAATCAGATATAATAAAAGGAATCATCGATGTAACATCACCACTTGTAAATGAAGCGAAGTTCAATATCACATCAAAAGGCATTTCCATACGTGCTGTTGATCCTGCCCATGTCGCGATGGTTGATTTAGAACTGAAAAGCACTGCGTTTGAGGAATACAAAGCAGATGATATGGAGCTTGGTATTGACCTTGATAAACTCAACGGTATCATGAAACTGGCTAATGCCGGTGATTCGATTTCTTTGGAGTATGATGAAGATTCAAACCGCTTGGTCGTAAAAATCGGTAACCTCGTGCGACGAATGGGCCTTATTGACACTGCAGGGATGCCTGATTCTAAGGTTCCTCATTTAGATTTACCCGCAAAAGCCGTCATGAAGGCATCAGAGCTCAGCAAAGGAGTTCGTGCCTCAGAGGCAGTCTCCGATCATCTGGCATTGAGCGTCGACAAAGACTCGTTTGAACTGTTTGCAGAAGGGGATACCGATACCGTGAATCTCAAACTCCCGAAGAGCTTACTACTGGAACTTCATTCGCCAGGGAAATTTAAAAGCCTTTTCTCTATCGACTACTTCAGCAATATGATTAAACCAGTCAAAAACGAAGACCCGATCACCATCAACATTGGTAACGACAACCCTATCAGAGTCGACTTTGATTTCGCAGAGAAACACGGGCACGTCACCTATCTGTTGGCACCTCGTATTGAATCAGAATAGTCATCCCTCATAATTTTCTTTAATTATAAGAGGTGTATAGTATCGTAAAAGGCACCAGACGGCATCGGTACATCAGTTTTCGTGTTGCACTCGTGGGAAACAATCATCCTCTCACGGACACGGAGCTGATACAGGCACTTCGACAACAAACCCACGATCTCTTTTCCAAAGCGGCAAAAGAACTAGGGCTCTGGGTCGTACAATTCGATGGAACCACTGGGATTATTAAATGTAACTATCAAGAAAAAGAACACACGATACAACTTCTACAATCACTCAAAAAGATTGGATCAAAATCCGTTACTTTCACCACCTATGCAACGTCAGGGACGATTCGTGGAATCACTGATAAAAAACTGAAACGTCCTTAATAATTTAGACAAGACCTTTCAATTTTTTCACATTCGGATTTTGAATACCGGAGGATTTCACCGAAAAAATCTCTTCTACGAGATAACTTTCGCCAACGTAGCTCTGGTAGTTTAAATAGTTTGAGAAAATTTATCATATGGGGAGAGAAAATTTTCTAAAAAAGAAACGAGAGAATTTTTTTAGGTCATCAGTTCTTTTGGTTTTTCAAGTGTTTTCCACGTGAAGATTGGATTCTTCACCGCACCGATTTCATCGATCCGTCGTACCGCGGTATTATGCGGGGCGCTCTTTGTTAATGAAGGGTCTTCCTGCGCAATTTTCAGTAAGGCATCGATGTAGATGTCTAAGGTTTTCTTTGATTCTGATTCGGTTGGCTCGATCATTAATGCTTCCTTGACGATAAGCGGGAAGTATACGGTTGGTGGATGAAGTCCGTAATCTAAAAGGCGTTTTCCAATATCTAATGCACGGATTCCCTTGTTGGAAAGCAAGCGTTCACAGCTGATGACGAATTCATGCTTCCGTAGCTCTCTATATGGAAGCTCATAGAGGTTCGAATCGACGAGTTTTTTCTTCATATAGTTTGCGTTTAACACTGCGATTTCCGATGCTTCTTTGAGCCCGTTTCCTCCCATTAACAGGATGTAGATGTATGCTTTGAGGATCACAGAAACATTCCCATATGCTGCTTTTATCTTCCCTATGGAGTCCGGATATTCGTAATCAAAATAGTAATTATCTTCCTTCTTCATAATCCATGGTACTGGAAGGAATCGTTCCAGTTTTTGTTTCACACCAACTGGACCGGATCCTGGGCCTCCGCCGCCATGTGGTGTAGAGAAGGTTTTATGCAAGTTAAGATGCACAATGTCAAATCCCATATCTCCTGGGCGTGCTTTCCCCATGATCGCGTTCATGTTCGCGCCATCGTAGTAGAGAAGCGCACCTGCTTTGTGTACGAGTCGTGCGATATCGTCGATTTCTGATTCGAAGATGCCAAGGGTGTTCGGGTTAGTGAGCATGAAACACGCGGTTTTTTCTGAGAGTACTTTTTCCAGCATCCCCAAGTCTACGGTTCCTTCTTTGGTTGAAGGAATCTCGATGACCTTGTAGCCTGCCATAGCAGCGCTTGCTGGATTTGTCCCATGTGATGTATCCGGTAGAATTACTTCATCTCTGTTGAAATCCTTGTTTGACTCATGATATGCACGAGCTAAGAGGAGACCGGTGAATTCCCCTTGTGCTCCTGCTGCGGGTTGGAGGGTAAAATGATCCATCCCGGTGATTTCGCAGAGCATCTGTTCAAGTTCATACATGATCTGTAGTGTTCCCTGAGTTGTTGACTCGTCTTGATACGGATGAAGCAGGGCGAATTGTTCCCAGCGACTGATTTCCTCGCAAATCTTCGGGTTGTACTTCATTGTACACGATCCCAATGGGTAGATCCCTGATTCAATACCGTAGTTCATTTGGCTGAGATGGAAGAAATGCCGCATCACTTGTGTTTCATCCAGATCAGGGATGTCAACAGGATTTGTTCTCTGAAGAGAGTCAGGCAGTACAGTCTGTGGGGTGTAATGTTCTTTTTTAATTTCTTCGAGTTCTTTGAGCAATGGTTCATCCCATACAGCACTACGGTACATCAGCGCGCCTCCTTTAGAAGAGAAACAAGACGTTCGATACTCTCTTCGCTGTGTAATTCTGTAATACCGAATAACATACAATTCGTTAACTCCGGGTACCATTGTTCTAACAGGAGACCGCCTTGCATTCCCTGTCGTAAAAGGTGTTTGTGTACTTTTTTTACATCGGGACACCGTATGACAAATTCGTTGAAATGAACTCCTGTAAACATCTTCGTGAACCCGGGGATGGCGATGATCTTTTTTCCAAGATCTTGACCTCGCTCATAGTTAATCGTACTGAGTTCGTGCAACCCTTTGCTTCCAAGCCATGATAAATAAGTTGCTGCTGCAAGCATACACAACCCTTCGTTGGTGCAGATGTTACTAGTTGCTTTTTCTCTACGGATATGTTGCTCTCTGGTTTGCAACGTCATACAGAACGCTCGTTTCCCTTGCTGATCCTTTGTCATACCGATGATACGACCTGGAATCTGGCGTAAAAACTCGTTCTTACATGCAAAAATCCCTAGAGTTGATCCACCGAAATCAAGAGGATTTCCTAGGCTTTTTCCTTCACCGATCACAATGTCTGCTCCATATTCTCCAGGGCTCTTGCAAATCCCAAGCGAAATAGGGTCAATCCCAACGACAAACATCGATTGATTTTTCTGTAAAATTGAATGAATCTCATCAACCCTGTCTTCAAAGACGCCAAAAAAGTTAGGATTCTCCAGATAGAATCCAGCGGTTTCAGTATCGATGGTTTTCTTGAGTGATTCTAGGTCAATCATTCCTGTTTTTTTATCGTAAGCGACTTCCTTTATTCGAATGCCTGCTCCTTTCGTATAATTCATCAAGACACTTTTTTTCTCCCAGGAGATGTTACCGGGAACTACAAATGTTTTTCTCTTGTTGATACGGGTGCACATCAAGGCTGCTTCCCCAACCGCTGTAGCGCCATCATAGAGAGATGCGTTGGAGACGTCCATGCCGGTGAGCTCTGCTATCAAGCTCTGGTATTCAAAAATAGCTTGTAGGAACCCCTGAGATGTTTCTGGCTGATAGGGAGTATACGCGGTATAGAATTCTGAGCGGGAAATAACTGATTTGACGACGGCAGGGATGTAATGAGGTATCATTCCTCCGCCTAAGAAACTTGGCATTTCATAGAAGGATTTGTTCTGTTGGGCAAGTAATCGCATGTGTTCTTCTACTTCTTGTTGTGTGTGGCCTTGTGGGAGGTGGAGGTTTTTTACCCTGATTTTTTGCGGTATATCGGAAAAAAGATCGCCGATATCATGAAGTCCTAGTTCTTTCAACATGTTGTTTTTCAAAGCAGAATTGGGAATAAATTGCATAGTTGCCCCCTACGGGGTAACCATCATCTATTAAAAAAACTTATCATGAGGTTTTAGACGTTAGTGAAGAGTGCGGCTGCGTTGAGATTATGAATGCAGAGTTCCCAGATTTGAAGGGAGAATGCATTCCAGATATTATCATCGATTCTGCCTTTGATTTTTCCGATTATTTGTTGGTCGTAGATTGGTCCGTCCAGGTCATCTTCGTTGATGGCGGCGGTGTAATATGTTAATGCCCCTTGTTGGATGTTTATCTGATCTACGACTCTGTATCGTAATGTATCTTTGGTGGTACGATAAAGGATGGTGTCCCCTTTTGCAATTGAATAGTCTTGGTCTGTTGTTTTCTCAAGAATGAGATATCCTCCTTTTGTATCTGGTAATCTTATTTTATCGTTTTTTATGTATTGATAGGAGTCTGGGTGTTTAAAAGAGTCGATGAATGTGTCGATACCGAGGAGTTGTGTTATAGTAAGAAATGGGAGATTTGCAATGATGACGAAAGCACAGAATTTTACTACTCCTTTTATTACTTTTTTTTTCATTCCGTCATCTCCTATTTGTTATCTTGTATCGTGCTAACATTTGTCTATAATTGTATATAAAGATTATCCGTAAAAATGTCAAAAAAGACAAAATGCCGACCAGAAAACGAATCACGGAAACAAAAAAACATTAAGAAGGGAAATACATTACAGAACCGCCATGCAAGAAATCTGGACAGAGAAATACCGGCCAAAAACTCTTTCCGATCTCGTCGGTCAAGAAAACATCATCGAACGACTCAAAGCCTACGCGACTACGAAGAACGTCCCACACTTGATCTTCGCTGGACCCCCTGGAACAGGGAAAACAACAGCAGCGCTCGCCCTTGCACACGAGGTCTTTGGAGAACATCATTGGTCACAAAACTTCCAAGAACTCAACGCCAGTGACGAACGAGGCATCGGTATCATCCGAGGAAAAATCAAGGATTTCGCACGCACCGCACCCATAAGAGCAACCTTTAAAATCATCTTCCTTGACGAAGCAGACTCCCTCACCCAAGAAGCACAAGCGGCCCTCAGACGGACCATCGAGAAACACACCCATATCTGTCGATTCATCCTCTCTGTGAACTATTCATCCAAGGTCATTGAACCAATCCAATCACGATGCGCGGTCTTTCGGTTCAAACCACTCACTGGAGAGGACGTGAAAAAATACATCAGAAAGATAGCGACCAAAGAACAACTGGAAATCACCCCTGATGGTCTAGAATCGCTCATTTTTATCGCAAGAGGGGATATGCGAAAGGCAATCAACGTCCTGCAAGTCGGTGCATCTATGGATAAAAAAATAACGGCAGAACTCCTCTATGAAACCTCCGCGACCGCTCGACCAGAGGACGTTAAATTACTCATAAACACCGCGTTAGGGGGAAACTTCATGGCTGCGCGTAATCAGCTGTACGACCTGCTCATCACCTACGGGTTGAGCGGTGAAGAAATCATTAGACAAATCCATCGCACTATCTTTGACCTTACGATACCTGATGAACACAAAGTCCAACTCATGGAAAAAACCGGTGAGATCGAATTCAGACTTGTTGAAGGAAGCAACGACCACATCCAGCTTGAATCCCTCTTAGCCCAGTTCGTTCTCTTTGGAAAAAAACTAAAATAATTTCTTTATTTTCAAGAACCTAAGCAGGAGTGCTTCGATTTCACGAGCGGTTTTATCTCCCACGCTGTATCTGATCCGGACAATGGGTTTCTTGGTCTTTAGAATCCTAGTAAGATCAATCGGTGTGCCACTGATGACCACATCACATTCTGTGTTGTTAATTGTCTGTTCCAACTCTTTTATCTGTTTTTTTCCGTATCCTATCGCAGGAAGAACGTTGATCAGATGTGGATATTTCTCAAACGTGTCGATAATCGAGCCAACTGCAAACGGCCGTGGGTCTATAATCGTCTTTGCACCATATTCTTTTGCTGCAACAGTCCCGGCACCGTACCGCATCCCCCCATGGGTAACGGTTGGCCCGTCCTCAATCACAAGGACACGCTTCCCCGTAATCATTTTTTTATCCTCAGCGTGAACCGATGAAACCCCGTCGATAATCTGTGCGGTCGGGTTTATGGTTTTAATATTAGTACGAACAGTTTCGATATCCTCTTTCCGCGCCGTGTTTACCTTGTTGATAATGACGACATTCGCACTTCGCACATTCATCTCTCCAGGGTAGTACGTAAGCTCATGGCCTGCACGGTGAGGATCAGCAATCGTGATCAGTAAATCAGGTTTTATAAACGAAAAATCGTTATTTCCTCCATCCCAGATAATTACGTCCGCTTCTTTTTCCGCGGTTCGAAGAATCTTCTCGTAATCAACACCAGCATAGATGACTCCTTTCATGTCAATGTACGGCTCGTATTCCTCTCTTTCCTCAATCGTACAGTTATACTTGTCAAGGTCGTTATAACTCGCGAAACGCTGACATATCTGAGTAGTCAGATCTTTGTCGTATGGCATAGGATGACGGATTGAAGCAACCTTTAACCCTTTCTTCCGTAAAATTTCAAAAATCTTCCTTGAGACTTGTGATTTTCCGCAGCCTGTTCTTACTGCGCAGACTGCAATCACTGGTTTTTTTGAAACAAGCATCGTACTCTTTGGACCTAATAACATGAAATCAGCGCCAGCTGCATTCACAATGGCGGATTTGCCCATGACGTACGCATATGGGAGATCACTATAAGCGAACACAATAAGATCAGCTTTATATCTTTTAATTAGTTCAGTGATTTGTTCTTCCGGATAAATCGGGATCCCCTTTGGATAATATTTTCCTGCGAGTTTCGCTGGATACTTACGCCCTGCGATATCAGGAATCTGCGTCGCAGTAAACGCAGCAACGTTATATTCGGTATTGTTACGGAAGTACACATTAAAATTATGAAAATCTCTTCCTGCTGCACCCATGATGATAACATTTGTTTTCTGAATCACAGAAATCCCTTCTAGCCAGGAATCTGGTTAAGGTTTATATAGATTTTTCTCACCCAACCCATATAAAAACGATTTTTCCATTAACTACAAATAGTCACTCTCTGTTCTGCTTCTGGTTGTGAGGGTAATGAACCGGGAAGCAGTGCCACTTATCGTTGGTATCCTAGTGCCTATAGTAATTGTGGCGCTCATCGTACTTTATGTCTCCGGGTATGACATCACGGTGTACCTCAGAAAAATTGATCTTATCTATTATGTGATTGTCCTCCCGTTTGGTTTGGGTCTTTTAGCAGCAATCCTATGGTTTAAGAAACCTAGAGAATGATTCTTTTTACACTGGCCTAAAATTTAAAAGAAAGTTATAAATACGAACAAACTATATCAAAAACTCGTTGGATGAGATGCGCGAAAAGTAGAGTTAAGGTTAATTCTATTTAGACTACTCTTTAGAATACATATACGTGGGAAGATGGGATGCATGGAATCGATAGGAGAGCAATAACGGAGGGGTACCGTGGAAAAACAGCATATTCGTAAAAAAGTGCCCCTTCGTTCTTCACAACCAGATGACGATTCAGAAATAGAGAAAAAAGTAGATGAAATTTTAAATGCTCATTCAGAGGTTCTCGACAGCGAAAAAGAATCGAAGGAACTATCGAAAAATCCTCTTCAGGTTAAAAGTAAACGACCATCGCTATTTTTTATCAACAGTAAGAAAAAGACCAAGCCTGAGAAACAAGCAGAAAACGAGATAAATTCAGCAAAGAAACATCCCCTAATCCTCCTTCTACGAAACACCAGGCTCAAAACTAAAAATTCTTGGGAAAGTCCTCAAAAACACGTTAAAAAAGATTTAATAAACACAAGAAAAGACACATCTCTTCCTCCACGAACTACAATTAATCAAAAAATGACAAGTATAAAACAAAAGATACTACGATCTCCCTCTCAGGCTGAAAATCCTCATTTTAGGGTCCGCAAACCTCCTAAAAAAAGCGAAAAAAAGACTATGCCGGTGGTTAAACAGGTAGAAAAAGAAAAGAAACCAGCACCGCTTAAAACAAAGAAACGCATCGGGTTTAGGAAAAGGAAAAAGGAAGGAGAAACAGCCGAGTTTAAACCTGATGAAAAGAAGAAACTAACTAAAACCAAGGAGGAGCTTCCTCAGTTTGAAGAATCAATCGCACAAGTCAAACCCGATGAAGCGACATGGCTTGATCAAAAGATAAAAGCAGGTAAAACTGGAGAAGATGAGTCAAAACCAGGGACGGCAGCCTCTAAGAAAGTTGAAGTAGTAATGTTAGATGATGATGTGAAGACTGTACAACCTAACCGTGATAAAAAAGAACCTCAGGGAATACAAGCAGGAGAAAACGTTCTGGGCATAGATATGAATAATGCCGCCTTGGACGAAAAATCACGAATAGACGGTCTGTTTCAAAAATCAGCATTTGATACACCTGGTCAAGCCCCGGATCCTAAAAAAATTAAATTAGACGAAATCACCCCTGATGGTATAATTCAATTCCCCAATGAGGCAAACACACTCAAGACCGTTACCTTGGAACGTATGGGGTACTCGAGAGATGCAATCGAAGAAATTGATTTCTATCCATTACACGAACCTTTTGCTTATGTGGAAATTATCCGCGAAAAAGAATCACTCGATAAGCGCTACGTACTTCTTGAGATGAAGTTATCAGAGGAAGATGCACACCTCCTTAAATTCGTACAAGAGACACTTGAAGGGTTTGCATTTAAAACTGCGGATCTTGAAGCAAAAGGCGGAGATAAATACCTTACAGAAAAAGTCGATTTAATCATTGACGAATACATGCTCAATATCGATACACTAACGAAGAAAAAAATATTGTACTATCTTAAAAAAGAATCGATTGGGCTTGGAAAACTCGAAGTGCTCATGAAAGACCCGAATATCGAGGATATCTCCTGCGATGGCTCTGGCGTTTTCCTCTTCTTATATCACCGTCGATACGGTTCCTTAAAAAGTAACATACAGTTCGACGATGAAGACCAGCTTACTGCGTTTGTAGTGAAGCTTGCGCAGAAATGCGGTAAACATATCTCAATATCAGAGCCCATGTTGGATGCGACTATGCCTGATGGGTCTCGTATTCAGATGACGCTGAGTACAGAAGTAACGACAAAAGGATCGACTTTTACCATCCGGAAATTCAGTGAAGATCCATTTTCACCACCAGATCTTATTGAGTTCCATACCATGTCATCTGAAATGGTTGCGTACATGTGGCTTGCGGTCGAAAACGGTGTGAACGCGCTCATTGCTGGTGGAACTGCCGCAGGAAAGACATCGACATTGAATGCACTTTGCTTATTCATTCCGCGTGAGTCAAAGATAGTTTCTATTGAAGAAACCCGGGAGATTAATTTACCGCATCCAAACTGGATTCCTGGTGTCGTTCGATCTGGATTCGGTGACGTTGTCGGAAATAAAGTCATCGGTGAAATTGACTTATATGATTTGATGAAGGCTGCGCTCAGACAGCGACCTGAGTATATCCTTGTCGGAGAAATTCGTGGGAAAGAGGCGTACGTGTTGTTCCAGGCGATGGCCACAGGGCATACAACGTATTCGACGGTTCATGCCGACTCTGCTCAATCTCTCATCCATCGATTGGAAGGCAAACCGATTGAAATCCCACGTATCATGTTGCAGACATTAGATATCGTCTGCATTCAAGTCATCTCTCGTGTGAAAAATAAAAGAGCACGACGATGCAAACAGATTATAGAAATCATTGATATCGATCCGACGACAAAAGAGATCCTCACCAATGAAGTTTTTCGTTGGGATCCAATTGAAGATAAATTCATTTACTCTGGGAAAAGTTACATTTTAGAACGTATCAGAGCAGAAAAAGACATCAGTCGAGAAGGCATGATCGGTGAAATCAAGAATCGAACGACATTGTTGGATTGGATGAACAAGAACAATATCCGAGAGTTCAAGAAAGTCGCTACTGTGGTTGCCCAATATGCGGATAACCCTGCAGATGTCATGAAGAAAATAAAGAATGAACTATGATAAAAAAAATTGCGATATGTCCCGAGTGTCATTCAAAAATTTCTTGTGAGGGTGAACCAGGTCAACAAGTGACTGTCAAGTGTGCGCAATGCGGTAAGAAAGGCCTGGTTGTTTTTGCCTCGCATGAGGTTTCACTTGATGAAAAAAACCTGGTGGAGCTTGATTGCTATCCTGTGAATGAACCTTTTGCTTACATTAAAATATTGAAAGACACCGCGTCCCTTGATAAATTCTACAAAGTGATCGAACCTCAAGTGTCTGACGCAGAACGCACCTCCTCGGATTTTATTCAGGATGCCTTGATGAATTCTATTGATGTTCGTTTAGATGAACTGGATATAAGTAAGGTTGAAGGGTTTCTCATAGAACGGATTGATCAAATCATTAAAGACTACAAGATGAAGGCTGATCAGGTGCTTAAAACTAAAATCCTGTATTATGTGAAGCGGGATTTCTTGTGGTATGGAAAGATCGATCCGCTGATGCGAGACCCTAATATTGAGGATATTTCATGTGATGGTTCTCGTCTGCCTATTTTTTTATATCATCGTAAGTATGGTTCTCTGAAGAGCAATATTCAATTTCCTGATGAGGTTGTGTTGTCTGCGTTTGTGACTCAGCTTGCGCAGAAATGCGGCAAACATATCTCTATTGCAGAGCCAATGCTGGATGCGACCATGCCTGATGGGTCTCGTATTCAGATGACGTTGAGTAAGGCAGTGACCACGAACGGTTCGACATTTACTATCCGAAGGTTCCGTTCTGATCCGATTACTGCAACTGATCTGATTATGTATAAAACCATGTCTCCTGAGATGGTTGCGTTCATGTGGCTTGCGGTCGAAAACGGTGTGAACGCGCTCATTGCTGGTGGGACTGCTTCAGGGAAAACATCGACGCTGAATGCGATTTCACTTTTTATACCTCGAGAATCAAAAATCGTTTCCATCGAGGAAACAAGAGAAATAAACTTGCCGCATCCAAACTGGATTCCTGGGGTGACTCGATCCGGGTTTGGCGAGGTTATCAATGAAAAACTTGCTGGAGAAATTGACTTATATGATTTGATGAAGGCTGCGCTCAGACAGCGACCTGAGTATATCCTTGTCGGAGAAATTCGTGGGAAAGAGGCGTACGTGTTGTTCCAGGCGATGGCCACGGGACATACAACGTATTCGACGGTTCATGCCGATTCTGCTCAATCTCTCATCCATCGATTGGAGGGCAAACCGATTGAAATCCCACGAGTCATGCTGCAGTCATTAGATATTGTGACGATCCAGGTGCAAGCTGAAGTAGGTGACCAGCGGGTCCGACGATGTAAACAGATTGTGGAAATTGTCGACATTGATCCGGTGACAAAAGAAATATTGACAAACGAGGTGTTCCGCTGGGATCCAGTACAAGATCAATTTAACTACTCTGGGAAAAGTTATGTCATGGAACGCATACGAGCCCAGCATGGGATGACTAAAGAAGAAATGATGGCGGAACTCAAACGTCGTGTTGAGCTTCTCGAATGGATGAAAGACAACAATATTCGAGCGTTTAAAGACGTAGCACGGATGGTAGCCTCTTATTTGGAGACACCTGATGAAATCATGGAAAAAATCAGTAGAGGAAACAAACCTAAACAGAAACAACCAGAGCTAGAGGTAAAAGAAGTAATGGTTGGGAAACAAGATGATATACGATCGGGAGGATCGTCCGAAGATATCGCTCTTGTTAAAAAACAAAGGAATAAATAGGATTTAAACGGAGGGATGCCGATAACACTCACTAAATATCAACGAACGAGTTACAAATGGTTTGGGCGATTTGGAGAAAAAAGAGCAAATCACCACCTGCAGGAGACATTACAATCGGCTCATATGGAGATTCGTGCGGGCGCTTATCTATCATATGTACTTCTAAGCACCATCATTGGGTTCCTAGTTACCTTTATTATTTTCGTCTCATTAGTTTTTCTTGTTTTTCCTCTCATTAATATTGTATTAGATATCGGGTTACTAGTGTTCTTCCTTCTCATCCCTGTATTTATCAGTGTTCTTATCTATGTGGTGTTATTATCTACCCCAAAAAGCCGAGCGAAGGCACGTAAGAAGAAGATAGATCTAAATATTGCATATGCAATCAACTTCATCTCCGCGATGGCGTCCGCTGGTGTGACACCAACTGAGATTTTTAAAAGCCTCTCTAAACAGGAAATCTATGGTGAGGTGAAGGACGAATCAGCATGGATTTATCGTGACGTCTGTTTCCTTGGTTTTGATATTATCACCGCGATTAAGAAAAATATTGCGCGTACACCATCACAAAAATTTAAGGAATTCCTTCAAGGGATGGTTGTGACCGTAACATCAGGTGGTTCGTTGAAAACATATTTTATGCATAAGGCTGATCAATACTTATGGGAGAATCGGAACGCTCAGAAACAACTCCTGGAAACACTTGGGATTATGGCTGAAAGCTATGTTACTGCTGCTGTTGCAGGTGTGTTATTACTGCTTATTGTTATTCCACTTATGATGATTATCAGTGGGGCTTGGAACGCAACATTCCTTTACATTTTAATTTTGATAGTCGTTCCCCTTATTCACGTTGGATTTGCCGTGGTGATTCGCATGATGTCTCAGGAGACGTAGCGATGAAAAAAAATAATAAAATACATAAAAATAATTACATTAAAAATCTCATCATCACCAAGAATCTGACCAGACTGATCGTTAACGTTGTTACTGGTGTATTGGTTACAATTTTCGTACTCCTGGGTGTGCTCTCGCTGCTTGGTATTCTCAAAGGATTTGGCGGTTTTGTCGATTTCTTTGTTTTTGCTCTGCTTTCTGGAACTGGTGTGTACGGGATGTATGCATCTATGCATGCACGGAGAATTTCGAAGATTGACTCTATTTTCCCGAATTTCGTTCGAGATCTGGCAGAGTCTCGTCGAGCTGGAATGACGTTTACGAAGGCGATACTTTTTGCATCGAAAGGAGAGTATGGAATTCTTACACCTGAGATTCAGAAGATTTCTCAGCAGGTTTCCTGGGGAGGTAGCGTTAGCGATGCGCTTCTTGCTTTTTCGCAGCGTGTGAATACGAAATCGATTCAAAGAACAATTACACTTATTATTGAGGCGAGTAACAGCGGGGGGAATGTCGCTGATGTGCTTGATGTCGCGGCAAAGGATGCGCGAGAGATTAAAATGCTTGAGGCAGAACGAAGAACTAACATGGCGTCCTATGTCGTTGTCATCTATGTAGGTATGTTCGTGTTCTTAGCAATCGTATTAATCTTATGTACTAGTTTTATTCCTGCGATGGTAGGGGGAGAGGGTTCACAGGGGATGCAGGGCATTATGGGGGGAGGGGGTACTGTATCACAAGAGGAAATTACCGCTGTTTTCTATCTTGCGTGCATTATCCAGTCATTTGGATCCGCATTGGTTGCAGGTGTCTTTGAAGATGGGCGATTTTCAACCAGCGTTAAACATATTTTTATCATGGTCTTTTCGACTTGGTTGTTATTTAAACTCACATTAGGGGTGTAAATGAATAGAGAGATGATATCACGCTTACCTCGTCTGAAAGATCAAGCAGTATCCGAGATACTAGGTACTCTTATTCTTATTGTAATAGCAGTGAGTGTCTTTTCTGCAGTCTCTCTTATTGTTCTCAATCCTTGGTCTAATTTTTCAGATGTTTCACCTCCACAGGTTTCATTAGTTGGATTTATTCAAAATAATAGTGTAATTATTGAACATCAAGGTGGAATTCCTCTTGATAAAAAAACAAAAATAACTGTAACAATCGCAGATGTTGTAGACACGTTTAGCGCGAGTGAATTTAATTATTGGATTGATGAAAATGGTGATGGATTTTGGAGTATAGGCGAGCGTGTTGTGTATCCTGCAGGGAATCTGCAAGACAAACAAGTTTCATGTGTCATTGTCGATGTGGATAAGAATTTCATCATTTTCGACAAAATTATCCAAAAAGGTATGAGTGTATTTTCTCCATATACAACAGCTTTGCCGCCAGATGATGTTACAGAAACTTCCGCGACTCTAAAAATGTATTATAATTTTTGTAATACGAACTATTTTACATCAGGTCTTCTCAATTTTACCTGTGGTCCTTTTGCAGGACCATATACCCACTCGCCTTCGGTAAAACCACTTTCTATTGATGGTTGGTATGGTCTACAACTAAATGGATTGCAAAGTGGTACTCAATATGAATGTTGGGCTTGGATGAATTTTAATAATGGAACCAAGATAGATGGTCCAATATCTTTCTATACATACCAAATTACAAGAGGTTTTTGGCATTTCGATGAACCCATAGGATCGACCATTGCGCATGATGAAATTAATCCAACATGTAATGGGACGGTGGATGGTGCAACATTTATTGTTGGGGGAAAAATTAACGGATCTTTAAATTTTACAGGTGAATCCAATTACGTTGATGTTCCCCATCACCCTAAATTTAATTTAACCAATGAAATAACCATCCAAGCATGGTTGAATGTATCAAAAATTGGAGCGCAGTTTCCGGGTAATGTGTCAGAAATATCTACAAAAAATATTTCTGAAATCTTAGGAAATACCTGTTCTGAACCTGATTTAATTCAAGTAATTGGTACTGTTTACGCAATAGCCTATCATGACAATTCTTCTGCATCTGTGACAACTTTTCAAATGACCGGCGACGGTGTTTTTCTCGGTGTTATTGATACAAAATCAATAGCAGTCCCTCATTTTTTTGAACCTGATATTATTAAAATTTATAATAACATCTATGCGATAGTTTATGGAGCAGCTGATGATCAAACTGAAGCAAAAAACCATATTGTTACTCTCTCTATTTATGACAATGGTACAATCGGTGATAGCATCGATATATTTGATTTCCCGGAATACTATGGAAGAGAACCGAATATCATCAACATTGGGACAAATATTTATGCAATATCTATTGGTGGAACATCCTATGAAGTTTTACCAACAGGATATCTGGTTACCATAAAAATAGATAATCAAGGAAATATTGGATCTACCATAATTGATAAAATAAAATTTCCACAAACATCTTGTTCAGAGACTTCAATTGTGCATGTTGAAAATGATATCTATGCAATCGCATATAATGGGTATGGGGCTACAGCAGGTAATGGATATATTATCACGGTACATATCTTGAACAATGGAGCTATCATTGAGCCATTAGAAGATATTTATCAATTTGGATTAACTGACGGATTAGAACCAACGATGATCCATGTCATAAACGATATTTTTGCAATTGCATATGGTGCTGATTCTAATGATCAACTAAGGACTGGATTTATACAAACATTAAGCATTAGCTCTCTAGGTCATATCATCAGCGGAACTATCGACATACTTCCATTCTATACCTATCTTTTACCAATCGATTATAATTTTGAAACTGATATAATGCATATTGATGATGAACTCTATGCTATTTCTTTTTCAGGTGGTAATAATACTAATTGGGAATGTGGATTTTTAACTACGCTTTCTATAACGGACACAGGTAATATTTCAGATTCTGCATTATTTATCTATGAATTCAAAGGTCGCTCAGCCCTTGGTTGTACTGCTTTGAATCTTTTAAGCCATGTGGATCGATTAATTATTTTATACGGATCGATTGACTCAAGCGAAAGTGGTTTTTTAACAATGGAAAAAATTGATCTAATTGGTGAACAAAAATTGATCATCCATAAGGGTGATGCATATGCGATAATGGTAAATTATAATTTACTTACTGCTTGGATGAACATTGGAAATACAACCTTTACTGTTTCAGGAACTCTTTCCTTTGATACTTGGACAAAAATTGACTTAACTTATGGTCTTGGATTTTTAAAATTATATACCAATGATGTTATACAATCGGGAGGGAGTGAACCTTGTTCAGGTTCAATAAAAAGCAATACGGATCATCTCATTTTCGGGGGTGGATTGTATGGATCAATTGATGAAATAAAAATTTTTAGAGGTGTCTATGTTCCAACTTAGAATGGTACTTAGTAGGAAGAGAAGAACTATAAATCAAAATATTTAAAATGTGATAAAATTATGAGAGCTATAAGAGTATTAAATATTTGCAATAATCTCTTGGGGAAAAAAAATCAACGAAAAAACAAAGCAGCCTCTGAAGTGTTGGGAACACTTTTGCTTATAGGTATCGGTGTTTCACTTTTTGTCTTATTAGCGATTGTTACAATTTCTTTGCCATCCGTATTCTTTTCTGATCCAACGCCATCAGTAAATATTATCGGAATGATGAAAGGAAATTCTGTTGTGTTTGAACATCATGGCGGTCAAGCAATACCTCTTGATACAGAAATTACCGTGATGTTTGCAGAAACACCAGTTGTCATGACGGTTGGTGATGTTTTAGATTCAGCTTCAAAGGCGGATGGCGAATGGAATATAGGGGAAAAAATTGTTATTCCTTATAATAATCCAAATCTACCAATAATGCAAATATCTGTGACCATTACCGATAAAGCGAGTAATTCTGTCATCATGCGAGGCGTCCTCCAAGAGGGATCTCAAGGTGTAAATCCAATTGCAGTTACCTTAAACGCAGATTCTATTACTACAAACACCGCAAAAATATATATGCATTATGATTTTCGTTACTATCTAGGGACGAAAAAAGTTAGTTTCACGTATATTA
This sequence comes from Thermoplasmata archaeon, assembly GCA_014894395.1. Classification (GTDB taxonomy): domain Archaea; phylum Thermoplasmatota; class E2; order DHVEG-1; family DHVEG-1; genus SM1-50. The sequence continues at coordinate 22,649 of JADBLO010000107.1, forward strand.
AAGCCTCTACTTATATAGCAAATAATAGTGCTCCTTGGAATTCGACTGGATGGGTACAAGTGTTTAATCACAATGGATCGTATAATTACAATCTTATTGGTTTAAATGAAAACACAGAATATTTCTATCAAGCCTGGGTTCAATATAATTCTTCAACGAATGTAAGTCAGAAGCTTACTTCTTATGGGACAATCAATATGTTTCGAACGCAGAGTTATTCGAGTGGACTTTGGCATTTTGATGAAAATTCTGGGTTGATAGCAATCGATTCATCTAATAATGGAAACAACGGAAGTTTATTTCCCCCGGATGTAACGCAAGCACCTCAGAGACTCAATCAATCTGATGCTGTTGTTAATAATAAATCTTTACGTTTTGATGGCTACAATGATTATGTTACAGTTAATCACGCTTCTAGTCTCAGTCCTACCAATGAAATAGCGATAGAAGCATGGGTAAAACCAGAGTTTAAAAATGAAGAAAAGGGAAATAATATTCAACGAATAAATAGCACAATTTTTGGAACTCAAACATACGGATGTTACGAACCAGATATTATTAACCTATCCAATGATAGATATGCTATTGTCTCAAGGAATTCAGTATACGGTGGTTTTGTTATTACCACTCAAATCTCTGATGAGGGAAACATTACTGAAAATGCAACAACAAGCGTTTATGATATTTACCAATTTGAAACAGTGCGGTGTGAAACTCCGAAAATTATTAAAGTTGCGGCAAGCAGTGATATATACGCAATTGTATACAGAGGACAAAGCGGATTTTTATATATCGCAACTGTTCAGATATTATCAAATGGAAAAATTACTAAAGCGATTCAAGGGAAAGTTGCTATAGATTCAATCAATTGTTATTACCCTGATATTATCTATACTGAAGGGGATTATTACGCTGTTGTGTACTCGTCATATGAATTCTATTTGGCTACGAACCGGTATGTTGGGCGCATGCAAACAGCTATAATAACTTCTGCTGGAGTAATAACAGCACAAAAATCGTATTACAATTTTGGCAGTGCAAGTACTCCGGCAGGTATCATGCTGTATCCCGATATCATTCATGTGAACGACGATTACTATTCCGTAGTATTTAGAGATTCTGATACCGATGGTTCTTTAAGAGCTCTACAAATCAAGAATGGTTGGAATATATTCTGTGATAATATTATTTATAAATTTGATAATGATAATATCTCTGATCTTCCCCTCCGAGTAATACATGTCTATGATAAAATATATGCGGTATTCTATGGCGATAAAGCGGGAGACTTAATACGAGGTGGAGCGATAAGAACTATAAAACTATCCGATACCGGAACATTTGAAGATTCAGTGGGTTATTCAAAACTGTTACCTCCTGCGGATTGGACTCAATTTTCTTATCCTGAGATTATTCATATCGCAGGTGATATATTTGCTGTGACCTATCGTATTAGCACGCGCGCAGAGGTAAAGACATTTGAAATCTCAAATATGGGAATAATAAACAATCATTCGAGTGACTCTGCTTGGAAATATGTTTTTCAACCGACATCATCGTACACTATTTACTCTCCAAAGATTATCGAAGTAAGTTCAGTTAAAGATACATATGCGATTGTGTACCACAAAAGCGTTAGTTATGATACAAACAATGGCGTTTTGTTAACGATTAAAATCGCTGATAATGGTTCGATATTGAAAAAAATACTCGATTCTGTTCTCTTAGGTCCCGTAAATTTCTATGCACCTGACATCGTTCATGTTTCAAATGATATCTATGCAGTGGTGTGCAGAAAGGTTCTCTATGGAAGTATGTCTCTTCACACGATTCGTATATCCAATGTTGGAAAAATAGAGAACAGTTTTATTGATACGTTGGATATCCCGATGCCGGAGGTTACTCCGGGATTATCAATCAAAATTGTTTACGTTACTAATAATATTTATTTGATTGTTTTTGATAATTATGGGAATCATGCTGTTACTTTAAAAACAGTTGAAATAGCAGATAATGGAACCATACGAGATTCTGTTCTTTGTTCGTATAATATCACGAAATCAGGGTATTCAAATTTTTGTTCACCAAATGTGATACGTATAAAAAATAATATTTTTGCCGTCTCCTATCATTCAACAAACTATGCCAGTAAAAGTGATTTTGTAAGAACAATACAAATATCATTGACAGGAAACATCACCCTTATCGATACATACACAATGAATGCATATTTCTCATCAGTATATGGTTACGACGAATATACTGATATAATACCTGTTGATGGAAGTAATCATCTGTATGCTTTACTGTATGGTTATGATTATATTAGTACTGGAACGCATCGAGGTTTAGGAGTCATAATCACAATCCAAATTAACGATACAGGAGTTATTAATCAGAATCCATTTGCTACTTTTACCTTTGAAACCTATGGTTGTAGCAGGCCTGATATAATCAATATCACTAACGGTATTTATGCTGTAGCATACTCAAAATCAGTGGGGACTAGCCCCTATCAGATATCTGGTTATATACAAACAATGAGTATTTCATCCAATGGAACGGTAATAAAAAAAATCGATGCTGTTTCTTTTACTACTATTAGCTCCAGTTACGATATTGCGCATAGTCAATTTCTCAACCATATCTATCGAGATATTTATGCATTGATCTATACTGTCCCCTCGGGATCAACATCCAAAGGGTACATTAGTACATTCTGTATCGCTACAAGTGGATCAATTTATCGGACCGTTACTAATGCTATTTTTGATTTTACATTGGCCTTAAAATCTGGTGCTAATATTTTACCTTCCTATACGAATATCACCAACAATATTGTTGCATTATGTTATCAAGGAGATTATGATGATGGGTACATTGAAACCGTCAAAATAACCATAAGTGATACAAGTGCAACATTAAAAAATATACTTTCAAAAGCGGGTTCGTACGAAATTAAAGGAAATAAAACGATTTTTATCGCAACATTAAGGACTACGTCTGGAGATAAAACTCTTACTTTACCTGTTCATCAAGGTTGGAACTATCTTGTGCTAACATATGACCATGCGAGAATTAAATTCTTTAATAATTTAACAAACGTGTCTTTACTTTGTAATGAAAATATACAGACCTTTTCCACGAGTCTTATATTTGGAGGATATAGCGGTATCTACGATGAATTTGCTATCTATAAAACCCATTTACGGGACGATGAAATTTATGATCATTATACAAAATATTAAACTCCGTATTTAAAATAAAGGTAGAAACCATGAAAATAAAGTTAAAAAAATTTTTATTTCCTTATTTCAAAGGAGAAAATAATTCCACAAAACGAAGCAACAAAGCAGTATCTGAAATTATGGGAACTATATTACTTTTATCTATTAGTCTCTCACTTTTATGCATTGTTTATGTACTTGTTTTAAACAACGCAACAAGTCCATCATCAACTTATCACGTGTCATCAGCACAAATAATTGCTTCTGCGGATGAAAAAAATGTTGTTTTGCAAAACAACGGAGGTGTTCCCTTATCACTTAATACCAAACTTATTATCACTATTGGTGGACAAGATTTTTTTGTTTCTGCAAAAGATTATATTGTTGATGCCAATGGTGACGGACAGTGGAGTATCGGTGAACAGATAATATTTACTCCTCCGAGTATCGCTAGTTTATTTGGCTTAGAAATCCAAATTAAAATTATCAATCCAGATACAAATTCTATGATAATGGCTGGTCTTGTACAAGAAGGTGCTCGGGGGGATCAACCATATGTTCAAACATTAAGTCCTTATGATGTGTGGCCTCATAGTGCGGCAATGAAATCATTTTACAATTTTGTTAAGGCTGATCACCTTCCTGGTAAATTTTGGTTTCAATGGAAAAGATCTGATGACCCTCAATGGACTCGCACTCCAATAATTAATATCACATTACCTCTCTCCGGATTTCAGGAATTAACTCTCTATAATCTCATATCGAACAAAAATTATCTCTATGAGGCTTGGATTCAATATACATCAGGTAATTCTACACTCAACCAATCCGGGGGAATAAAACTATTTACAACAAAGATCGATGCAATGGGGATTTGGCATTTCGATGAATCTTCAGGATTAAAACTATTTGATTCCTCTGGGCAGTTTCCACCTAATGATGGTATTCTCAAACCAAATGAAATACGTGGACCTCAAAGGTTAAGCGGGGAATTAAATCATTCTGCGAAATCTTTAAGTTTTGATGGGATTGATGATTACGGTCAGGTTGTTAATTCAAATACCTTAAGCGTCACCAACGAATGTACCATCGAGGGATGGATAAACCGTTCAGCACACAGTGATGGACTGGTTGGTACACCTCTCCAGTCATCTTTATCACAATTCGGAAACTATACATTAGGATGTTATGATCCTTGTATTATCCATGTCAACGGGAACATCTATGCTCTTGTTTCGATAAATGAAAATTCGTTAGGTTACCTGGGTACGATTAATATAACAAATTCTGGAGATATTGTTGAAAATCCATCTACATCTTCTAGTTATCTCGATCTTTTTAATTTTGATGCCTCTTGTAGAACCCCAAAAATTATTCAAGTAAATGGAGGTAATGGAATAGTAGCTATTGTTTACACCAAACCAAGTGTGGGAAACCAATTATATATTAAAACAGTGCAAATTTTTAATGACGGGCGTATCAATAAAACCGCAATTAACACCCGTGTTCTCGATGCAAGTCTTTCATCTACTCCTGATATTATCTATATCAGCAACAACGTATATGCGATAGTCTACGGGATAACTGTAGCTAACACCGGGGTATTAATTTCCGTAAATATTTCCAACGTTGGGACGATTTCCCCTGTGAATAAAAAATTAATTCTTGGGGATATCATGATAGAACCAGAAATTATTAAGGTTGTTGACAGTTCAGATATCTACGTCATCGTTTATAATTGTATAGGGGATGATGGCGGATTACGAACAGTGAAAATTACGAGTACGGGTATATTATCTGATATTTCTCTCCATGTTTGGTTTGATGACGACGATGGTGGGAGTCCGGAAATCATCAATATCCATGATGATATCTATGCAATAGTCTACGCAGGTCCGATTTTAAGGCAGTCAGGATTTTTAAAAACGATCGAAATATCCTCTGTTGGTAGTATTACACTCAGCCGGACTGTTCCGCCACTTGCAAAAACAATTGATCAAATCCCGTTTGAAGTTACAGTTGGTAATAGTATTCGTTCGCCTCATATTCTTCCTATAAATGGAGCTAATAACTTTTATGGTATTTCCTACAGTATCGATTCTCCTACTGCAAACCTCTGGGGAAAAATAGTCACAATCAAGATTCAAGATAATGGAATCATTGTATCTTTATCTAAGAAAGATGTGACTTTCGAACCATTCCTCTGTTCAGCGTCGTATTTCATTCCAATTCATGATGAGGTGTATGGGATTGTATACCGAGGCGAGTCTGGCGTCGGTGTCATTAAAACAATAAAAATAAGAAATGATGGACATATCGGCCAAAATCCTATTCTTGATATGGGAGAAATCGGTGGTCTTAAATGCTATGCAGAAGATGAAATTCTTACTTCAGATAGTCGATATGTTGCGGATGTTTTTAGAGGTATCGATGCGAAATTGGTGTTAAAAACAGTGAAAGTAAACACTGCGAACAAAACCGTAGCAACTACTTTTACCGATTCGTTCACGATCGAGCTGGGTTATACCTCAACGAACGGAACATTTAATGCATCGTATGAACCAACAATTATCCCGATTAATAATGATGTCTATGCGATTGCATATTGTCATTATATGACAGTTCCAATGTATCATCACGGTAAAATTGCAACAGTGAAAATCAACGCTACCGGACGAATTACACTCATTGAGCGATATACTTTTGATAGTAACTGCATGAATACTCCATTCTCATTTACTCCGATAAACAAGAGTAACAGCATCTACGCAATTGCATATCAACTGTATAGTACATCCCAAGGAAAAATAGCAACAATAAAAATAGGCAGCAACGGGCATATTTTCGGTGTCCAAGACTCTTATATTTTTGAAAATCTACGCTGTCGAGAACCATCAATGGTTCCTGTCAGTGGAGACGTCTATGCTATTCTGTATCGTGATGCTAATACCTATAGTTGGTACGGACGATTAGTCACACTAAAAATATATGGAACCAACGGAAGTATTAAAAAAAGTATCATAGATATATGGCAATTCGCTGCATCGTGCTATCATCCAACTATCATAAAGGTTGATAGCAATATTTTTGCTTGTGTCTATTCCCAATATTATGGTTGGCCCACTTATCGATATATTGCTTATGTCACTACCGTAAAAATAGCGGACAATGGCATTATCAGTAAAACTTGGATTGATTACTTAGAATTTATCAGAAGATATTATACTGACAATTATTTGGCTCATCAACCAGAGATATTCCATGTAAACGACCGAGTCTATGCCATTATCTCGAAGGACCTCATCGACCCTTGGAATACTTTTCAATACTATGGTTGGATCACAACCTTGCGGATTGGTGAAAATGGTGATATCATAGATACTGTTGATGGTGCAACTCAAATTTCATCAAATCCAAGAATATACAGCTATGACATAAAAATAATACCATTCATCGGTGATAGTTATATCGCTATCTATGGTGGGAAAAACAATGATTTGTACCAATGTGTCATTCGAATTCCTCTCAGCGAAACAACCCAAACGATATTTTCAAAACAAGATTCGTACACCCTCAAAGCAAATAAAACAAAGGTTTTCGTAACCTTTACGGATTCAAATAATCAACAATATACGCTCTCAGCGAAACTTGAAAACAAATGGAACCATATCGTGAGTACCTACGATAAGACGAATATGAAGCTTTATCTGAATACCAATCTTACCGCTTCTCTCCCTCTTAATGGTAAACCTATAAAAGTGACAGCAAATAGTTTATTTTTTGGTGTATATAACGCTTGTTATGATGAATTTTCTCTTTATGCTGCAATACTTTCACCAGCAAAAATAATGCAAAATTACAATTATTATCGTCCTTCATAAAAAGGTGAGAAAATGAAACATGAACGAAAAGAAATAAGAAGCATTAAAACCAAAGATGAAGCAGTTGCTGGTATCGTTGTCGCAGTCATGATCGTTGGACTTGTTCTTGCAGTGGTTTCAATTGTTCAAACGATCTATGTTCCCAAATGGATGGAATCACGAGAAGCTGAACATTTGGGTGTTGTGTCAGATCAGTTTTCACAACTAAAATTTGCTGTTGATTCTCAGATTGTTCTCAAAGAAGATGTTCCGATATCGTCCTCAATTACCTTAGGCAGTAGAGAACTGGGATTTTTCATGTCAAATAAGGCGTTTGGTCGACTCGCATTAATTTCCAACGGATGGGCGTATAGAATCACTCGAACAGTAGGGGATACGTATGAAGACAATTTCGGGATCCTTCGCTATACATCAGAAAATTCCTATTTCCTTAATCAGGCCTATAACTACGAAATAGGAGGGGTCATTCTCAATCAAACACAAGGGGCTGTGTTTATTATTAAACCAGAATTTTCAGTGCTCTTTAATACTTCAAATCGTCAAGTAGACCTATCTTTAACTTGTATTGATCTTCTGCCTAATGACGAAAAAACATCTATCACCGGTTACGGAACCTATCCAGTGCGAACTGAATATATAACATCAACAAACAATACAATAACTTTAGTAAAATCTTTAACGATAGTTACCCCATTTCCAACAATATGGTTCAATTTTCTGAATTCAACATTATCTGATGCAAATCTTATAAAGGACACAGATTACACCATAACAAAATCTTCAAATCAAGTAACAGTATCTTTTAACTATCCCCCCATTGCTAATGTTATTTTCGACCTCAATAAAATACAAATTTCAACTCAGATTACTCCTGGATGGACTGATTAAAAATATGCTGAAGGATAATGATCAGAGGGTGCCACAATTTAATCAAGAATTGTGAATCATATATACAAACGAGGAAAATACAATCTTATACTACTAAAACTACTAAAAATCTATTTGAATTCATTCAATGATACTCCCGTATGTATTTTCATGGTAAGGATGAGGAAATGCCGCTAATACGGATGACAAGGATATCTGGGAGACGTATTATTATTACACTTCCCAGTCAGATCGTGGGCGCCTCTGACATTAAAAACAGTGGTTTTCTTGAGATCACCCCGTTCCAACAGCGTGAAATCCTTATGAAGACGACCGAGGAGAAGGAGCTGGTGCGGTGAAGAAAAAACTCGCTGCTCTCATCATCGGGTTAACGATTCTTATTATGCTAGGGGGAATTCAGGCCACATTTCTCTATGGGGCAGAGGTTTTTACCACAAAACCCGGGTTTACTTTCTCTATAACTCACAACGATGCTCCAACGATAAAAGTAATGTATCCCGAGAACGAATCAATCGGTATCCAATTTAAACCGTTGTTGCAGATATATGGGAACGATACCGATACCGCGAAATTGAACATCACATGGCAACAGAATACTAGTGGATCATGGATAACAATGCAGGTGAACAACAGTTTCACACAAGGGACATTATGCGAATGCAATTATACTCTTGCGAACACAGGGGCGACAACGTATTACTGGCGGGCGTATGTTGATGACGGAACGACTAATGTATCCTCTGGTATCTATCACTTTACTACGAGAGTGTCTTAGATAAAACCTTCGGGATGTATTGAGATTTTTTACCCTTCTAAAATATATGTCTACCGTAGAAAATTAAAAAATGAATAAACATCCAACTAAAAAAAAATAAAAAAAAAGAGGGGGAGTTTATGCAACTCCAATGACGAAGAACAGAAAGACTGTTCCTGTCGCGGTTACCTCAGCGGTCCCAGCGGAAACGGTGATGGTTGGTTTACCAATGCCAAAGACTATGTCTTTTACGGTTACTTCTGCACCTGTGGCAATGCTAGGTATCTCCCCGCTCTTGGTTTTCCCAAGCAGGATGAACCCGCCGTTAAGGCTGATGGTCCAAGCGACGTTGGTCAGATCGGTCGTCCCGGTGTTTTTAATCACTGCAGAGACGCCAAACCCGCCTTTTATGGTAATGACGATCGCAACTGGTTTTTGAATGGTGAACTCACTGGTTTTCTCTGCCTCTTGGTTCCCCGCGAAATCAACGGAGTAGAAGAGTACGGTGTGAGCGCCATTGGCTGAGACGACAAATGGTGTGGTATACGTGACCCATGCGCCATCGTCAACCTTATACCTAGTGTAGTTCACACCTGAGCTGTCATCTGTTGCTGTTAAGGTCACCGTGACATCACTAATATAAACGGTGCCGTTCATGGTTCCGGTAAGAGTACAGATGGTCTCTGGTGGTGTGGTATCTCCACCGCCGCCGGTACCAGTGAGTGCCCAGGCCAAATCATAATACGCAGCAAAGACGACATAACCGTTAGTCCACCGTGGATAAGCTTGGTCTGGGAAACTGAGAAAGACGCTACTTCCTTTGACTGTTGCGGTCATTGAGAAAACGTTTTCAGTGTGTTGGGTTTGGAAACATATCCACCAGGTACCAGGTGCTAACGTTACTGCATCGAAGCTGCATGTCACTTTAATCTCTGGTCGACCGAAGTATGTCATACCAGTTAGTGTGCAGGTTATTGCTGCTGTTTTCGTTGCATACGCTGTTGTGGAAGGTCCGCCGGTATCTTGGAAGAAACTGACAATACAACCATTTACTGAGGTTGTACCACTATTGGTGAGTACATAGTATTCTCCTCCAGTGACCTGCCATGTCCCAGGTACCACGAAATCGTCAATGATTTCTCGGTTATAACCCGGGAATGCGACACATGAAAGCCCGTTTAAACCATCTGTTAATCCGTTATCGTAGAGAGTGTCTCTTCCCGTATTTTGGGTTGGTGTAACTGCATTGTTTGGTTCTGCAATACTTCTTATGGAAGTTGCGGCTTCATTTGTATTTGCTGTCACAGCGGTTGCTGAAAAAAGCAGCAATGCTGAGAGAAGCAAAACACCAGCTATTTTCAATAATTTGTGGTTGTTCATTTTTTTTCCCCAAATGATAATATAGAGCATATACTATATAAAATTTTGTATTCTTTTTTCGATAAAATTTTGTAGAACGTTTTAAGACGTTTTTCCCTTAAAAAATCAAACGCTTAACCTATAATTAATAAATTGTATATACAAATAGATATAAAAAAAGAAAAGAAGGAGGAGTCTATGCGACTCCGATGACGAAGAACAGAAGTACTGTTCCTGTCGTATTCTGCTCAACAGTTCCAACGCCTACGGTTATTGTTGTTTTCCCAAAGCCGATGACGAAGTCTTTTATGGTGGCGGATTCTCCCGGTGCAAGATTAGCTATCGTGTCAGTTTTTGTTTTTCCGAGCAGGATAATACCGCCGTCAAGGTTAATGATCCAGTCGACGTTCGTCAGTGCTATCGCACCTGTGTTTGTAATAGTAGCGGAAGCACCCAATCCGCCTTTAATCGATATCGATACGGTTGTTGGATGTTCAATGGTGAAAGTCTTGGTTTTTTCGGTCTCCTGGTTCCCCGCGAAATCAACGGAGTAGAAGAGCACGGTGTGAGCGCCATCAGCAGTGACGTCAAATGATGCAGTGTAGATGGTCCATTCACCGCTGTCAAGCTTATACATGGTGTAGTTCACACCAGACTGGGCATCGGTCGCACTTAGGGTCACGGTGACATCACTCGTATAAACATTACCTTCCAATGTTCCCTCTAAGGTGCAGGTGGTGACTGGTGGTATAGTATCTGGACCGCCGACACCGCTTACCTCAAAATCATCCATAAAGAAAGCGAAGACATCGAAGGAGAAGATATGAATACCAATATAGATGGATTGTCCTGAATAGGAAGAGATGTCAAGGGTGTATTCTGTCCAGGTAATAGGTGCATCGTTATTTGTTTGGAGAATGGCGAAACTTGATGGGCTTGTATCGGTTGTGGAAACACCGATTTCGAAATCCTCAAGACCATATTGACTGTTTAATGATCGAGCCCAAAACGAGACCTCCCCATAGCTGCTTGAAGTGAGCTGCGGGGTGAACAACCAGTCATCGTTTGGAGCCATAGAAACTTCGGTATCCCAACAGGTTGCATATTTTACTCCTGTGTGAGCAGGATAGGTAGCATCGAGTGCAGGTGTTGTTTGTGACGGATTAAAGATCATAAATGATCCGACATACCCCATATTTGGCCATTCGTATCCCTGAATATAATAGGTTTGTCCACCGTCTCCATCAAAGGTTGTCCATGGTGGGAAGTTATCAACAATGAAGTCTTCATAGGTTTCGAAGCTGTCCGAAAAAATAATATCCCGGTTCACGTTTTTTGGCGTATTTATAAAATCTTTGCTAAGAGTTGTTTTCGTTTTCGTAATCACTGCCGATGCAGGCATTATCATTGCACAAGCGAGAGCGATGACTATAGCTGCCTTTAATATATAATTTATGTTGTTCTTCATACTATTATCTCCCAATATTTTTCTAATATTGTTAATTATATATCCATGTTCTTTCATATAAATCTTGTCATTTATATTGTGGTTTTGAAAGTAAGATGTGGAGGAGACAAAAAATAGAGGAAATAATCTTAAAAATGCATATTTTTGGTCAGTTCACATATAAAATAGGAAATAAAAGATAAAAAAAGTGCAGGGGACGAGATTTGAACTCGCGGACCTCTGCAGGACAAGACTCTGAATCTTGCGCCGTTGACCATGCTTGGCTACCCCTGCTTTTTGGTAACTCCCATTCGTTATTCCCTATTTTAGGTTGTCGTGTGGGGATTGGCTTCAGCAAAAAAAAAATTACCCAGTCTTACCCCTATCGTAATAATATTAAAATGAAGCGAGATAGAACACCGCGTTAGCTCACCCACTATCTCCATCGTAGTAGAAAGATTCTATGAGATGCACAGTATATCCTTTATTCAAATCTGCTAAAGTTGATACACCAATAAATATACATCGACAAACGATCCTAGATCACCATTAAAAAAGATTGATTACGGAATTCTCTCTCAATCTTGAATGTAACGAAATGTTTAAATACAAAATAATTATATTAGAGTTGTATATTAATTAACAAAAATTATATTTATTGAAGGGGGAAAAAAAATGCGAAATGATAGTATAAGAAAAATTATGGCTTGCATAACAGCCTTAGCATTTATCTGCGCTGTCTTCATACCAACCGTTCATTCTCAACTTGGAAAGGGATTCTCAAATCAATCACAACAGACTAGTACAACAGAGAACACGATACAAGAAAAGGAAAATATTCTTCTAAAAAAATATACGGAGACAAACAGTAAAACAATAAAACCAAATAATCCCTTCCCCTTAGATAACAATCCTCCAAATGTTCATCTTCCAACAAGCCAGATCACCATGAAGGTGTTCACCACTACAACGAGTTACTTCCGAACCCTTCTTTCAAATGTCCCTGCTGGGTATGAAGTCTCTAACGGGAACTACACTGGTTGGTGCAGCGATAGTGCCCATACCATCAATTTGAATACCCCGTATCAGGTTACATTATACTCTAGTTATAATACGTCGCTCCCAACCCATCTTTACCATCAGAATTGGAGCAAAGTGAACTATATTTTAAATCATAAAATAGGGAGTGATTGGCACCAAGTACAATATGCTATCCTCTACATCGTTAACTTTGGAAATCAAGGACTTAATACAGATGGATGGGCTATGGTAAATGATGCAATTTTGTACGGTGGAAGCTATATTCCTGGTGGTGGCGATATCATTGCCATCATAGCTGACGCGGGTGTTACCGTTCAGCGTACGATATTTGAATTAATTGTACCTACCTACAGCCTCTCTATTTCGGTTAATGGCATGGGCAGTGTTGCAAAGGATCCAGATCAAACCCTCTACACCTATGGCCAGGTTGTTCAACTCACAGCAAATCCCGCTGAGGGTTGGTCTTTCAGTCAGTGGAGTGGTAATCTCTCAGGATCCACTAACCCTAATACTATCATCATGACTGGTAATAAAGCAGTAACGGCAACTTTCACATTGAATGGGCCATATTCTTTGACTCTTACTACAAGTGGTACTGGTAGTGGTACGATTCAGGCGAGTCCGGCTGGTCCGTACTATTGGGGTGCTAGTGTGACTATTTGGGCGAA
>JADBLO010000107.1:35923-71399 GCA_014894395.1 Thermoplasmata archaeon
AGGCGAGTCCGGCTGGTCCGTACTATTGGGGTGCTAGTGTGACTATTTGGGCGAACGTTAGTACTGGGAGTACTTTTGCTGGTTTCACTGGAGGTTTGACTGGGACGACTACGCCTCAGACTCTTGTCATGAATGGACCTAAGTCTGTGGATGCGGCTTTCACATTGAATGGGCCATATTCTTTGACTCTTACTACAAGTGGTACTGGTAGTGGTACGATTCAGGCGAGTCCGGCTGGTCCGTACTATTGGGGTGCTAGTGTGACTATTTGGGCGAATGCGAGTACTGGGAGCACTTTCACTGGTTTCACTGGAGATCTGACTGGGACGACTACTCCGCAAACTCTTATCATAAATGGACCTAAGTCCGTCGATGCTCAATTTACACTGCAGGCTGGTTATACACTGGGGCTAAGTACGAGTGGAACTGGGAGTGGTACAATTCAAGCCAGTCCTGGACCATACTACTATGGAACGATTGTAACAATCTGGGCGAATGCGAGTATTGGGAGTACCTTTACGGGTTTCTCTGGAGATCTCACTGGGACGACTACTCCGCAAACTCTTATCATGAATGAGTCTAAGCATGTGGATGCTCAATTTACATTACAAGGTGGTTTTACGCTGACAATCACGATCCAGGGTTCTGGTTCTGTCGTGAAGGTTCCGGATCAAGAGAGTTATACATATGGTCAGGTGGTTCAACTTACTGCGAATCCAGCGGCTGATTGGGTGTTTAATCATTGGGCTGGTGATCTTTCTGGGTCTACGAATCCTACGACGATTACAATGACGGGAAACAAGGCGGTTACTGCAAACTTTACTCTAGCGGGAGATGATACAATACCCCCTGTTGTTGAAATAATAAAACCTATAAACGCAATTTACATCTTTAATAAGCCAATTCTTCCCTTTAGAATGCCCGTCGTCGTTCAGTTGATAACCATCGAAGTGAATGCATCAGACAATCAATCAGGCATAGATCGAGTAGAATTCTACATCGATGGAGTATTAAAAGGCAATGATTCCTCAGCACCATATTCATATGACTGGAACGAGATCCGCTCTGGAAAACGTACCATAAAAGTGACTGCCTACGATAACGCGGGAAACATTGCAAGCGCCGAAATCCTCGTATTCAAATGGAGATTCCATCCGATCCTTATCATACCTATCCTCTTACTTGGTATGTTATGGGCAAGATACGGTAAAGATTCAGGCTGGACTGCGAAGTAGGGAGACTACTTACTCCCTTTCTATTTATCCATACAATTGATTAATAACCAATCGATAATTTTCTCCACCTTTGTTAACAAATACAATACATATTCCTCTATACATAAAAAACAATAGATAGAGAATTGAAAATTCTAAAACCAGATTTATTTCACCTCTGACAAACCATTTCACCCTTTCCATATCCTTTAAATATCCCTTCTCCATTCGGAATTCTCATGGCAGTATGGCACGGAAACTCAAAAAGAAGTAAAACCGGACGACGCATCCGATACGCACGAAACAAGAAACGATTCGAGATAGGACGAGAACTCCACCTCACCACCATCGGGACAATGAAACGAAAACCGATCCGAACCAGAGGAAACAACAAAAAATCCCGAATTCTCACCGCAGATACCGCATACGTTATCGACCCAAAAACCAATAAAACCACAAAAACAGAAATCGTCACCGTCGTCGAAAACTCAGCTAACGTCCACTACGTCCGACGAAACATCATGAATAAAGGAGCGATTATCAACACAAAAATCGGCAAAGCAAAAATAACCTCCAGGCCTGGACAAAGTGGCGTCATCAACGCAGTCTTACTCACTAAATAAAACCGTCGTGATTACCAATGGTCTCCAGAGATGAAAACAAATATGTGATATACCCTCTGTATTTTGATAGCGCGGTTTCTCGATTGAATGGACGAAAGGTCGCAAAGAAACACGCGGTCGAAAAACCATCTTTAGAAAACATCGCAAAAGCAGCAAAATCCCTCGGATTAAACCCCATTTTAGAAAAAGACGGGATTCATCCGTCCACACCCTGGAAAAAAGAAGGGCGAATCCTCGTGGAAAAAAAAGGACCAAAAACCAAACTTCTCATACAGCTCGCAAACCGACTCTAAGGTCAGAAAGTATATAATATAAACATTACATTCTGGTTCAACTCTCTTGGAGCCGGATTATGGAACAATCAGGACAACAGTACGACGAAGCAAGTACGATTTTTTCTCCTGATGGAAGGCTTTATCAGGTTGAATATGCCCGGGAAGCCGTAAAAAAAGGCTCTACTACCATGGGATTCAAATGGAAAGATGGAGTTCTTCTTCTTGCACACAAGCCAGAAACCAGCCGGCTTGTCAACTTACGATCTCTTGAAAAGATCTATCAGATTGACGACCATATCGCCTGCGCAGCAACAGGTCTTGTTGCGGATGGACGACACCTCGTCGAAATCGCACGTGAAGAAGCACAATGGAACAAGGTCCGCTACGACGAACCAATCTCTGTCAAAGATCTCGTAAATCTCCTCTGCGAATACGAACACATGTATACCCGGTTTGATGGCGTAAGACCTTTCGGTGTGGTGTTACTCATCGGTGGTATCGATGACACAGGCAAGCACTTATTTTCAACGGATCCCTCTGGTGCTTATCTTGGATATAAGGCGGTTTGCGAGGGCAAAAAAAGCAATGACGCTATGACCCAGTTCACGAAAAACTACGCCTCAGATATTTCATTAAATCAGGCACTTGAACTCGGGTTTCAAACACTGAAGAAAATAACCAAACAGAAATTCAACACAGAGATGGTCGAGGCAGCAGTTATTGACCAAAAAGACGGGTTTCATAAATTATCATCAGAAACACTCAAACGATTAGCAGAAAAACAATCCCCTAATGAAAAAGAATAAATTGTTACCAGTTCTTTTTTCTTATTATTTACCTTTTCGATGCCATTGTAACAATCTATGTTGATGATATGGAAACATAGCTTCTCCCACCGATCGAACGTCCTCCACTGAATAAAACGCATGCGGATGAATCTTATGGATTCGATCCAAGATATCATGCAGATCCTCTCGCCGGATCACCGCGAAGATAATCTTCACAGGTCCTTTCACGCCTTCTGCGTCATGCGTAGTAACCCCGTACTCCGCTGCTTGGAGTGATTTGATAAGTTCAGAGGCATCATGTTTGCAGATCACACGAACCATGACCATGCCAATTGACAGCTTCTCCTCAATTAACATGCCAAAAAAAGCGCCCAATGCAAACCCACTTGCGTACGCGAGGGAGCAGACAAGATTGTTCAGGTTCTGCATGATTTGTCCGATGGCAAGCAACCAGATGTTGATTTCAACGAACCCTACGATCGGTGCAATATATTTCAGTCCATGAGACACAAAAATTATCCGTAACGTCCCAAGGCTTACGTCCATTAAACGTGCGACGAAAATCAATATGGGAAGAATAACCCATTTGAAGAGGTCTGAATTATAAAACGATAGTGCATCCAAGTTTTTTTTCTCCTAGTTCACCTGATCAAAGCGATTTCATGTATCGTTTATCTTCATATAAATCTTTATTTTTTCTTCTTTTGTCGTATGCTTCGAGGGAGGCAATGTTGGATAGAAAAATCAATATAAATCTTTTTTGATATCTATTCTCACGACACCTGGTCGATAGACTATGAAAAAGAAGGTAAAGACGACCGTAAAAAAAAGGCCTATTATATCGACGGAAAAGAGAGAGAAGAAAGATATCCATACGACGGTACAGAAGGTTATAGTTGGTGAGGATGAGTTTTGCCCTACGTGTATGGAATGGCGGGCGTATGACGAGGCAACTGGAAAATGTACGGTCTGTGGACGTCAAATAAAAAAAGCGGGTGCTCGTTCTCACACGATTAGTGAAGAATATGATCTTAAAGATTTTACGATTGAGCAAGACGAACAGCAGGAAACACCTGAAAATTAAATAAAATAGTTTATATTGTAAATATTGTAAATATATTAGATTAACTTGTTAATCTCAAACATTAACATTAACTATTCTTGTTAACATGCAGCAAAGTAGCTTATTATAAAAAGCTAGAGTTTATCTAGCATACAGCAAGCTTGTTAAATTTTGATAGATAATATTTAGCATGGTAAGCATCACAAAATCTTTATAAATTCACAACCGCTAGCAAATGTTGGATGGATGCACAAGCGATACGCGCAGCAATTTATACCAGAGTATCTACTGAGGAGCAGGCAAAAGAGGGATTTTCACTCGATGCACAACTCGACAAACTCAGGTCCTATTGTAAAGCACGGGATTGGATAGTTGCAGGTGAATATGTCGACGATGGATACTCCGGTAGAAAAACAAAACGACCCGCTTATATGAAAATGCTTGAAGAGATAGACAAATGGGATGCACTTCTCGTCATCAAGATGGACAGAATACACAGGAACCAGAAAAATTTCATGTTCATGATGGAGCATCTCAATAAAAACAAAAAAGAATTTGTCTCCATGAGTGAATCGTTTGATACTTCAACTGCGATAGGACGTTTTGTGATGAATATCATTCAAGGGATTGCTCAATTAGAATCCGAACAAATCGGCGAACGCGTGTACATTGGCATGGAACAAAAAGCAAAAATGAATGGTGGCGTGCTAGGTTTTAACATACCATACGGTTATGATTATACGGACGGAAAATTAAACGTCAACCAGACAGAAGCACTGGTGATTAAGAATATTTACTCCTGGTATTTAGATCGCAAGAGCATGGGTGAAATAGTGACAATGCTCAACGATGCAAAAGTTCCTACGAAAAACCAGGGGTTGTGGGCCAAAAAGATGGTTTCTACGATATTAAAAAATCCGATCTACTGTGGATATCTCCATTGGGAAAAATATGTGAACAAGAGCGATCACGAACCAATCATTCCCGTGCAATCCTTTAACACTGTTCAAGGATTCATCGCGGATCAAGGCGGGAAGCCCGCAGATTTTTTGGCTGAAGAGACCTCAAATCAGTTACTATCGGTCTACCGAAGGTAACTTTCCTAAGGCATAAAATATAAGTAATGTTTATCATATATCTGGTCTTGTCATATATGAGAGGTAAATTAGATGTCTAAATATAGAGCGGCTTTTTACATTCGAGTAAGCACAGGAGAACAGACAAAAGGATACAGCCTAGAAGGACAAAAAGACATCCTCAATGCATGGGCTATGGAGATGGAATGGAAGTGGGTAAAAACATATTATGATGAGGCTAGTGCAAAAGATACGAAACGGAAGAAATTCCAGGAGATGATCACCGATGCGAAAAATGGCCTTTTTGATGGGATATGCATCGTCGATAGTGATAGATTCAGTAGATCCACAAAAGATTTGTTAACAGTTATGGATGATCTCCTTGCATATTCAGTAAAATTGCATATTCATAACCTACAACATATTGATATTTATAGTGAACAAGGGAGATTTACACTTACGAATCTAGCTGCATTCAGCGAATTTTTTAGAGGGCAGCTGGCTACTAAGATTCGTGCAGGTGTAAAACAGAAGATGAAAAAGGAATGGTTTGGACAAGCACCATATGGGTACTCCATTGTATCTGATGCCGAAGGCAGTAGGAAAAAAAACACTCATCTTGTGGTAAATCCAACTGAACAGGAAGTTCTTACGCAAATGAGAACATTGAAAAATCAAGATAAGAGTTATAGCGAAATCGCTGCTATTCTCAATAAAAATTCGGTACCTACAAGGTTACAAAGAAATGGGAATACCTGCAGCTGGCATGCATGTACGGTCAGGAATATTCTTACGAGGCCACAGGTAGACCTCAAGAAAAAGAAAGAACTTTGACTTTTTTAATAGTATAGAGAAAACGTCTTCTAAAGGGCCAACACATAAATCAAATATTCAGAAGTAGATCCGCATAGCATTTTTTTTCTTTGAACTCTACAGCCAATTAAAGTTATATGCTAGAAATTATCAATCACACTATGATGGCATATGCTAGTCTTTCTCAATCATATTGCATGATATTGTATAGCAAATTATAATGATAATTGCTAACACGAAAAAATAAAGTTAAACTTAGATATTAACTAATTAATCATATTTAGCTACAAACATAATTAAATAATGGTTTAATGTAAATTTTTCAATATTTTTATTATTCGGTGATCACAATAGTAATCGAACGAAATTTTACCAAAAAATCATGTCAAAGATTAGCACAAAAACACACAACAAAA
The DNA here is from genome assembly GCA_014894395.1 of Thermoplasmata archaeon. GTDB lineage: Archaea > Thermoplasmatota > E2 > DHVEG-1 > DHVEG-1 > SM1-50. The sequence continues at coordinate 42,192 of JADBLO010000107.1, forward strand.
CACAAATTTAAGTACAAAAATTAATTAGTTTATAAAATAACGTAATATACTAAAAAAATTATGATTCCTACTTAATTAATTCAAAAAATTTAGAATTAAATAATAAAATCAAAAAAACATAGCCAACTTTTCAAACCGAAGAGATGAACTTATGTAAAATACCATTCTTTTTAATGCTCATTATTCTTTAAAAAAAGGTGCTCTTGTCATTTCAACGAAATATCTAAATACAAGTCGTTAAATATAAATAATGATTATTATGAAAAATATGGGAAAAATTATTTGTTTGACTGTGCTTCTTGTTGCAGGTCTAATGGTCACACCAGCAATCGGAAGCATGAGTAAAACTGGTCACAGAAACATCACAACACAGTACGTAACCACTGAGTCGGTAACACTTGATTTTGTAGATTGTACTGGTGCTGTTCCAGTAAAAAAAGAAATCACTATCTCTAAAGCAGAATGGATTTCGGTTTGTAATGAACTGCAAGAAATTTCTACCCCTGGAGCATCAATGAAAGAAACCCTATCTGTTCAACTCACAGTTTTTCAAAAACATCATCTTGTCTCTCAGGAAATAAACTTTGATTCTCTTCTCGCTAAATTCAATGAGAAAACAAATACCGGAAAAATCAAATCTCTTCAAGAACGGATACACGCCGCGCCACTTATTAATAATTCACTCTTCAGTGTAATGAGTGCGATAACGTACACATTAGAAAATGGGACGACCGTTGTTTTAGGATTAAACTCCTTCGTAAACTATATTGGTTTTGATATTATCAGTTTCCATAAGGGATATGCAACGAGCGGAATCCAGACAAACGGGTTGATTTCACGATCTGTACCTCCTGGAACATATGTTGGTGTAATGTTCGGTTTCTTCGGGTACTGGTTTGGAGTAAAAACATCGACTGGTGTCTATTCAAGTGTGACTGTTGCAGGATTAACCATTATTACTTTCTGGTTACCGATTGCATCAGCCTCTTAAAAAAACATCACAGATCGCTCAAGGACTACAACGCTTAAAAAGTTGTAGTCCGAATACTTTCTTTTGTTCCATGATATAATTCTATAAAATGATCAGGTTGGTAGGAAAGTTTCGCCTGTCTCAATCCTGGAATCCCAAGATCTTCTTCCCGGTCAATAAACGGAACCAGATGTCGCACACGTTGCGCAGTTTCCATGTTAATCGCCTTGTAGATACCATCAAAATCAGGAGATCCTTTTTCGAAATGGACAACCACGGTATCCGCATTCATTTTTTCATACACCGCGATCGCCTCAATTGAACCATTTATCCTCAATGCAAGTCCAGAAAGACCAAGGTCAAAAAAATGCGACATCGCATACACGATTGCTTTCCGCTCGTTTTCCAACACTTCATCAGATCCACAGTCCTTCCAGAGACACCATCGTTTCAGGAACTCATCTACCTCGTCCATATTTTTCTCTGAAATGTCCTCGATCGCATATGCGTAGTTTTTTGTGAACTTGTTCAATCGATTTCGTATCTTCCCGTACTTTGTTCCAGGAAGTTCTGCCAGATCAGACGCACGATATATATAATCAAAAAAATCTCTATCTTCGACAAACGTCAACGAAGGAAATTGTTTTGCAAGCAGATTTTTCTCCGATGTTTTAATGAATCCGAAGACCGCATTTTCCTTTATCGCAAGGGTAATGACTTGTTTGAGGAGGTCCAGATTGAATTTCCCAGATGGTGCATGTAAAACCGCTCCATCTTTATCTTTACTCATGAGGATAATATTGTTTTCAATGAGTGCATACCGATATTCAACATACTCCCCCCAGCTGATCATAGTTGTGAATACTTCACCACTATGAATTGGAGGAAATCGCGCGTAGTATCTGTCAAAAACAGGTTTATCATTTTCACCAATTTTTTGGAAATCATCAAGAGAAATCAAGGTTATCGCTCCCTTGTATAAAGCATGGGGATAAAGTGCTCCATTGGTTTGAAACCAAGGGTTGTGTAGAACTGACTGCTCCCTGGTTCTGCAATCAATCCTATCCAGAGGATTCCCTTTGAGAAACAGTGGTCAACGAGTGCTTGAACCAGTTTTTTCCCTAGATTCTGACCACGATAGGGTGGGAGAATCACCAAGTCTTGGATATATGCGTCAGAGGTACCATCTGAGAGAACACGGCCCATTCCTATTGCTTTTTCGTTTTTTTTATCGACAGCTACCGCGAATGCAAAACTCCCTACAATCAACTGAGGGATCCCTGCTTTGTCATAGGAGTCTTTCCACCAGCCTGCTGCTTTGTATAATGCGACGATTTCGTCTTCAGGCCAAGAGTCGACAAGACGTATTTCTATCTGTTTTTTCTCCATATAAAATCCAAATGAATTTTTAGATCAGCAGGAACTGTGCTCAATCGCCGTATATGGACATGCGTTGACGCAAGCGCAACATTCGATGCATTCCCCTATGTTTTTTACGGCAGCCTTGCCGTTGACAAGTTCAAAGATTTGAACGGGGCATGCAGTCACGCATTCACCTGCGCCTTTACATTTATCATAGTCGACGGTTATGGTGATATTGCCTTCTTTAAATTCTTTCTTCATAGCAAAACAACCTCCTTTGTAGCACACTCTGTAACCACTGCTATTATTTTAGATTTCTTGTTTACCGGAAATGAGCTTGTGAAAAAATATGAAGGTTCTTTTATAAAAAACAACTCTATGAGAAACCAAAAGACTAATCAGCACCTTCTCCTATTCTTCATACACGAGGTAATTCTTTGATACAACGAGCAAACGAGTTAGTAGACATCATACGAAAATCCAAAGAGATCCATATCGTGACGCATATCGATGCAGATGGGATTACCGCAGGAGCAATCGCCTCGGAGACCCTTCGGAGACTCGGAAAAAAATATTCCATTGAATGCATTAAACAGCTCGATGAGGTTGTGATTAATAAATTACTTACTGAGAACCATGAACTCGTGTGGTTTACCGACCTGGGGAGTGGGATTAGCACCCAGTACCCGGAAATCAAAAAAATCATCACGGATCACCATGAATGTCCCCCGGATTCAGATGCCTCGTTTCATTTCAATCCTCACTTGTTTGGTCGTGATGGGTCTTACGAACTGTCTGGTGCAGGGGCAACTTATCTGGTCTCCAAAGCACTTGACCTGAAAAACAGGGATTTATCTGGTCTTGCGATCATAGGAGCAATCGGTGATCTTCAGGATCGGAAGTTCTGTGAGCTTCGAGGGATGAACACAGAGATCGTAAAGGATGGGAAAGACGCTGGTGTTCTTCAAACAATCAAGGACATCCGGTATTTCGGAAAAGAAACTAGGCCTCTTGCAAAATTCCTTCAGTATGCAAGTGACCCGCTTATCCCTGGTGTCAGCGGACGTGAAGACGCATGCGTTGCCTTATTGCAGGAATTACAGATTCGATTAAAAGATGGGGATGCGTGGAGGACATGGGTTGATCTTGACAAAGAGGAGAAAAGGAAGATCATCTCCACGATTATTCAGATGCTCCTTTCGAAAGGCTTTGGGTATCAGGCGGCAAGTAGGGTCCTAGGAGACTCTTACATCCTTTGTAAAGAGGAAGAAGGAACCGAGCTGCATGATGCCAAAGAATTCGCCACGCTTCTGAATTCCACGGCACGGTACGGTCAGTATGAGGTCGGACTGCAAGTATGCCTAGGTGACCGGGGGAAATGGCTCAAAGAAGCGTTAAATCTCCTCAGTGGCCATCGCCATAATCTCGTGGAAGGCTTACAGTTCGCACGAGAAGAAAAGATCCAGAAACGAACCCACCTCCAATATTTCCACGCACGTGACGGTATCCGCGATACCATTATTGGAATTGTCACTAATATGTTGTTGAACACAGAAGACGTCGATAAAGAATTACCCCTCATCGGGTTCGCATTCACTGAAAATGGGGATGTGAAGGTCTCCGCACGGGCGACACAAAGCCTGGTGGACCGCGGATTGGATCTTGCTACAGTTCTCACCCGTGCCGCAAAAGAATTAAAGGGCGTAGGTGGTGGCCATAACATCGCTGCTGGCGCGACCATCCCTAAAGGAAAAGAAGAAGAGTTTTTACAGATGGTAGAACGTGAGATAAAACTTCAGCTTGTCTCCTGAGACGTTTTATACACTTTTTCGACGATGACTTCAAAGGTTAATGATTCTCCCGCCAATGGGTCTAAGCTGTATCCTGCTTTCTCCATATCCTGTGCATAGAAATATGAGATGTACATAGACGGGATGTCTTTGTAGAGCCGAGGGAGGACAAAGGTCCGATTAAATGTAAATGTCTTGTAAACCTCCAGGTATGTTGGCTCTGGGCTCTCGTCATTGATAATGGAGACGTTAATTTTTTCACCAGTAATATTTTTTATAGATACGGTTATATTTATCATCCCAGTAGATCCTTGTGTCTCGAAAGAATAATTCGTACCCAACTGTGGCGAGCAGGTGACTGTTATTGTCTCATTATTCCATGATGCAGTCGTTGCATTTGGGAAAATCAGCATTTGTTTTTCTCCATATCGCACATCTTTTACAGCATTTGTAAGATTCGTGGTTTTTGTTGGTGTTGTAATTACGGTTACGTTCGTATCAGTGATGTTGATGATGGAGGTGGAATTCTCCCAAATGTAATAGGGGGCTGGATAGATGACCATCTCTGTTTCATTGGAACTTTGTAGATTATTAATGACTAATTGAGGCATGGTAAAATTGCTAAGATTCTCCATGGCTATCCATTTTAAGCTAAGATTTTCGCCGGTATAGTCAGTGACTTCTACGGTCTGGTTCATCCCAAAAGCAAGATATTGGGTAGTAAAAATCGCCCCTACTGTAAGTTTTTTTGCTCCATATGCTTTCTCTGGGGGAATAGGACCAATTATTTTTGTCTGACCTTCTTGCATTCCGATGAGTCCCTCTCTGAATCCTTCTATCATTCCAGCGGTGTATCCTGGTTTCGGGGATGTCGCATTTGTATTGTTGCTTACAAAGATTTTTAATGGCGTCCCGCCTGATTTATTTTCAACGAATTGATACGAGTTATCAAAAATTGTGTTATTCGAAGCGTACCTACCAATGTAATTGACGTCAGCACAATCACCTTCTGAAATAGTCAGTTTCTCCTTAAAGAGATTTTCGAAGATGTCACTATTAACCGCTATTAAAAATACAGATAGTGCTGCGACAACGATGACCACTAGCGCGATAAGAGCAATTTTTTCCTTTTGCATGACCGAGCTGAATGAAGTGGGTATATATTAACTTAAGCCTCTCGGTTTCTCCATATCCCACTGATACATGTTTGAACTAATTTTGCTGCAAGAACCGCGGTTTGTCCATGGTCGTATGGCGGGCAGACTTCTACGACATCACAACCGATGAGTTGAGGTGAAAATGCTCCGATGATTTCTAGTACATCCAATGGGGTAAGCCCGAACGGTTCTGGTGTACTTGTTCCAGGTGCATAGGCGGGATCAACGACATCGATATCCAACGTCAGATAGATTTGTTTCCCCTTCAGGTGCGTTTTTGTTTGTTGGATGCTCTTCTGAATCCCTATTTTATTAATAGTAAATACATCACGGAAAAAGAGTCCCTGCTCTTGCGCCTGTTCATATTCTTCTTTTTCAGCGGATCGTATCCCTAACACAGCAATGTTCTGGAGAGGAATATGATCGGCAACCCTACGGATTACACAAGCATGATTGTAGATATCGTTTTTATATTTCTGACGGAAATCCATATGAGCATCAAGGGAAATGACCGCGATATCCTTTGGAAACGCTGCGATGATGCCCGGGGTGATCGAATGGTCTCCCCCGATAGCTATCGGGATTTTCTTTTTTACAAGCAATTTTGAGGTAAACGTCTTTGTTGTTTCAAACACCTCTTTTGATGTCAGATTCTGGGCATCAAGATCCCCATAGTCATGCACGAGGATTTCCTCAAAATTAATACCGGTTCGAAGATCATACCGCTCAAAATTCCAGCTCGCCTGTCGTACCTCATAGGGTGCTTTATCTGCTCCATGGCGGAATGATGAGGTTTTTTCAAAAGGGACACCAAACAGGATGAACGATGCATCATCAAAACTTGATTCTGCATCTGCAAAATAGTTAGGGAAATCCATAATGATCGTAACCTACATAATACGTGGATAAAAGGTTTTATACTCTGGTAATTTTTCGTTTTCCCATGGCGTGCAAGTACAGGATTTCTTTTCCTGGTTCAAGCTGGCCTTTAAGGTCTTCAGGGATTGGCATATCAAAGGTCTCATAGGTCTCCAAATCCATCAATTGAACGACATCAGCACCCATCAGCGCAAGTATCTGTGCACTTCGTTTATCAATGATAGGGACCCCAACTTTGTGTTTTACTGGGTGTACCACACTGCGTTTCTGCTCATCAAAGATACCGACTGCATCGATTCTTGCCTTTGCCTCACCATGCTTTCCTGGTTTTGATGTAGAAATACTCTGGATCTTGCATGGTTCCTCATCAATAATGATATATCGTCCTACTTTTAGTTCTCTTACTTCAGCCATTTCCTTCATGCTGTTTCACCCTTTGGAATTTTATAAACAATATCGTGATCCCGAACCTTGTCTGTTACCTTTATCCCGATCGCATCGCCTGTTTTGGCGATTTGAACAGGAGCTCGATTGATTTCCATGCGATCAATTTGCTGGGTAACATCTGTATGTGCGCCGACAAAATGAACGGTATCTCCTATTTTAAGCTCACCATCGGTGATTTTAATGGCAGCGACGTTAATATTTGTGAAGAAATGCTCAACGATTCCGATTTTTTCTTCAACCATATCTATTCACAACCCCATAATAGAAAAAGGTATACTTATACCTGTCACCTTTCTCCCTATTTCACAACCAGTTCATAGATCGCTTTCTTCCCATGTTTCGTACAGGTAAATGCTTCCCAGTTATCATCCCAGAGCATCTCGTTTTTACATTCAGGACAAGCAAGGCTTTCAATGACTTTCCGTTGACTTCTGACCGTGGTCTTAACAACTTGAACCTGTATTTTCTTCCCTGGGTCTAACGAATCAATGACATAGACGATGCCATCAAGCGGTAAATACGGAGTACTGTCATTTTTCATTCTTTTCTTCCGGTAGGCTTTCATTTGTATCTTATATTTTTCCATCATCGTTTGTCTTCGGCCCATATGTTCACCACAATACTTGAATAAAAGGAATAACGTTTTTCTTTATTAAGCTCTTTCCCTATTGCGAGTACAGATATGAAAAGTATTCACTTGGCACTTGATAAAGAGATTCAAGAGATCCTCAAAGAACAAGGAATAGTAGAGTTGTACCCACCTCAGGCAGAGGCACTCCCTTATGCATTACGGGGGGAAAATCTTGTCCTGTCCATCCCAACCGCCGCTGGAAAAAGCCTGGTTGCATATCTTGCTATCGTCCAACGATTAAAAAATGAAGGAGGAAAAGCATTTTATATCGTTCCTCTCAGAGCACTGGCACGCGAGAAATATGAGGATCTGAAGTGTTTTGAGAAACTCGGTTTAAAGGTCGGGCTTTCCACCGGAGACCTTGATGAATCTGATGTTCGTCTCTCAAAATACGATATAATCGTATGTACCTCTGAAAAAGCTGATTCACTTCTACGGCATGGGCTCCACTGGCTCGATAAAATAAAGGTGCTGGTCATCGACGAAATACATCTTATTCATGACCCGACAAGAGGACCGACTCTTGAGGTAATTATCGCGCAGTTTAAAACACTCAACCCGCACACACAACTTATTGCTCTTTCTGCAACCATTAAGAATGCTGTTGAGCTTGCTGATTGGCTGGGTGGGAAACTCATTCAATCCGATTGGCGGCCCGTGGTATTAAAAGAAGGCGTGTTTTTTAAAAATTCAATCAAGTACAATGACGGATCAACAAAAAAGATCACGGGTGACTCAAAGCAAACACTTGAGCTACTTGTTGAAGAATCTCTCAAAGACGGCGGGCAGACACTCATTTTTGTAAACAACCGCAAATCAACTGTGTCTCTTGCTGTACGAATGTCCCTTGTTGTTGCGGAACTGCTTTCCGATAAGGAGAAAAAAGACCTTAAAAACCTTGCTTCTAGTTTGAAACGGGAACAGAACGAGATAGTCTCTATTGAACAAACGCTCTTGTCCTGTGTAGAAAAGGGTGTCGCATTCCACCATGCGGGGCTTGAGAGTAGTCAACGCCGAGCGGTTGAGCAAGGATTTAAAGAACGTCAAATTAAATGTATCGTTGCAACTCCAACGCTTGCTGCTGGAGTAAACATCCCAGCGCGCCGTGTTATTATTCGTGATTTATGGCGGTACGACGAAAACTTTGGGATGAAGCCGATCCCTATTCTTGAGTACAAGCAACAAGCAGGACGAGCAGGCAGACCACGCTATGATACCGAAGGAGATGCAATCACAATAGCAAAGGATAGTAACCAACGGGATCAAATATTCTATAATTATATATTGGCGGACACGGAGCCGATTTATTCAAAATTAGGCAGCCAACCAGCATTACGGATGCATCTTCTATCTGTTATAGCGACTCAGTTTGTCCACGATGCTGAAGGTATGTACAAGTTCATACAGAGTACATTTTATGCATATCAAACCGATGAGTTCACCATTAAAAAAGAGGTTGATACGGCACTGGAGTTTCTCTTGGAAAATCAACTCATAGAAAAGATGGATGATGGGTATCTTTCAACCTTGTTTGGCACCAGGACATCCTCGTTGTATATCGACCCGTTATCAGCGATTCAATTAAAAAAAGCGCTAGAAAGGTCTTGTGATAAGGAAACAACGCCGCTGTCGTTTCTGCATGCGATCTGCTCAACACCGGATTTGCGGTCGTTATACCTCCGGGGAACGGATACATGGGTTGAGGAAAAAGCAGAACAGATCCAACAGAGCCTTCTGCTTGATATCCCTAGTTCTTCAAATGAGGATTATGAATGGTTTTTAAGTGATTTGAAAACCGCGTTCTTGCTGGAGGATTGGATAGAGGAGCTACCGTACGATGCTCTTGTTTCGAAGTATAACATATGGCCTGGTGATGTCCACAATGTAGTAGATATCGCGGAGTGGTTACTGCATGCGACTAGGGAGTTTGCCAGGATGTATAATTTTTCATGCGTCTCTAATATCAATGATCTTCTGATACGAGTACAAAACGGATGTAAAGAAGAGCTACTAAATCTAGTATCATTAAAAGGAATCGGGAGGGTCCGTGCACGAGCCCTATATCATGAAGGTTTTAAAACCGTGAATGATTTACGGAATGTTCCCCTCGAGCGCATCGCAAAGATTAAGACGATCGGAAAAGCAATTGCAACAAATATAAAACAGCAGATCGGCGAAAGCGATGTACGAGGAAATAAAGAACTAAGGGGTTTTAAACGATGATCACGGTCATTGGTGCGTACGGGACCATCAAGAATATTGACTTGTTTTTACAACAACTTCTTACGTTTTCAAAGAAAGAAAACCTGGTGATACAAGCACTGGATGCAGCGGTTGTCTATGGAAAGGATCATCTGATTTCTGCTACAAAGCATGCTCAGAGAGCATTTGAACAAAGGACAAACGCAACAAACTCACTTGCTTTAGAAATCTTATTATATGCAGCTGGTGAACGACAGATACAAAAAGCAATCACAAAAATGGGGGTAAAAAAAGGAAAACAAACGATCGCGTTTGTCCTGGTAGACCAGCTGAAAAGAAAACCAGATAAAAAAACATATGATGCAGTTGTTGATAAACTTCTCCGGATGTTTCATCTCACATCCGATGACAAGGTACTCGAAGGCGACAAAGATACTCTTAAAAGATTTGGTATCACAGACCAAGAGTTACACACCCTGCCAGAAAGCAAATACAATGATCTTATCCTTGAGAAAATAGCATTAGTTGACGTCATTAAATAATGTCTGTATAGGGTATTAACCCCCTTTTTTTCTCCTGCTCTAGGAAACCGAGTACCAGGTTTTTTTATCAAAAGAGGAGTCTACTGAGAATTTGAACCTGATTCCTATAACAGGATTATAACTCGCTATGCCTATGAATTTACTTGCATACGGTATCTTTTTTATCCTCTGTATTGGGTGGATATGGCATTACTCGATAGACGTATACATTGTAATGTTGTTTTATTTGTTCCTCTCTGTCTCTGATTCTTTTTACTTCGTCCCATTTGTTTATATCATCAATTACTTCCCAAATGAAATAAGGGTTAACCCTTATTTCATTAATAAAACGATCAATGCAAATACTAGAAAAGAAAAACGTGGATGAAATTGCAGTGGATAAATTAGAAAAAATTTATTCAAAAATGGGGATTACTATTGAAAGTAGTTACTATGTCCATGGTGAATACGACTGGATTTACTCTTTACTGCTAAGGATTTAAAACAAGCAAAAAAATTCGCCGGTTTATTATTGGAAGGATACCTGGTATTGTCGCAAAGATTAGCCTTTTGCAGACACTTTTTATTCAGAGGGAACATAAAATCCTCAACCCTGATCCAACGAAACTGAGTGAATTTTTATAAAATCATGTTAACGCTGCTCCGATACCCTTATAATAAGATTTCTGTTTTCGAGTTTTGAACACGATTTTTGTCAATTTTACGTGTGAAGTAGTTAAACTAAAGACCAGCCCGTATGGGGTAGCTTGGATATCCTAGAGGCCTGCGGAGCCTCAGACCCGGGTTCGAATCCCGGTGCGGGCGTAACATTATCTTCAGCAGTTCGTTAACTCTTGCAGCAGAAGAACCGAGAAATGTGATGTCATTTACGCGTTAAAATCCCAGTTTTATAATAGGTTATTCTTTCTTTTTTTTCATGATTGTATAAGGTTTTTCTAGGGGTTAAGTTTTTAGAGGTATAGGTTTTTAAAGAAAGAACCAACGAATATGTCTACATAAAAAGGGAAAAATATCCTCTTTTCTTCTATAATACTTCTCTATCTCTCATGGTGGCGACATCGCGTCTGCTCGACGATGAATCTGAACTCAGTAAAATTATTGTTACAAATGTTACAATTATATTCCAATGAAATGATTTAAATAGAGTTAAGTTATATCTTTTTCTATAAGAATATTATTTAAGGGAGAAGTAGGCATTATGAAAGAATTGGGGAAGAAAGAAAATGTTATGAAAAATATATGTACGCTGCTGCTAGCTGCTATTCTCTTCGGCTCTAGTTTCTTACCAATAACCAATACCGCTCTCGGAACATCGAAACTGTATAGTAACCTCAATACATCCTCATATGAATCCATGGGTTCTCCCACATCAGATTCAAGTTTTGAAGTAATATTGTCTGAAAACTTTACTGATGGAAACATGCCTCCAACTGATCAGCCCTGGGAACTTAAACAAACAAACCCTTCTGAAACCTGGCATATCGACAATAGTATACCACAGTATCCAGTTTCGAAACCATCTGCTACAGTCCATCGTGGAGCTAATACTGCGCTTCAAGATGAATGGCTTATAACCCCAAGTCTCAATCTCAGTAAGTACACAAAAGTGTATCTGAAATTCTATTGGTATACCTGTTATTATGTTACGGTGTATAAACGGTACGTTGAACTGAACGTGAGTGTTTCAACAGATGGAGGAGCGAATTGGACGAACGCCTGGAGTTTTGATGACGTCGGCGAGTTTTTCCATGATTGGACATGGTACGATTCAATTTTACCCAACAATAATCTCATTGATTTATCTAGTTACGCAGGAGAAAGCGATGTGAAGATTGGCATCCAATATTATAGTAACAGTACAGCACAACCAGACGAACAGATGTTTAGTATCGATGATATCCTAGTTCTTGGCAATTTGACAGGAGATAAACTTTCGTGTGATGCAGGCGGCCCCTACGACTGGTGGTGGCCCATGCAATACGATTACTTCCCCGCAGGCGTACGATTCCATGGGAATCTTACCAACGGAACACTTAGAACACAATGGCTTTGGAATTTCGGCGACGGCAATACCTCCACCATTCCGTATTACCCAATCTATTTTTATGATGAGGTCGGAATCTTCAACGTTACCTTAATGGTAAAAGATAATACGACTACAACGCCTCGGATTGCTTTCAGCCATACAACTGTAAACTTATTCTTACTCAAACCACCGGAAATAGATATCACTGCGCAACCAATTTCACTGGGGATAAAAGCCGAAATCAATAATGGCGGGGAATACAATGCTTCATTTGTTAATTGGACGATGAAGATTTCCTGGGGTCCATTACAAATATTCGGAAAGACTGTCGCAAATGGAACTTGTGAGAATATCGTAGCGGGAACTTCAGAGACCATTCGAAGTCCACTGTACTTCTTTGGATTTGGCAGAATGCATTTTATAATTTCTGCATATCCTGAAAATCTTCCAGGTATCATTAAACATTACAATGGCCTTAAGCTAGGACCACTGGTCCTCGTTTTAAAAGAAACAGGGATCCAATAAGCACACAAGATCACAGCTCGCCCCCCATCTTTTTTCTTTTTATATCTATTAACGATTAGCCTAAAACCTGGGTTAAGTTTTAGATGTATAGATTTTTTAAGAAATAATCTAATAGGAGTTACTATTGGAAGTGATTCGAAGAAATCAATTTTTACTTTGTCTCAACAGATAAGACATACTGAAATGTGACGTCATTTACGCGTTAAAATCCCAGTGCGGGCGTAATTTTTCCATTTTTAGTGAAGAAAAAAAAAGAAAGAAATAGATATTCGGTGGATTACGGTCTATTCCTGAACTGGTAACGCAGTGTTTCAATTGCCCCTTTCATGTTTTATTTCAATAGATTTTGAAGGAACTGCAATAGATTGTGAAGGAACTGTGCAAGTAACGACATCATCTGCGTACTCTTGCTTGTAGGCATGGTAATCGGCAGAGGATCTGACCAGCTGCTTTCTGCATTATAGGTATCCTTTGCTTTCACCCTGACTTCATAGCTCCCTTTTTTATCCCACCTGTGAGCAATACTTATTTCTTCGCCAGAAGTGTATGGTCCTAACCATTCAGACAAATTGTTGTCTCCCCAGTCCCATTGACAATAAACAAGATTCCCATCAGGATCCGTTATGGTTGTAGTGTAGAGATAATTCTCCCCAACATGTCCTGATTCGGCACCTACTGGTTTCTGGGGTTTTTCTGGTGGAGAGTTGCCAAGGCCTACCATTGGATCGCCGAACAGATTCAACTCATAAAAAACCCAGCGCATAATTTGGTCATCATCGTTGATACGGTAGATGTTGTCTTCTTTAGAATCTTGATTTGCTTTACTGATTACGGTGATGTTCTCACCAAAGATAGCATCCCAAAATTCTCGATTATACCGTTGCGATGGCCCATCCGTACTCTCGTAATACCCCCATCCCTCTCGGGAATTCATAACAAGTGCAAACGCACCATACTCTGTCTTCACATTCATATGCTCCGCGAAACAATCCGCTAGATCAAAATGACCTGCGAGGCAGGTTTGAGAATAGATGAAACAGTGTTGAACATTCGTGAGGGCGTCAGCATCTGGGTTATACATTTTCATGGCATAGTCTATGTTTCCATGCCCGAGATGGTTTATGATGTGCACACCGTCATTGATGATGGCGATAATCTCTGATTTTGGCCAGTTGTAACCAGGTCGATCAAATAGTTTGTAGATAAGGTATTTATCGGGTTCATTAGGAATACCCACCGTTGTGTAGCCATGAGCACTGGATCCGTTTATCAGCTCCTCTAAAATATTTCCGGCGTACTCAGCGACACCACCAAACCCAAGATGCTCCCCCACCAGCCAAACATCATGATTGGATGTATCACTTTTGTTTATATACGCTAATGTTTTATTGATAAAATGATCGACTTCAGCTACGGCACCAACGCATGCTCTGCCGACATAGACTTCAGCGATAAGGTCAACATCACCCCCATCGTCGCCATCAGTCGGTTCACCCCACATCGTATCGCCGTCAGAGTTATAACTCCCGTCAAGACAGGCATAGTATAAATCAGACGGTATATCTTCATTGTTCACACGGAGTTTTCGTACTGGGACGATATTATCATCGCCACCAATAAGAACATACTCGATACTGCAGTTGAGATAGACATCTCTGATGTAGTCACGGATATCCGCAGGGTCGTTACTTCCTATCTCAGTAAGTGTTTTTATTATCGTATTGTGTACTTGTTTCAACGGCTCGAACCCAGCCTTCAATGTTTCAGTCGTGACAATAAGCAAGTCATATGTTTCAGATGAGGGAGAACACGTATGTTCTGCATAGGTGTCGATCACTGCAGGATTATCGACTTTTCCTCTTACCCCTTCTGCATCTGTTGCCAACCCACGAAATAAACTGTTTATATGAGCATCAGTGGATGTCTCCACTGAAACTGTGAACTCCGTATAATAGAAAAGTCCACCCGTGTAGGGAATATATTGCACAGGATAGAGTCTCAAAATAAGAATAGTATAGCCTCTGAAACTATAGGTACCAACTTCAGTAAACAACTCGCCAGGATAGATTGCTGTAGACGTATAGTTCTTTTCACTTGATGTAGGTGTTGATACTGGCGGGTACTGTGAGAATGGTACAGGCTCGCCAACTGGAGGGACTATAAAGCCAGTCCCTAATGAATTTTGTGCACCAGGAACCACTGTTATCCTCTCAACTTTTGTGCCATACGGAAGGAGCAAAGATGCTCCATATGCCGGCAAAGAGGGTAAACCAGGATCGCCAGAGCATGGAGCACCATCCAAATCTACCTGATCATACGTGTTACTATCCACTGATATCTTCTGCATCACCGGCGTGGTAAATGAATATATCATCGTAATTGTATTGGAATCGTTATCTTCCACTGCAAAAACAGAACAGGAACTTGTTAGAAGAATAATAATGATTACACCTATCTTTAGAGTAATATTTTTTTTATACATTTTTTCTCCGCATCCTTTTGTTTCTCCTTTCATTGATAGCTGAGCACCGCTATAAAAAAAAAGAGAGGTAGACATCTACACTGTAGATGTCTTAGAGAGATTACTCCCCGCCTAATATTCCAAGGCAGAATATCCGCATATCCTGTGTTGTAGCCGTGCTTAATCCAGCATTATCGAATGCAGTTGTCGTTAGTGTATAGAGGCCGACACGTTTGGTGTTTAACTCCCATTCGTATGGTGATCCGTCATCGACATGGTCTGGTGCTGTACCGAAGGTGAACTCTACGCGAGTTATGTTAGATACGTTATCGGATGCTTCAGCAACGACTGTAATAGGTCCGATTATCCTTGTCGTTTTAAGGCCTGAAAGTATCTTTATGCCAAAGAAGTAAAACCCCCCGTCTACAGGGGTTGTAACCTCGAGGGTAGGCGCTGTCTTGTCAATTTTGACTTCTGCTGCCTTTTCGTTTTCTTCGTTTCCAGCACTGTCAACAGACTGGTAGTATAATGTATGTACCCCTTCTTCTGTTATTATGAATGGTGCGCTATACGTAGTCCAAGATCCCTCATCAAGTTTGTAGCGTGTCTCAGCTACACCAGATGTGGTATCGGCTGCTGTAAGTTTTACTTCGACATCACTGATAAACCAATTGTTGTCTCCTGCCTCAGCAGTGAATTTTACGGTGGTAGTTGGTGGCGTCTGATCTATCTTAAATGTTACTGATTTCTCTGTCTCTTGTCCTCCTGCATTGTCGTAGGAATAGAAAAGAACAATGTGTTCCCCGTTTGTCGTCACAGTGAATGGCGTGGAGTAGATCTGGTAAAACCCGGTATCGACTTTATACCATGTTGATGCTACACCAGAGCCTTCATCGGTTGCAGACAGGGTTACCTCAACGGAACTAATGTACCATCCGTTTTCTCCGTTTGGTGTCAAGGGATCAAGTACGGCTGTTGTAACTGGCGGTGTTTGGTCGATCTTGAGTACCACTGTTTTTGTAGTTTCTGTGTTTCCTGCCTTGTCAGTAGAGTTGTAGAGCAAGGTGTGTACGCCATTGGTAGTTACGGTAAACGTATTCGTGTATTCTTGCCAAGGACTGCCATCGAGTTTGTACCATGTCGATTCAACGCCAGAGCCTGCATCGGTTGCGGATAACATTACGTTGACGTTGCTGACATACCATCCGTTGCTACCCATTGTTCCAGAGAATGAATGTGTCGTAACGGGTGGTGTACCATCTGTTAGGATGGTGAATGTCCAAACATCTGACCAGTTCCCGACATTTTCAGCTACATCGGTTGCTCGTGCGTGCCAGTAATACTGTCCAGATGATAACCAATCATCTGGCGGTACTTGATACTGCGATACGTTAACATCTACTGAAAAGACGATATTGCTAAATAGGTGGTCGTATGCTACCTGGAGGGTGTAATGGTCGACATCTCCAGCATCATACGAATCTGTCCAGTTAAAGAACGGTTGCGAGCTTTCTAACTCAGATCCATTAAGAGGTGCTATAGGTGTTGGTGCCGTTGGCGGCGTTGCATCTTCAACAGTGTTGAACACACCAATTATTGACCAGTCGCCAAGACGTCCTAATACATCGACGGCTCGTACTTCCCAGTAATATGTTTGGGGAACGAGCAATGTACTTATTGTTTGATAGGAGGAGCTTGTAAGACCGGTTTTATTAATGACGGTATTGACAAAGTTGAAGTCGGTTGCGACTTTAAGTCGATATTCGCTTATGCCACATACATCAGTAACATTTCCCCAGTCAAACAACGGCTTTAATTTTTCTATATCCCCCAGTGGTGATACAAGGGTTGGCGCATTGGGTGGTGTTTGGTCAATGGTGAATGTCTTGTTTCTCGCGTATTCAGTATTGCCGAGGACATCAACGGAGTAATAATACACTTTATGTGGGCCATCAGCACTGACAACAACGGGAGCGGTATATTCAACCCAACTTCCTCCATCAACCTTGTAGTAGGTGGCATCAACGCCTGTATAGTCTACCGCGGTAAGCGTTATTTGTACGTTACTTACATACCAGCTGCCTATGTATGCTCCAGTAAGTATAGCGGTTGTCACCGGTGGTATGTCGTCCTTCGTCGGGTTCATTAATGGGTAATCGTCTTGGTTGCCACTACCACCAGCAATGTTAGTGTATGGTGTATCTCCGATGCCGTCACTACCACTGATGTTTTGTCCAGGTCCCTGGAAGATATCTGTACCAGTATAGTCGTCCCAGAAGTTTCCACCAGAGGGATACCCGTCATCCCAAGTAGATGGATTAATATCGTAAGCATTATAAGGGGTGTTGTTGACAAAGTTGTTGTGGTAGAGATGACAGGCGGAGTTATACTTCAGGTAAATTCCATAGAGTCCATTGGTGTAAATGCTGTTGTTTGCTATTTCAGAACCGCTTGATGAGTGATACAAGTATAGTCCTTGCTGTTTGTTGTTATGGACTGTGCAGTTCTTGATTTCGAGACCACTGCTGAAATACGCGTAAAGCCCTACAGTGAGGTTTGCCATTTCACAGTTTATGATTTTACATTCTGGGCCGTTATAAAATCTAAACCCATTTCCAACAATATCTAATACGGCACAGTCTATAAAGTCAATAGTCGTAGAACTGACAATATCGAATCCGGATCCGCCGTGTCTGGTAACGTTTTCAAAGGTACAGTCAAAGGAATTAATAACGAATGCGCCTTCTGGTTCTGAGTTGAGTACCGTGATATTAGAACAGCTCGATAGTCCTATCCAGCCAACATTATCTGTCTCATCCAAGGCGATATTTTGCTTTTGGTAAAGATAGTATATTGGTTTACCGTTGACGGTGTTGGAGGTATCGATGTCGCAATTTGGGTAAAACCCTGCGAAGTTGATGGCGTTATTGTTCATACTATTATTTCTCATTGTAACTGGTTTTTCTACAGTTCCCGCAATTTGTATTCCCATGCCTATATTGTTATGAACAGTATTGCCTGTTAAGCTGTGGTAACCAAGAACTACGGGGTTCTGACACTCTAGTTTTATACCTGAACTTGATGCACCGTTACCGTTGTTATAGACGTCACAGTTGATGACCTGGTCGTGGTGGCCAGTCGTTATACAGATACCGTGGTTATAATTGTTATAGATTGTGCAGTTGATAATAGTATTATAGAAATCCCAGCCCCCGTATATACCAGCTTGGTACTGCGCCCCTCCGACAACTCTGTTGTCATGGAAGGAACTATTCTCAATTGTTGCGTATGATCCGTAGGATGAAAAGTAGAACCCGTAGCTGTTCCCATATGCTTCACAGTTATACCAGTGGTTGTTGATTGCTGCTGTGTCTCGTACATAGAATCCGATGTAACAACCACCATGAATAACGGTGTCTGTTACGTGATTATTTTTTGCTTGGTCTTGCCATCGTTGTGCTATGTAATAATTGGCTATGTCACAGTTGCTTATGGAATTGTTGTGCGATGCACCGTTTCCACGTATTCCAAAGGTATTCACGGCATAGATGTCATTATAAATCGTGCATTCTGTAATCGTGTTATGATGGGAGTTGATAAGATAGATCCCATAGGCAGCGTTATGAATGGTACAGTTAGTTATTGTTGTATATGATGTGGCAAATAAGTATACTCCCACTGCTGCGTCATGAATAAGCGTGTCAGCCAGTGTTATCTCGTTAGAGTTGATAATAATTGCACCTGGGATATTTTGTTCTTCAACCGTAACATTATGACAGGAGATCAAGCCAAGGAACCCGATGTCTTCTTCCACGGTCATATCGCTTATATTGGATACGTAAAAGATTGTCTTTCCTTGAATGGTATTTGAAGTATCCATATCGTAGGTGTAAAAATCGTTCACGTCATCATTGTCGATTTTGAAGTTGAAGGTATTATTATAGATATGTATATTTCGCATTTTCACTTTTGAAGAGTATAAAAACTGTACACCAAAATTACAATCATAGAATTCACTGTTTGTCAGATTAATACCATCAACATTAGTGCAAAAGAGTGCGTTTCCTCCACCATGAGAATCTACATTGGTAAGGTTAACTCTTTTACTGTTTACGATAATTGCACCATTCATATCTGAGTCGCTGACGGATACATTTGTACAACCAATCAATCCTAAGAATCCAACATTACTGAGCGTCTTATTCACTTGTGAGATAAGATAAAAGATAGGCTTACTGTTTATGGTGTTGGTTGGACCAATATTTTGAGTGTAATCAGCTATTACTCCTTGTACATCAAAGTTAATGTCATTGTTGTTAATGCTATTGCCTGAGAGTACACAATTTGCCGACTTGATAAGTACTACTCCCCAGTGGCTATCAGCAAAGGTACACCCAGTAAGTGTAGTAAGTTTCCCATTATTCAGAAGGATAGCGTACCCACTGTTATTATATGAGGCACAGTTTGTAAAGACATTATTGATCGATGCTGGATCATATCCAATACGGGAATTGCTTATACCGCTCTTGCCATTGTTGTAGAACTCACAGTTGGTAAAGACATTCCAACTTGAACCAGATTCCATTTCGATACCATCGTTATCGTTATTATAAAAATGGCAGTTGGTAAATGTGTTATCTGTGGAAGTATACATATCCATGCCTATGCCTGTATAATCGGAATTTAGCCCACCTTTAGATACCCCATAGATGGTAAAATTAACAAAGGTAGAGTGGGTCGTTGTGTGGAGCCAAGAGCCATATGATTCAGGATACGATGCATGAGAGGCACTACAGTTAATAATGGTGTTGTATGAAGGATTTGCTGTTATACTGAAACTGCTGCCGATGCTATGACAGTTGATATATGTGTTACCCGTGCCGTAATATCCATAGATGCCTGAATAAGATACGCAGTTTATATGCGTGTTATTCCGAGCGTTACTGGAATAGACGCCATCGCCGATGTCATCATAGGAGAGAATGTTAATAATCTGATTGTATCTGCAGTACTTCGAATCTGTATACCACAAGAAAAGCCCGTATTCGTTGTCATGCGTAGT
Source organism: Thermoplasmata archaeon (assembly GCA_014894395.1). Lineage (GTDB taxonomy): Archaea > Thermoplasmatota > E2 > DHVEG-1 > DHVEG-1 > SM1-50. The sequence goes on from JADBLO010000107.1 coordinate 62,246, forward strand.
ACAGTTTATGATTGTACTATACCATGAAATAACGAAGATACAGTAGAAGTTTTCATAGAGTTCACAGTTTTCAAAAGTAACGTAATTACCCAGTATTTGAACGCCAGCATCTCTATTTGGGGCCCATTCTTCACCGCCGTCTTTGACCTGGAAGTTCTTCATTACAACATTATCGGCGGTAATAACAACAACCGTTGCATAGTTTTGGGCGTCGATGATTGTATTCTCCTTGCTTTCGCCGATGAGTTGTATTGCTTTATCTACGATAACGTTTTCATAGTAGGTACCGTTGAGCACATACACAGTGTCCCCTGCTGTTGCATTCTCTATACCCTGCCAGATGTACTGATATGGATATTGTTGTGTGCCTGCCCAGGGTCCTGCAGTATTGTCATCGTCAACATAGATTGTAATGCCTGTTGGAATCACTTGTGTTCTCTCACCGGCAAGATCTACATCTCCAAACCGGTCAGTAGGTGGCACGTAAGGCTCAGCTTCTCCGTCATTTCCTTCTCTATATATAGTATAGACATCCTGGGGAACTTCTTGCTCTGGTGTGACTTCCCCGGTAACTTTAACAAAGACTTTATCAATCCGTCTCTCGGCATCAGTATTTGTTTCCCCTTCTAGCATATATTCTGTATCGGCCAAAGCCGGTATATCACCAGTAATTCCTGTATTATCACTATTACTTACAGTAGTTTTAGCTGTTTCTTTAGTATCAGCATTGGTAGTTTCTACCATATTTTTTATGCTAGCAGTATTCCCACTATTGGACGTTACTCCAATTGTCCCGACGTTAGCAAACGCGGCTGTCCCCGGCAACACAAACGCCAAGGCAACGGCGAATACTACAATTACTTTATACATATTTTTTTTATGCATTTTTTTCTACCTCTTTTTTGTTTTCTTTTTTATATTTGCGGGGAGCCCGCCCCACGACGTTCCAAACACTTCTGCAGCGTAGTTCATATCATTAATCCAATGCCGCCCTCATTTTGTTCAGTGAATCCATCGAGTAACTAAAAAACCTAAAAATTGCCTGCGCTAAAATTCTCAAGCGATATCCACCTCCAGGATAGATAACTCCATAGCATTTCTAATACCTCCTCCAAGAGCCAGATGTGAGAAGAAAGGCGAGATACCAAATTTCCCCGTACCTGGCATAACTATTATTCCTAATCTGCGAATGCTTAATAAATGTTACTTATAACTTCCGTAAACTGGTTTAGACTGAGGACTATATGAAACGTTTATAACATTAAATGGTATAGCAACTCCCTAGTCTACTAGACAAAAAATATAATAAAAGAACTATAAATCAGCAAAATGTGTTAACAAATGCGAGTCAGAATCTCCCCCGCGCTTTTTTATGGGGAGTTATACATGTAACTCCTACTTATCAAGAGGATAAGAAAAAAAACAAAACTCGTGCAGAGATTAATGTTGTAATTACGATTCGAAGAAATCACTGTTTACTTTGTCTCAACAGATAAAGCATACTGAAATGTGACGTCATTTACACGATCAAATCCCAGTGCGGGCGTAACTGTGACGTCATTTATACGATGAAATCCCAATGTTGGCGTCATTTTTCCATTTTTAGTGAAGAAAAAAAAGAAAAAAAAATAGATATCCGGGAGATTACGGTCTATTCCTGAACTGGTAACGCAGTGTTTCAATTGCCCCTTTCATGTTTTATTTCAATAGATTTTGAAGGAACTGCAATAGATTGTGAAGGAACTGTGCAAGTAACGACATCAACTGCGTACTCTTGCTTGTAGGCATGGTAATCGATAACGGATCTGACCAGGCGCTCTCTGCGCCATAGGTATCTTTGGCTTTCACTTTAATGTTGTAATCCCCTTTAGCACTCCAGGAGTTCTGAGCGGATGCCTGAGCTCCTGAGGCGAACGGTCCGAGCCATTCACTCATGTTACCATCACCCCAGTCCCACATGTAGTACAACGCATTTCCCTCTGGGTCTGTTGTACTTGTCCGATAGAGATATGTTTGACCTGGTTTTCCTGAGGCTGGTCCACTGGGCTTGTTCGGTTTATTGGGTGCCTCGTTTTCTGGTATTACCGTAACATGGAGGACTGGGCTGTACCACCAGGTCTGCCCAAAGATTTCTTCGGTGCCATCGGTTCCTTCCAGTACTTCATGATAAGAATCATTCGTCCGTTCTTTTATGATTCTCAAATAAGGATTACTACCATAGATATCTGGTCTTAGTACGGTGTTGTAGATTTGATCTACTTGTCCTTTGGCGACAAAATAATATTCTCCAGGGGTGGTTATTACAATGCCTTCCTCATAGGTCGTAGCTGTGGTGTGTCCATTTAACGCATTATCCCATCCGGTTCCACCAATGTAATCACCACTATGTTCATCATGATCTGTTGTGGTATATGTCCATATATTGATTGGATCCGGGTTGTTTCCATATTGAACGGAGGTATGGTCGACAACCATGCTTCCATTCACTTGCCATGTGAAATTAATTGGTGTATTTGTGTACACAACAGCATTATTTTCAACGGAATCAGATTGCCAACGGAGGTACGGTTGTGCAAGATCGGCTTGATGTAACATAACGCGGCGTACTTCTGCTCCATATCGAGGGACTGTATCGTTTCCAAATGTAGATTCAGCGGGGTTTTTAGTATCCGACATTTCAGGGGAAAGCCAAAGGATTCCTGCTCCGGGATATGGACCAAAATCTACGTAAGGATCTTCTACTGGATTTTTTATTATGTCTGCCCCATACGCCCATGGACCAAGTCCTCCCTCTACCGAATATCCTACTGTCTGTGGAATTGTGCCGACGCTGTACTTGTCGAGGTTTCCACCATAATCACCCATATAATCACCAAGTCTGAGGCTTGATGCATCAAAAAAGTTGAAATCAGGGGGTGCATATGTGTAGGAATATCCTGTTATTGGGCTGATTCCTGTGATGGACGAATGGGTAGATCCCCAGGGATACAGCAATAATCTTGCTCCGCCATGGAAGTCGCCTCCTAATCGAATCGTGTGGTTATTGACAAAGGCAACTAAGGTTTTTCCATTGACACTTGCCCAAATACCACCAGTTGGGTATCCTGGACCATCCATATCAGATTCCCTATTGAGATCCCAACCATGGGAATCGTATCTTTGATCGGTATCAAATCCATAGGGATTATGCGATGCTTCGATATAGATTTCTCTGTTATCGATCAGCCATCGAAGCCAGTCTTTTGAATAATCTGGACTCTGCTCATCGGTAAAAGCCATACGCATAAGCCAATCAGTAAACCAGTACATTCCTATTGTTCCGACGGTTTCATCACCATGAGGACCGCCAATGAAGAGAACCTCTGGCTTATGCAAGCCTAGTGATTCATTTGTAATTCGTATATAATAGTCATCATATCCGTTTGGAATTGTTCCTGTGCTGTAGAGAACATTTGCTTTAAAGACCTCGATATAACCAGGATAGTTGGTTTCTAGTGCTTGGTACCAACTAATCAGCTGTAAATAGGTAGTTGGTTTATTGTACCAATTCGGGCCGATGATCCCCATATCATCGGTTTCTTGATTGGTTTGTATATCGGTGTTTTGCTTCTGCATTTCATGTGAATATGCAGAAACAGGTTGGATGGTAGTAAGCAGCGTTATACATACAATTCCAATGAGTATTACGTTCAATAGGTGTTTCTTCATAATATCCCCATGTGTTAATATAGACCCTCCTGATATAAAACTTTCTATTAAAAAAAATCTTAAAGGTTTTTTAGGTAATTTCGGTTTTTTTCTTCTTAATAATTTCAGCTTGTCGCTTCGAATATTCCTGAATGAGACGACTCAAAGAAACCTCACCAATCAGTCGTTCGTTTTCATCAACAACTGGGAGTTGTTTGATTTTATGTTGTTTCATCTTTACTATCACGTCGATAATTCTTTCGTTAGGGTCTGCGGTGATTGGTCGTTTGGACATAATCTCCTCCGCTGTCGTTGCAAGCCCGTATTGAAATGATTGAAGCGTAGGTTTATCAAAAGATTGCAGAGGTGTGTAGGGGGGTGCAAAAAGCTGGAGTGTATCAGACTCAGTAATAACCCCAAGAACATGTAATGTGATACTATCATCAACTACCCAGACATGATTTTTTTTACCCAACAGCAAGAAAACTTGTTCAATAGCATCTGTTTTTTCTACATATGAGATCTTTGCATTGATGGGCTCTAAAAGGTCTTTTACCTTGACCTCATATAACTCGGTAATCACAGAATGTTTCTCACTCATCGTCCTCAGTATTATTAATCATGAGAAGGTTATATAAAATCTCTGAGAAGTGATTTTTCCATGATTTTAAATACCAAGAATCGATACCCATTTCCATAGGTTTACTGTTAAGGGATGCATGGGATGTTACTGGAAATTACTCTCGCGATTATTTTTGCAAAAATCTTCAATGTTCTCTTTGAAAAGATGAAACAACCGGGGGTCATCGGAGAAATCATCGCTGGAATACTACTTGGCCCTTGTTTCATCGGCGCTCTTTCAGGTTCCTCGATTATTCTCTTCGGCACATCAGTGTTCAACTTACATCTAAATTTAGCATCTCCGGAGTTTAAAGAGATTGCATATATTGGTGTGATTTTTCTCCTGTTCACCGTTGGATTGGAAATAAACATGGGCGAGTTAAAAAAGGCAAGACGGACCGGGTTTTTTGTTGGTATCTTTGGCATCGTTATTCCTTTCGTTCTTGGATATATAGTTGGAATGCTCTTCAACATGAATGCTATACAAAGTGCGGTTGTTGGCACTATTTTTTTAGCCACGTCAACGACAATGGCGATCCGCATCCTTTCAGATTTGGATATGTTATCAACCCGTGTCGGATTAGCCCTCTACACAGTGATTGTCATCAATGATGTTATTGCAATGATTATTTTTGCTTTAGTGTTTAGCACTGGAAATTCTTTTATTGTGTTATTACAAGTTGCCTTTTTTTTCCTGTTTACCATCGGAGTAGGACTCTTTATCGTTGCATATACAAAAAAGAAAAAAGTAACAAGAAAAGCGCCAATTATTATTCTTACAATGGGATTAGTATTATGTTTTATTTTTGCATCCTTGGCTGAGAATATGGGCATTACCGCGATTATCGGAGCTTTTATTGCTGGTCTTTTTATAGGAAGAACGCCACAAGCAAATATCATTGCTGATTATATTAAAACAATTGGCTATGCTTTTTTTATCCCTCTTTTCTTCGTATGGATCGGAGCAAGTTTCAACTTTTTATACCTCATACAATCTGAACAAATTGTTTCACTCTTATTTTTCATTATTATTTTTGTAATATTTGGCCTCTTGGGTAATTTTCTTGGAGGCTTTACCGGAGGAAGACTGTCCGGGCTGGGCAGAAGAGAGTCTATCAGCATCGGCATTGGAATGATGCCTGTAATGGCAGTCGCATTGATTGTTGTTACCACAGGAATTGACCGAGGCATGTTTGGTGACCCAGCAGGCCTCTTAGCCAATAAGCTACGAACCGCAACTCTTTTCCTGATTCTTACAAGTTGCCTCCTTACACCTGCTCTCCTGAAACGGAGTATGCGATCTCCTCTTTTCAAGCGAATTGGAAAATCAAAAACAAAACCCTCTTTTTACCATCATCCACACTGTCCAGAGTGTGTTTCTGCTCTTCGGTTAGATCCTTCTAACAACAAATGGTACTGTGACACCTGTCAGAGATATACGGAGATACGTAAAAAAGCCCCTCCGTATGCTCCGCAAGGGAAAGAAAAAACTGACAAGCTCATTAAATACGTCATCGGAGCAGGCACTATTCTCTTGTGTGGTTATGTGATACAAAGTTCAGCAAGTATGACGTTGTTTGAAAAAATTTCTGCGATCATCGGGATCTTTATCGGAACAACACTGGCTTTCCTTACGATAAAGCTTCTGTTTGCAAATAAAAAAACCATCAGCTGATTTGTTAAAAAAAAACTGCTGTTTCTTTACTAATGTTTAAATTCCGAAAATCCATAGACGACAAAACGGAGGCAGACCAATGCTTGATTTCAATTATATGGTTTCTACAAAGGTCCTGTTTGGGAAAAATAAAATTGAGCGACTCGGTGAAGAACTCAAACAATATGGGAAAAATATCCTGTTTGTCTACGGTAGAGGAAGTATTAAAAAAAACGGGTTATATGATTCGGTAACGAATATTTTTTCAAGGAATTCTATCGTCTATCACGAGCTTCCTGGAGTACAGCCAAACCCCCGGATCACTAGTGTACGACAGGGGATAAAACTCTGCAGAGAACAAAACATTGAGTGTATTGTCGCAGTGGGTGGTGGGAGTGTCATTGATTGTGCAAAAACGATAGCGGCAGGCTTCTACCATGAGGGAGATCCCTGGGACTTGTTCCTCTTAGGAGACTCAACAATAAAAAAAGCATTGCCCATTGGGACCATCTTGACGTTTGCAGGAACCGGCTCTGAAATGAATGGTAATGCTGTGATATCAAATGAAGAAACAGAACAAAAACTCGCGATCCATAATGACGTCCTCCGACCAAGGTTTTCTATTCTTGATCCAACCTATACGTTCACCGTTCCGAGGAATCAAACCGCGGCAGGAACCGTAGATATTTTCAGTCATATTCTAGAACAATATTTTAGTCCAACCAAAGACGCATTTGTACAAAACAGAGTAGCAGAAAGCCTCCTTAAAACCTGTATCTACTATGGTCCTATAGCACTCACAGAACCGACGAATTACGAGGCACGAGCGCAGTTGATGTGGACAAGTAGCTTAGCACTCAACGGACTCTTAAGCTATGGGAGGATAACGGATTGGGCGACCCATGGTATTGAACACGCGGTAAGCGCGGCCTACGACGTTACCCATGGAGCTGGTTTAGCAATCTTAACCCCGTATTGGATGCAGTATGTACTCAGTGAAGAAACCACAGAAAAGTTTGTTGAATACGCCCAAAACGTATGGCAGGTAAAAGGCAAAAACGATCTCGCAGTCGCAAGAAAAGGAATCGAAAAAACACGGGAATTTTTTACAGACCTCGGGATGCCTAAAACATTACGAGACGTCGGAGTACAAGAAAACAAACTTGAGGACATGGCCGAGAAAACTGTTTTGTACGGAGACGTCGGTAAATTCAAAAAACTAGGGAAAAACGATGTACTGACGATTCTCAAAAACGCGTTCTAACAAAGAGGAAAAAGAAGACAATCTGAGAAATCAGATGTTTTTACACTATCTCCTCGTTACGTCATCCTTTGTTTTTTCCGATGTTTCAGTTCAACATAGCGAGCAATCATCAGGCACAACATCGCTATCGCGCACCCGATCATAAAGAACAACACACCCGGTCCTCCATATCGGTCAAAAATCGCTGCGACTGCAGGCACCCCAACAAACATCCCTGCGCTAATCACAATACTATACACCGCCATGGTCACCCCGCGTGTTTTCTCCTGCGCCTCATCTGCAAGAGACGACAACGCAGACGGGCCAAACGCAAGAGCCATGAGCCCAAAAACCCCGAGAAGCGGCCAGAACCGGATGATGCTGTTTTTCACATCTTCTCCATTGGTTGTCGGAGCAAGACCATACCCGATTCCTATGACTGTCATCAATCCAACAAACCCGATAGTACCCACTACCATAATCGGCAGACGGCCATACTTATCAGAAAGTCGCCCATAAAAAATCTGTGTCAGAATCAATACAACCCCTGCTCCACCGATAATGGCTGAGAGAAGAAGCGGTGAAATCGTAAGAACACCCTGAGACGTCGAGACCGTCAGAAACGTCATCACCGCCCCAATAATCATAAACACGATAAACCACGGAAGCGTCAGCAGAAGAATCGAACGTTGCTTGAGCACATCTATAATCGCATCAAACCTGATTTTCTTGCAAACAACATCGTATTTCTTTGGCTCTGTGATATTTAAAAAACAATACACACACCCAAACAACGCCATCGCAGCAGCAATCACAAACGTCTGCCCGAGAGAACCTTTTAAAAACTCAAGGAATAGTGCCCCCACTGCGTAGCCAACAACCCATCCAAGCATATTGAACGCATCAAACGCGCCCATTTCCCGTCCTCGTCTGTTCTCTGGTGCGTAATCGGTTAAGAGCGCTAATGATGAAACAAGGATAGCACCTGCAGCCATCCCATGAGCCGCATTTATACAAAAAATCAGATACAGGTTTTTTGTAAGGGAAAGAAGAAAAAGAAACAGTGCCGCAGTGAGAAGACCAGATAACAACACAATTTTTCTCCCATACCGATCCACCACCGCTCCGATAAACAAAACAGTACCCATCTCAAATAAGGGTGAAGCCGCGGCAACAACACCATATCCAATAAACCCTGTGGTAATATTCAAATAAATAGGAAGCGTCGCCAGCATAATACCAAAACTTGCACGAATAAAAAACGTTGAGATATATAATGACGAAAGCAGACGAAGATAAAACCGATCGTGCATAGTCAGTAGATGACCAAATCTTTTCAAACCCATAAGCTAGTGGAGTCAAAACACATGGTCTTGCATGTCTTTTCTAGCCAACGAACCGGTACCAAAAGCGCCCTATGATGACAATCGTGATAATCCCCCTGGAAAAGATGCATGAACGATGAACTCAGCATAGTTCTTCCAGTAAGGGAAACAAGGAGAATTATACGTTGAAAAATCGCTCTGCTACTTTTTCGAACTTGTCATAGTGTTCTGGGTAGATCATGCCGTATTTCACCATGAAAATAATCATGCAGATTTTTAGGTTTGCCAGGGTGAAATCTTCCCCAAGGAACTGCTGGAAAAATTTCCAGATATTGTAGACAAGACAGGTGAACATGAACAGGAAATACCGTATCAGCGCGCAGGTGGAAGTGGTATAGATCCGGATGTCATCGGTGACCCGAAAAATGGTTTCTATTGCCCATCGTTTCTTATATCGCTTCACATACGAGGCAGCAGTGTTCTTATCCAGATTTGTGGCAAACAACCAGTCATACGTTTTCCCTTCATACTCAAGTTGTTTGATTAGCACAAACCGTGAGCGAACATGATAGGTGGTTTTCCCGCGGTTGTATATACCATGATGAACAACCGTGGTGTATTCTC
>JADBLO010000067.1 GCA_014894395.1 Thermoplasmata archaeon
TGACGAGAAACTGTCTAAATATTATGTCCAAGAATTAAATAGTTAAGACACTAGTTTGGTAATCCCTCCAGCGGCTTCCTGAACCTCTTTTTCTTCTGTTGGACGTGTTGTTAATTAAAGAGAAAGATATTTAAACTTACAATAGATGTATGAAATTATGATACAGTTGTATCAAAAAATCAAACAACTGACAATCTTAAAGTTATTCCTAGAGAATCCTCACAATAGCTATTATCTCCGTGAATCTGCCCGGCTTTTAAAAATGGATCCTATGACTGTGAAACGAGCACTTATCTTATTCGTCGCAGATGGAATATTACTGAAAACCGAAGAAAAAAATCAAATCCTCTACAAAGCAAATATAGAATCACCTGCCTTTCGTTATCTGAAAATATCTTACAACCTTTCATGGTTGCAGAAAAAAGGAGTGCCTGAATTTCTTCAACATCATATGAACACGGTCACCTCCATTCTTCTGTTTGGAAGTTATGCAAAGGGAGAGAACGATAGTGAAAGCGATGTGGATATTCTTGTTATTTCACTTTCTAAAAATACACCAACTGCTGAATTATCGAAATTGCTCAAACGCGATGTAAACCTCATCAATTTTACACCAGCGCAATGGTCACAACAAGCAAAAACCAATAAAGCATTCTATCTTGACGTGATCCTCGATGGGATCGTAGTATATGGCACGAAACCGGTGGTTTGATGAAAGATAGTGAATGTTTTCAAAAACGGCTCCCTGCGCAGAACAAAACCAGATCCGCTCAAGGTAACAAAAGCATTGGAAATGGCTGAACTAAAAAGGCAACGGGCGCAGGCTCTCTTTGAGAACGACTTTTTTGAAGAATCCATCGTATCATCCTATACAAGCAGGTTCCAAGCAGCCCGTGCGCTCTTATTTCATGATGGGGTCATTGAAAAAAGCCATGCCTGTGTCGTCGCATACCTCAGAGAACACTATTCATCAGCGCTAGGGCAGGACAAGATCAATTGGTTAGATACGTATCGACTGGAGCGTCATGAATCATTCTACGGGTTAGAAAAATCCAATGTTGATGAACACGAGGCAGAAGACGCACTTGAAAAATCTAAAAAAAGTTTTTAGAATCGGTTCATCAAATTCTTGATCATTAAACAAATAGAATCCAACGGATGCAAATCTTTATCAGCTCTAAAAAATTCACTTACATCATGGTCTATTCAAATGGAAAAGTGGCAGGGGTACTTTTTTTCATTGCAGCAACTCAGTTTGTTCTGGGATTAATCGTGGCGGAGGCACTGTATCCAGGCTATAGCATATCTAACAATTATATAAGTGATTTAGGCGTTGGGCCATCCGCAATGGTTTTTAACGTGTCTATCTTCATTTTAGGATTGTTATCGCTTATTGGAACTTATTTTTTTCAACGCGCATTCGACCTTAAGGCGGTAACCATTTTGCTCACCATAGCAGCAGTAGCGGCAATGGGCGTTGGTATATTTACAGAGAATAGTGGACCGATGCACGTGTTCGCTTCTTTTTTTGTATTCCTCTTCAGTGGATTATCAGCCATATTCTCATACAGGTTGATGAAACATCCGTTCTCCATTATAGTCATCCTACTGGGAGTAATGAGCCTGCTTGCGTTGATTCTCTACATCGGAAATTTCTACTTTGGACTGGGTGTAGGTGGAATGGAACGTATGATCGTTTATCCAATTCTTATTTGGATGATAGGATTTGGCAGTTTTCTGATTGCATTCCCTGAAAAATCATGAAATTTGTGAACCAATACGAGTTGAAATCTCCCTACCAGCGCTAATCATTAGCACGGTTATTTAATAGAAGAAAAACAATTTTCACTGGTACATTAACGCCAAATTCCTCCCCTGCATTTTTACGTAACGAGAGTTAGAATTTATGAAAGTATATAAAATGCTTTCAGCCAAAAAAAGTCAGAATATGGGGATTTTTTAGGTCTTTGCTATTTTATATAGGGGTTTCAGATCAATCTACATGCGGTCATAACAGTATTATTCTATTTGGAGATTATCCTTTTGTATATTTTTTTTAAGTTATGATTCCTTATTTTTGAGTGGAATTTTTCAATATCTTTTGGAATTTGTTCTTTTGTACAAACCGGCCCTATTATTTCATCTATTTTTATCGATGATAACGATTCTTGATTTCCTTTATGGATGTAAATGAAGTTTACATCCAGCGAACTGAGGTATTTTGCAAGAGTTGCTGAGCGATATGATTTTTTCTTTTGCAAAGAGAGGATTTTATCAGAAACGTTGATTGTTTTTGACTTCTCCTGCGCAACGATTTCAAGAATCTTTGTAGCACTCCATTCTATGCCATAGTGACGTGCAGCTGTGCTTAAACCCCAATACCATTTCTTCTTGCCATAATGAACGTCAAATAACGAAGTAAAGAAATCTTGTTTTCTCTCGATAAAATGGCCTTTTCTTTCACGATTTGTTGGAATATAGTGAATACCTCTGAAAAATGTTGGTATGATGTACAACGATGAAAGGGCTTTTTGAAGCGAATAATTCTTTGTAATCTCGTTTGACTTTATAAAAATCCCACTGCCAAATATTTTAACGAAATCTTGATAACCAGTCATGTAACCACCTCTTGAATTTTTCAAACTCTTCATAGGGAAGGTCATTAACTTGATTCATTGTTTGGAAGATAAGAAGATCCTCTTTTTTTGTTTTTTTAATATCTTCTAATCGTTCATTAAAACTATTTTCTATTACCTCACAATCTATTTTAGGAAATGATAATTCAATCTCGGTTTCTTTTTTTATGATAAATAAATCCACTAGGTCGCGTGCATCATAAAATGATCTGCATAAAAGAGCAGACATTTTCATCTCTGCATATGTTTTTATGTCAAATACAAGAAACTCCGTCTGATCAAAGGTTTTTCTCTCTATTTTGGTAAACGGTGTTCCATCATTGAACACCTCGATTTTTATGTTTGGGCCAACCCAAAGTGCCCTTTCATCTCTTGATTTGATTTCAAAACCTTTCCTGGTAAGATTCTTTGCCAATTTTTTTATACTTTCCTCTTCGTGCGCTGTTCCAATTGTTTTTGAGTGGGGGTCATAAAGATCAATATCTTCCGATGCTCGATATTCTTTGAAGATGGCGAGATTAAGCGCGGTTCCTCCAACAAACACCAGATTCAACTTATTGGCTTCTTCAAGGATGTACGTCCAATTTCGTTTGATCCAAATCCACTTCTCAAATACCGACATACATTCCTATAAGATTAAAGTATTTTTAATCTTTTTGGTTTGTTCTTTGCTTTGGAATTCATCTGCAGGGTGTTGAAAATCCCTTCCCCAGCATGTATCAATCGTAATAAATTTTTAGTAAATTGACGCTTAAATTCCGATTGTAATAGTAATTTACCATTAAATTCAAGCTCCTTTCCCGGTAAGAGCATTATACCAATTAGGATCCTCTAGTATAAAATTTGTAATACGTAGCAGAGACAATCACGATTGACCTAATCTATTTGTTCTCATCACCATTTTGCCATCTCACTCCATATATCCCTCATATAACGATAAACCCTTCTCTTATATCTTACCTACGAAAAATCAGACAATTGTTGGACAAGACTTTAATTCAAAAAAAAAGATAGAGGGGAGTGAAAAACTTTTCACTCCGTAGTGTATGGATTTGTCGTTAGATATTCTTGAGCAACATAAACATATGGGCGAAAGGTGTGCTCTGTTGCTGGCTGTTGACTTCGTAGACAAGGACAACTGCTTCGTTACTGATCGCGGAGTTTCCTGCGGCATCGAAAACGATCGCTTGGGCGGGACCGTCTGTTCCTTCGTAAAGGAACTCGTAGGGTGCTGCGGTTACATTCCCGACTAAGAGACTAGCAACGTGGAACTCTACTTTGACGACACCACTCATTGCATCGCTAACATTTGCTACAAGCAACCATTTGGTCTTCAGTAGGTTTTGTGCTGTTGCTGTGAGGTCAATGGATGGAACGGTTGCATCGATCTTGAGCTCAACATCGCAGGGGTTTTCTTCATTTCCGACTCTGTCAACCGAATAGTATACAATCGCGTGTTCACCGTCTTCTATTACAGGGAACGAACCCGTATAATTATGCCATTCAACATCATCGTCTACCTTGTACATTGTGAAGGCTACACCCGATGAGTCGTCCACCGCTGTAAGCGTGACTACAACAGGACGGGTATACCAACCGTTATTGCCCACGATGCCATCGAACTCATGGGTTGTCACAGGAGGTACTATATCGTGCTTTATCTTGAACTCTGCCTCGTTGGTTGGTTCTATATTCCCAGCAAGATCAATGGAGTAATAATACAGAGTGTGATTACCATCTGTCGTGACGACAAACAGATCTATATACGTTGTCCATCCTCCATCGTCTAACTTGTACATCGTATAGTTTACACTAGATGATACGTCATTTGCATTGAGCGTAACGGTAACATTGCTGGCATACTGACCATTACTACCCATAATCCCATCGAACTCATGCTCTGTCGCAGGCGAGGTCGTATCAATCTTGACGGTCGCAGATTTTGTGGTTTCATGTTCTTTTCACCCTTATCATTCGATTTTTTATTTGCAGGGATTCCGTCCTACTCGTCTATTTTATAATGAATAATAACACGAACGCATCTTGTTCTACGGTATCTGAGGAATTTGCAGTCTCTGCTGATACGGTTATCACCGTTTTTCCGAACCCAAAGATGAAACCAGAACTGATCGCTACTTCCCCCCCAGCTGAAACACCTGCGATTCTCCCTAAGGTTTCTTTACCTGATAGGATGAAACCGCCATCGAGAGAGATACTCCAATTGACCCCAATCGCGTCAACAGAACCAGTGTTTTTGATCACCGCATTTACCTTGAACAACCCCCCGGTGATGTTACCTATCTTAAGGATTGGCCTGTCATAAATATGGATTGTCGTAGGAACTGACCAATTGCTTTCAGCATCATGTACATCTTTTGCTTTCACCGTTACCTCATAGTTTCCCTTTTCAGCCCACCAATGAGACGCGGATACTGTTGTTCCTGAATTGTAGGGACCAATCCATTCACTCACACTGCTATTGCCCCAGTTCCACTTATAGTAGACTTGATTTCCTTCAGGATCGGTCGTACTCGTCGAGAACGTATAATTATAATCAACGATTCCTTCCGTGGGTCCCTCTGGTCGCTCTGGTGTCTCCGGAGGTTTCGTCGCCATCCTCACCCGTTGCGCAGGATCGCCAAACAGCAGGCATCCTTGAATGATCCCCCGCCAACTCCCCGGAGCAGACGAGTAGGTCCAGTTGATGGTAGGAGCCATCGTATCCTTAGAGTATGCCATAGCTTTTCCCAGTTGCCAGTTCATAGTACTACCAGAATTATTTACTACATCAAACAAATAATCCCAGAAGAGCTTCTGCTGCAACGCACTTGACGAGTTGGTATCCTGAAATGATCCCCAGCCGTAGCAGGTATTGTAAACGCAGGCGAAGGCAAGTTCGGTATCAGAATGGAACAACATAGAATGGAGGACACCGTCATCCTCAGCATCCATATCGCCACAGTGACACCCATAATCGTAAATAAAGAACGGTTTCGTATTATGATAATCCGACTCCCAACTATACATATTGACATCCAAGGACATCTGTGCATTTGCATGAGCTATAGCACTGATAAGCGTCACCTGGTCACTGTTAATCGCGTTCTTCAACCCAGCAATAGCAGCAGACAGGGACCCCCCCTGCCAACCAGGATTAGGAGGTTCAACAGTCCATTTCACCGAGAGGTTATATTTATTGCCAGTATTTACATTGTTCCAAGTTTCAAACCCGTAATTGAACTCAAGCCAACTTGGATACTGACCGTGAGAACCAGGGTTAGGACCAAGCCAGTTATTGGTTCCTTTAATCGCACTGAAGTCAATAAAATCGTCTCCTTCGCACGGCCATGTCATATCTCCTCCATAGAATGCTGCGTTATCCAGGTAATTCGAATCGTTTGAATTCGCATAATAAAAACTCTTCGTCATCCAGTTCGACACATCCTGCGGCAGATCACACGTGATACGACCGATAAACAGCTCAGAGTACAAATCAAATCCAGGATCACTCCTCTCGCCCCAATAACTATTGTGATTGGCATTGAACGTATTATCGAGATTACTCCAATAAAGATCAGAGTCAACATTCTCTTCATACTCATACTTCATGTGCCGCGCCGGAATCCACTCATCATCACCACCAACAAGGACATACTCGGCCCCCCAGTCCTGATACGCATCCTTACAGAACTCCCGGATATGCGCCTCAGTATCATTAAACAAAGGGTCTGAATTATTATAATAATCAGAGCATGCATTGATATCCTGAATCGTCACCAACGTACATTGCAACCCATCATCCTGCTCATGCTTCACCATCAGACTCGACCAGTTATACGGCGTCGAACCGCTTGTCGGCCAGTAATCAAGACCATTCTGAGTCGTTGTAATAATTACATAGCCGTAGTCATCACTCGGATCACATAACCCGCCAGGATACTCAAATGTTGGCAAATTACTTGTATACGACTCTGCCATTTCAGGATTATATACGAGCTTTTCTACCCAAGTCTTATCATCAGGGTTGTTTCTAAAAAATGGATTGACATATCCTGTCTCCTCAAGATCCATGGTAACAGTAATTTCAGGGTAATAGAAAAGTCTGCCCTCACTAGGGAGGTACTGCACAGGATTCAACGTGATATCGAGGATAGCGTAGCCATGAGAGTACCCGATGTGATACCCGTCATGGATACCAGAAGGATACAATGAATCTGATGCATACAATGCAGTGTTAAATCGGAACTCCTCTGGTTCAAAACCAATAGGCACCGGGTTCTGATAGGGATACACCGGATCTTCAATACTTGCCAACTCAACAGCATCACCAGTGACAGTGACACCCGTTACCGTTGTCATCGCTGGGAGCAACAGTTTAACAGATTTCACCGGGAGCATCGGAGCGCCCGCCTGCTTTCCCATCGCCATGCACCCAGGCATCTGGAGAGATGTATAATCCGAATCATCTGCCCGGATTGTCTGGAAATCTGGTTCGATAAAAGCAAACGAATAACTCATCTGGTTACCCGTTGCCTTCTCACCATCTGTAGCATTAAACGCTGCTGATAGAGAGGTCGCTATCAAAAGAAAACAGATAGCTACACCTAGCCGTCTGCCTATGTTATATCTACTGAATCTGAATTTTCCATAATTCATATCCTTTCGCCTCCATAATCCAAAAAAAAATAGAGAGATGGGGGGTATTACCCCCACACAGGTTTAGGTTTTTTGTCTGCAATTTCTCATGCTTCCCTGTCATCACCGGTTAAATAACCTACAGAACGACCGTAACAATGTGGACGTTGACCCCATGATCTGATTCTGACTTTGGCTACCTGATACTACCTGGTTATTTGTTGCTGACTTGCTGTTCAGTTCGAGATCTACACTGAACGGTATCGCATCACTTACTTTACTATTTCCTGCGTTGTCGTACACGATTGCCTGTGCAGTGCCCGTCTGAGTGCAATTCCATTCATATGGTGATTCTGTTTTATTGCCCAGTAGTATGCCGTCGAGATAGAACTCTACCTTTGCTATCCCGCTTGTCTCATCACTGACTGTTGCTGTAAGGAGCCATTTCATCAGCCCTGTTTTATTCACTGTGAGGGTGATCGTTGGCTTTGTCTGATCGATCTTCAGAGTCGCTTCCTTCACTGATTCCGTGTTCCCTACCTTATCAACGGAATAGTATGAGAGACTATGCGCAGCAGCATCCCCGGTTATAAGAAACGCTCCTGTATACGGCGTCCAGGTACCAGCATTGAGCTTGTACGTTGTAGAGGCCACGCCAGCGGAATCATCCACTGCACTGAGCGTCACCGTGACAGCGTTGATAAACCAGTTGTTCTGACCCATGGTTCCATCGAGATGATGGGTTGTCACCGGTGGCACTACATCGTGCTGTATCCTGAATGCTACCTGTTTGGTTGCTTCAGTGTTTCCTGCGAAGTCAACCGAGTAATAATACAGAGTGTAATTACCATCTGTCGTGACGACAAAAGACCCGGTATAGACCATCCAGCTGCCAGTATTGAGCTTGTACTTGGTATAGTTTACTCCTGACGTTGCATCACTTGCGCTCAGCGTGATCGTCACATTGGTCACATACCAGCCTTGACTGCCGATTAATCCTTGTAAGGTACGTGTTGTGGCAGGTGCTATTGTGTCAACTTTGAAGGCTATAGATGATGCATTTTCTTGGTTTCCAGCATTGTCAAGCGAGCGGTATTGAACCGTATGATTACCGTTGCTGCTCACTGTAACTGGTGCAGTGTAGATGTTCCAAGCACTAGCATCAATCTTATACCATTTCGACGCAACCCCTGACAGCCCGTCAGTTGCTGATAGGGTTACTGTGACCGGAGTGATATACCATCCTTGCTGTCCATCAGGCGTCAATGGGGTAAGTGTCGCGATTGTCACCGGTTTTGTTGTATCAAGACCAGTGGATGCATCCGCAGTACCTGGTGGGTTCTCCGTGATCCCATAGATATCAACAGCGATAGAATAGAACCGGTAGTAACCATCAGCTCCGGTGAACGACCAGCTCCACGGCGCTGCGAGATCAACACCATATAACGTCCACCCGGTCCAGCTTATTCCATCACTGGAATAATTATAGTACAATGTAACATTGTTCACACCATCGGAATCATATGCTGTTGCAGTGACAGTAAACGGTACTGTCATTTCCCATGTTGGGAGCGGATTTACGGCAGATATCGGCAAATCCGATATGGAAAAGGTATAATTATTTGAGACTGCGATATTCCCGTGTGTATCATTTGCCCATATGAAATACTGGTAAGCACCTGCTAATGCGTACGTTTGATTGCAGTAGTAGAGGCTACCACTTTTCGTCATTAAGGCCTCTATATTGAACCCATATGGCCCACTGATGTTTACTTTCACATCGTCAACCATTATGTTATCTATCACATTACAGGTTATATTCACATAGGCACTTGAAGCTTGTAATTGAGGTATTGCCTTAACTTTTGTGATAATCGGCGGTGCCGTATCTAGTGGGTTCATTAATGGGTAGTAGTCCTTCCTAGTTCCTCCAGTTATGCTGAAGGGGGTGT
This sequence comes from Thermoplasmata archaeon, assembly GCA_014894395.1. Taxonomy (GTDB): domain Archaea; phylum Thermoplasmatota; class E2; order DHVEG-1; family DHVEG-1; genus SM1-50. Next base: position 9,224 of record JADBLO010000067.1, read on the forward strand.
CACCGATGCCGTCGCTTCCGGATATATTCTGTCCAGGTCCTGAATAAATGTCGACTCCGGTATAGTCGCCCCAGTAGTTTCCACCAGAGGGATAGCTATCGTTCCAAAAGTTTACTGTATATTTGTCATGGGCATTCTTCGCGACAATATTGACAAAATTGTTATGATATATCCGGTTAGATTTTCCAGTAAACCCTATCATACTGAATTGGATACCATAACCCCGATTATTGAAGATAGAGCAATCTGTAATACGGTTATAACTAGAAGTACTACTGAGTGAATAACCATTGCTATTGTTGTATGTGCTGCAGTTTGTGACATTGTTGTAGAAAGACGCGCCGATATTCATGCCATAATTCCTATTGTCGTATGTACTACAGTTGGTAATAACATTGTTGTATGCATACGTGATAGCCATACCATAGTCATTATCGTATACATTGCAGTTTGTGATACTGCTGTTTGAAAGCCAAGGGGCAGTGATGCCGAATCTAGCATTATGGGTGTTTACATTAGATATCGTTGAATGAGTAACATTTGCCAGTACTATACCATATATATCTAAATTTCTTACTGTTATGTTCGTACAAGAGACCAGCCCTAAAAAACCGATATTAAATGTTTCATCGTATGTTTGGTTACTGAGCCCACGGAGGTAGTAGATGGGTTTTCCATTGACCGTATTTGACGTATCTATGTCATTATCGGCGTCACTTAAAACTGACACTGAAACAACGAAGTTCCAGGCATTGTCATAGATGGTATTATCTCGTAACGTGTTGCCTGTAGCAGAGGTGAGGTAGAGGCCATAAAGATTGTTGTACACATCGCAGTTGGTGATGGTGTTGTATGAAGCCCCGTTGAGATAGATACCATAACGCGATGAACCACTACTGTTGTATGCACTGCAGTTTGTGACGGTGTTGTATGAAGCCCCGTTGAGATACATGCCTAGACCATTGTTGTATAAATCGCAGTTTGTGACGGTGTTGTGTGAAGAACTCTGGAGTAAGATGCCATAGGTTATAGTGTTGTATGCAGTACAGTTTACGATGATGTTGTCTGAAGAAGAAATGAGTCGGATGCCACCATTTTTATGGTTATCGGCATTGCAGTTTATGATATCGTTGTTGTTTGACCATTCTAGGTAGATGCCATAATTATTATTGTATACATTGCAGTTCGTGATGCTGTTGTTGTTTGACCAAGATAGGTAGATGCCATATTTCGTATTTTGGTCGTATACATTGCAGTTCGTGATTTCATTGTCTGCAGAATTATCGAGGTAAATACCATAGCCTACATTGTGATGTACATCGCAGTTCGTGATGGTGTTATTTGAAGAACCTGTAATGTTGATACCGTATAGGCCATTTGTTATCGTGAATGTACTTATGCTTACTCCAGTTACCGGGGTAGTTATATAAAAAACATTTCCACTTCCACTGCCATTTACAATCACGTTATTCCTGCTTTCACCAATTAAGTCTACCTGTTTAGTTACTGTCACGTGTTCAAAGTATGTCCCATTATAAACATAGACCGTATCACCAACTGTTGCATTGGTTACTCCCTCCTGAATCGTATGCACATGCGTCGCATCGTACCATGCTGGTAGTTGATTATCATCAACATAAACAGTCCCTCTTGTAAGTGGCACTGCAGGAGCAACAGTCTTTTCTGTCAAGATACTATCTTCTCGTGGGGTATCGCTAACCATAGTTCCCCCTATATTATTGTTGATGTCAACAGCATTCTTACTACTGGATGTTACTTTAATCGTTCCCACGTTAGCAGACGCGGTTACCGGCATCACAAAAGCCAGGACAACGGCGACTGCTACTATAGCCGTCCACATATTTTTTTGTTTCATGTTCTTTTCACCCTTATCATTCCAATTTTTATTTGCAGGGATTCCGCCCTACCCGTCTATTTTATAAAGAATAATAACACGAACGCGTCTTGTTCTACGATATCTGAGGATCCAGCGGTCTCTGCTGATACGGTTATCACCGTTTTTCCGAACCCAAAGATGAAACCAGAACTAATCGCTACTTCACCCCCCGCAGAAATACCTGTGATTCTCCCTGAGGTTTCTTTACCCGCTAGGATGAAACCGCCATCGAGAGAGATACTCCAATTGACTGCAAGTGCGTCAACACCACCAGTGTTTTTGATCACCGCATTCACCTTGAACAACCCCCCGGTGATGTTACCTATCTCAAGAGTTGCTTTATTAACGATATGGGTCGTCTTAGGATCTGACCAGCTACTTTCATGAGAATAAATATCCTTGGCTTTTACCTTTACCTCGTATGTTCCTGCACCCGTCCAAGTATGGTGTGCTAATACGACATCTCCTGAATCATAGGGACCAAGCCAATTGCTAAAGGTGCCATCGTCCCAGTTCCACTTATAGTAGACTTGATTTCCTTCAGGATCGGTCGTACTCGTTGAGAACGTATAATTATAATCAACGATTCCTTCCGTGGGTCCCTCTGGTCGCTCTGGTGTCTCTGGAGGTTGACTAATAGTATAAGGAATAGCAAAACCATCTATCTCAGCATTTCTCTGGAATTCACCAACAATCGTTAAGGCTCCAGTAGCAACATCACATGTACACAAATATCCGTTACCGGTAAAGGCAGCTAGGTACAATATATTATTATCTATATCATATGCCATATCCTGGGCATAGCCTAGATTCATACCAAACGGTCCGATTAGTGTCGCTGCGCCTGTTACAGTGTTAATAGAATAAAGGCTGTCCGTTCCTATGTCTTCCCCATACAAATTGCCCTCACCATCGAACGCGATACCGACAATTATACCACCGTTATTGAAAGAACCAACGTATGTTTGGCCGCCATTACTCATATTAATAACATAAAGATCATAGCTACCAGCACCATACATCTTACCAGTGATAGGATCGTAAGCCAAACCATTTAAACTGTCGCCTCCCCCTCCAATTAGGGTCATATTACCGGTTACTTCATCTATTGTCCATAACCAACCATTATCGTATTGGCAACCGTACCATATACCATCAGCCCAAGTACCTCCAGAAATAAAACTGGAGGATACCGTCTCTTTAAGAAGGGTTATGGTACCTGGATTATCTGATTGGAATGAAACAGGGCCATTTGGCAAAACACCACCTGAATCATAACAAATATAACCATAAAACGTATCTCCTAAAACTCCAAAATCCGAAGCATCTGATGTAGAGGATATTGCAGTATCACCGCTCTTTTCATTACGATAAGAAAATGGATACAACCCAGCACTATCTATTTCTACGGTTATCTCGGAATTATTCATTAATTCTTTATCGTAAGCAAATACGGCTGTCCCTGGCAATACAAACGCCAAGGCAACGGCGACTGCTATTACAGCCTTCCACATATTTTTTTGTTTCATGTTCCTTTCACCTTTATCATTCTAATTTTTATTTGCAGGGATTCCGCCCTACCCGTCTAAATCTTTATGAAGAATAGTAACACGGACGCATCTCGCCTTATGGTATCTGAGGAACCGTTTCCAGCAGGAATAATTTTTGAAGATTCATTACTTGTATTTACAGCCATAGCTATCGTCGAGAAAATCATTATTGCTGCAAGCAGCAAAACACCCACCTCTTTCAAGATTTTTTTATGGTGTATCTCTTTCATGTATTCTACCTGCCCCTTTTTTCTTTCTGCTGTTGATATGTTTTTTATCTTTTAACCCAAGATAAATATAAATCAAAGCATATTGTGCAAAAAGTAATATCGCAGATTCACTATATAAATATTGCTTAAAATTTCCTTCTACTGGCTTAGACTCCCAAGATGTATTACATTTGTAACATTAAATGGTATAGTAACTCTCTAGTCTCATAGACAAAGAAAGGTGATAAAAGGGTTATAAATCAGCAAATGTGTTAACAAATACGAGTCCGAATCTCCCTCCCCGAGTATAATTTTTTCAATTTTAGAGGAATAGAATTTTATGAGGGGATTTCAGTCTGGTTTGGTACTTCTCTCCAGCGGCGGTTGGTATCTAGTTTAGAAATATTTTTTTTTATAAAAATAGACTATACAGGCGATCGCTGCGATGGCAAGAACAATGATGGTGATAAAGACCCATTGATCTTCTGTTGTTATCACACTATTATTCATCATGGTAAGAGAACCTGTGCTTGGGTTGTAGAGATAGTTCCATTTCCCATCAGAATCTGTATCAAGAAGATAGCTTCCGTTTGCAAGTTTCTGCGCGCTCGTTGCAAGACCTGTAATATTTGTATAAAACGAATCATTGAGCCCGTCGTTATTATTGTCAAAAAGGAATCCGAGTTCGCCAACAAAGTACGCATCGATGAATACAGGGAATGTTGCTTGTTCTGAGAGGGTGGTATTATCTGTTGCGGTGGCTGTGATCAGATATTTCCCGGGAGAGTCCCAGGAATGTGGAAGGGAATAGAAAGTCCCATTCGGGAGGAGGTTACTCGTGTTTTGGGTTCCATCGCCCCAGGTGATGATGTATCGGAGGAAATCATTCTCCGGGTCAGTAGTTTGTACCGTATACGTGTACATCTTGTTTTTTGTTCCTGTTCTTGTTCCATTGATTACTGGTTTTGTGGGAGGCCGGTTTGCGGTAAGAATCTGTAGTATACTTGTATCATCTCCAGTTGCGCCTTTATCATCGGTCACGGTAAGGGTCACGGTGTACATTCCAATATTCTGGTAGGTGTGGATGGTTATCTCTCCGCTTCCATTTGTGCCATCACCGAAATCCCAGGACCATTTGGTAAGATACCCATCGGGATCGTAACTACGCGACCCGTTAAAGATAAGCAAGGTATTAACGAATCCAGTTTGCTCACTTAGGGAAGCATTGGCGACTGGGGGTTCATTCGTTTGATTCGTGTCACCGTTCGGTGGTTCGGACGAGCCACCACCTGTCGTTTGTGTGGTAAAAGACCACACAGGGCTGCTGGTGCCACTCCCGAAGCTATCCCATGAAATAATCTTCCAGTAGTAGGTTGTTTGATATAGTAAGGTTCCTGGGTGAAAGGATGAGGCGGATTGATTGTCTACGATTTTCGCAGGAGGGTTCATGGTACCAAAATACACATCAGAGGTAACGAGATCACCGTCAGGGTCTGATTCAGTCCAGCTGAGAACTGGATTGAGAGGAACATTGGTTGCTGCATGGTGCGGGGTGGGAGACGATGGCGGAGAAGGTGCTCTGTTCGTCATTTCAACTAACAGTGCTGATGACCAACTGCTTTGTGCACCGTAAATATCTTTGGCGTGTGCTTTTACCTGGTAGCTCCCTGGAGCGTTCCAGATATAGGACGTTTGGATCATTACACCGTTGTGATAAGGGCCAAGCCAGCTGCTCAGTATGGTATTGCCCCAGTCAAATTGATAATAGAGATCATCACCATCAGGGTCTGTGCTCGAAGTTGAATAGGTATAGGAGGTGCCGTGGTACCCGGTTGTGTCACCACTTGGGATACTTGGTGGGCCTGGTGGGGAGTTATCGCGTTGGCCAATGATCTTAAAATTCTGGACACTATAGGCAGGGCACGTAAATGTATAGCTACTGTCAGTCAGCATATTTTTCAACGGTGTCCCTGTATTTGTGCAAAGATTCATCGACGTATATTCGCTGTTGCCTATGAGAGTAGGATCCCAGGTGATTGTGATATCAGAAGGAGATTCATCATCTTCAGGAGCCCATTGTACTGACAGATTCCAAACCTTAGACGAATCAGGGTAAAATCGATAATCTTTCCATAAAAAATTGTATGGCGAAGGAAGGTTATCTCTCAGATAAGCGCGAACGTACGGTGTCATTGGCGTTGGTGGTTTTACCACATCATAGCTGTCAGCAGGCGGGCCGTCGTTGGCGTCTGGTGCTTCACCAAATACGACGTAATCGATCTTTCCACTGGACTCATTACAATACAATGTACACTCCCATGAAATATTTGTTTTCTCCGCTTGAATCGTACTAGTGTATGGAGTGAATACACATGTCAGGAGGAGCGAAATTACTCCGAGAATTAGCAGGTTTTTTCTCATTGATAGTACCTCATATGTTTTTGTATGAAATACATTATGTATCCCATTCGACTCCTTATTTTTTCCGTTTATACAAGAAAAGAGCAATGATGATGACAATGACGAGTACACTGATACCGAGTAGTATCGGAAGAACTGGCAGGTCATTTTGTTCTGAGGTGCCATTTGTTGATGTACTCTGGCCGATAATCTGGAAACGATGCTGGGTGTCATTTGATGGAAATGAATACGAGTTTTCGGTGAGCATGTTTGCGACAGCGGTATTGTTCTCATATAATTGGAAAGAATCAAAGGTGCTTTTTGCTACTTGAGTGGGATCCCAACTGATGCTGATTGTTGTTGAAGAGGTGTTTCCTGGTTCAGGTGCCCAGATGGTGGAGAGGTTCCATTCCATGCGTTGAGAGGGGACGTGTTTGTACTCATGCAGTAACTTGTTAAAAGGGATAGAGAACGGTGTGGTGAACCAAGCGCGAATAGAGGGAAGTGTTGGTGGCGCTGGTGGTTCAGGGAGGTCGAGGTCATCCTGACCGTCTGATGCATTCGGTGAGCCTCCAAGGACTACGCTGTTTCCGGATCCTGATGGTTCGGTTATCTGAAGAGTCAGGCTCCAGGCGTCCTGTTGTGCAGATACGATCGAGAGTGGGATGTTTTTGTTAGAAAGAGTCTGGATTCCCATTCCGATAAGACTCATGATGATCGTTATGAGAAGCATTCTTTTGATGAGAAATCTTCTTGGTGAATGGTTCTGTTTCATAGGTATCAACCGATTTTTTTCTGTATTCTATTGAATAGAAGGATAAAGATGTGGTTTTTTAGGTTTTGTTTTTTTTTTTTTCGTAGTGTTTGAGTCTCGTCTCCGGGTCTGT
>JADBLO010000068.1 GCA_014894395.1 Thermoplasmata archaeon
GTAAGATCTTGCGAATTATCTAGAAAGATAAAAACATAGAAGACAAGACGTCTCCCGGAAAGACGATTCTAGTAACTTATAACTTTCCCACGAACTCGTCAAGCTTTGCTTCCCAGCCTTCCATTAAACCGTTTCCTGTGTTTGCATCTTTTCCAATCGGAAAGTCTACCGATGCTACCTTTATCATCTTTTTCTTAGAGAGGAGTTTTTCCATTTTTGCAAGCCTGTTCTTCTTCATCCAATGGGTGTTGATGAGGCCGTATTTCTTTTCTTCCATCCCCTGAAGGTTCTTCATAAACTTCCTCATATTCTTTTGGATGTTGGCTGATTCTGATGGAGCAGAAAATATATAGGTGTCTGCCGGTGGCATCGCTGTCGGGTTTGCTTCGTCAGTTGTGAACATTTGTGTTTCTGCTTCTTTCTCCTTCAGCTTTCCCGCCAGGGAATTAACAACCTTCTTCCCGTTCCCGTAACGGGACCAATACACGATGACATACTTCATCAGTTCACCTAAAGGAGATTTAGGTTCTCGTATAAAAAGGGAGCAGAAAAAAAATTTACCAAGAATAAATTACCAGGAAGAAGTATCCAGTGCAAAGATTTAGAATGAAGATTTAGACAAGAATGTATCGAGAAAAATGAGTGAGGGACAGTTTTTACAAAAAAGGTTTTCTCTCCTTTTGAAATGGTAAAAAAATGCAGGGGAAGGGATTTAAACCCCAAAATACCGGTAAAATATTTTTTAGAGAATAAAATTGAATAAAAAATTGTATAATTTATTGTTTACTCTACTCCTAATGGTATCAAAAAAACAAATAATCCGATAATGATAAGAAACATACCTACTACACTTGTAATAGAAGGCATAGTCGTGATAAGAAAATAAATACCGCCAACCATCAATAGCACGCCTACAGTGTGGACGAATATCTTTACAAAAATGTTTTTACATACTTCTCTTATTTTATTATAAATTATTGCTTCGAACCACGCGATAAATCCTCTTGTCCCAATAACCATAGTAAAAAAATTATTGTTTTTTGCTTTATTTGATTTTCTACTCACCTAAATTGATTAAGGTAACAATTTAAAAATAAGTGCAGGGGACGAGATTTGAACTCGCGGACCTCTACAGGACAAGGCCCTCAACCTTGCGCCGTTGACCATGCTTGGCTACCCCTGCAAGTATTTTTTTCCTGTAAATACAGGATAACCTATATATCTTTTCGGGTGACTCTCTCAGATATCATTGAGATCCATACCACATCGTTGGCTCAGTTCCCGATGTAACTCCATCAACCGCTCCGCATGCTTCGTGTGCCCTTTCTGCAATGCTTTTTCAACTTCTTTTTCAATCGAATGTTCTCGGTCGTTATCAATCAGGTTATCAGCGTGGGCGACTATCTTTTCTTCTAATGTTATCGGCATATAATCTTTCGGAGGTAAGCCTAACGTCGCTGCTTCTTCTAGTGGTATGCCGGCACCTAAATGCCGCTCGATAATGTTCACAATACTTAACGGTAAACCTAATTCTGTCGCAATCTTTGCTCCTTCAACCCCATGCATGATCCCCTGCGACTTCGACCGTCCGATATCATGGAGCAATGCACCTGCTTCAACAAGCTGAATATTCGCATGGGCTTTCTTCGCTATCCTGACTGCAACCTTTCGCACTGCCTTACAATGATTAATAACGTCATCAGAACACCCTGCCTCTCTCAATAATCGAAGACACAGTCCTGGATTTGGAATCGTACTCATGTCGTTCCCTTTGAAAGAACCTTTTTACCCTTAATACAGGGAATAATTTGAATGTTTCCGTGGAAATCTTTTCTTTGCCAAGCCGCCTTTGTATAGCGGTCAAGAAACAGTGCTAGCGCAGCCACCTCGGAATGCGGTTGATTCCCTACTGAAATGTTTATGTCAGCAATCTCGTAAAAATATGGAGGAACTTTTCCTGCTCCAACGATAATCAGCAGATCGCGATCAGTATCAATATGGTCAACTGCTTTTTCCAGCTCCGCCCCATACATCGTAAGATGAACAATTGTACCCTTCCATGATTTGATGATTTTTTTAGGATCAAGACCGGTTTCTACCTGAAAATCACCACCAAACCGCTTGCAGACTGATTGGATGTTTTTCTTAATTTTTTCATCTTTCGTGGTAATAAATATCGTATCTGCACCGAATGCTCTTGCAACCAACGCGACATGTGTAGTAATCCGTTTATCACGACCAATCCGATGTCCAATTCTCAGAACTGCTATCACTATTACCCGACCATCCTTGTAATCGGTAAAAGAAAAGGAGTCTTAAAAACACTCCGATATCACCAGAGTTTTTCTATCGCCTCACTTTCTTCTTGGACAGGATGCGATCAACTTTCTTGTCGGTATCACCACTCGTTTGTGTTCTAGTTCCTGGTAGCTCTGTTTGTTTGCGTCCCATGTCGTCAACATTATGTTCAATCGTACCCGGACTTTCCCAGCTTGTTCGTTTCAAGGGTTGTTTCTTTTCTGGAAGCGTTGTCGCAGGTTGTTTTTGTACAGAACCCTTTGAGTATAACGTTTCGTTGTATTCTTTGATTGGCACTTCTTCCGATTCTTCTCTTGTTTCAGGGATCTTCGGTTTTCCCTCAGATTCTCCGATATGTTCAGTAGTCATCTGAACTTCTGGAGACGCTTCTTCTTTTCCTTTTGACCGGTTAAATAACTTCCATTTTGCCAAGAGAATCCCTCGATTCTTGTTTTCTTGGAGAGGCTATCTTTTTAACACTTGATAAGGTTTTCCTTACTAAGAATCAATCATGAGTGTCTGTATGAACGAAAAGCATTTATCTGGTTCCTAAATTCACACCTGTACCTTTTGAATAATAAAGGGCCAGTGGTCTAGTTGGTTATGACATCGCTCTCACACGGCGAAGGCCGCCGGTTCGAATCCGGCCTGGCCCATACACCTCTACAGGAGGAAAATTTTTGGGTTGACCATTTTTTGGCTTTCAACCCCTAAAAATCTCTCCCGTTGTGGTGTGAAAACCCGGCCTGGCCCACTCACATTTTTTTTCATCAACCTCAACGCCACACCTACATTCATGAATTTTTTGATATTTACAAAAGCGACTTGTCCAATTCATCGATTATTTTTTTTCAATCATTTAAATCGATTAGCTTATTAATCACAACGCGATTCACTATTTAGGTTTCGTGGATGGGATGCAAGATGGAACAAAAACAGCTATTTCTCCAGAGATGTTAAAACCTCTTATTATCAGATCGCTTAGGAGAAGTAGCGTACGGAAAAAAATAGCGGATTACCTCTTTGAGATTAGTCCCAGTGGGAGTTATACTTCTGAGATTGCGTACAGCGTAAAAACCACGCCGACAAATGTGATTGGCGCGATCCGTGGAATGAATACCAGATATCGCAACGATGAATCCCTTATAAGTCTGAATCTTGTTGAACAAATTGAAGGGGGAAAACATCGGGATATAAAGTTATACCGGCTCACTGATTTTGGCAAAGAAATTGTTGAAGGTCTGCGTGAAAACAAGAAACGATTCTAAGAAACTTAATACATTCCTTTCTTGTATTTTTCATACATCGTGGTGACCTGAGTTTCTTCTACTTGTTCCATATCACCACTTTCAAATTTTACCACGAACCATCTGCTCGGACGCGGATATGTTCTGATGACGACTGCTTTTCTTTCAGGACGATTCGGAGCATCTGGATCTCGTACGTAAACCTCAATACCTTTTCGTATCCCTCTTTCTTCTAACATGATTTCTCCCATCGTTAGCTCTTACATAGCACCAAAAAAGAATGGAATGGGCGATATAAAGAGTTATTTCAAATCCGTGTAATCAGCACACATCGATTATTACTTTACTAGGATGAAGTTTAAATATATTACATTCGATTGCAGGATACGGTGAGGGATATATGAAGTCAAAAAGAACGTTGTTTCTGGCAATGCTCTTTGTCAGTCTTAGTTTTATAATGCTTCTAGGTCCAGTATGTACTGCTCAACAGGCAACTGTTTCTATCAAGAATGTCAATGTCCAATTAATAGAAACACGTCCTCCTGTGGGGGGAACGACAATACGTGAATACAAAATTAGCGTTATCTTACTTAACTCTGGTGATATTCAATCAGTGAACATTACCGTAAAATTCAAGGAGCCTCAACCGGGAATAGGTGGTAACCTCACAATGCAACCTGAGAGTTATTCTTTAATGCCAAATGAAACAAAAACCTTTGTGTTTGGGAACTGGCCGACACCGCTTTCTGGAGATATCCCTATCAACATCAGTTTTGGTCCAGCATCTCATAACATTTTAGTAACCCCGGAAAACTCTGGTTATTATGTATATACGCTGTCCATAAACGGGGATAAGAAAACAACCTCAACACCCGGTTTTGAAATCGCTTGTATCCTCGTTGCAATCATGGTTCTTGTTATGGGTAGAAGAATAAAAAAATAACGATACATTCTCACTCTCAGTCAGTCCCAGAAAATTTTTGACTGTTGGCTATATTTCAGTGACGGAAATGACCACGTGATCAACGAACGCTACACCTGCTCCCTCATAGGTTACTCTGTTAGCGCCAGGCGAGAAAGATTTTTCAGTGTGTCCTGCTGGCATGTAGTAGATCCATCTGCTGTCGTTATACAAGAATATATTATTTTTATCGAAAAATTTCACGTCTATCTTTGCACTAATCAGTTTACCTGCGATATTATGGAACAGCCATCCAACCGTAACTGCTTCAATGCCTCCGGATTTGTTGATATTTTTTTCAAAAGTCACATTGGCAAACTCAACGATCGTTGAATCAAGAAAAACATTTTGAGGTCTTTGCTGTGTCTTTATACTACTTGTGTCTTGACATCCACTCAACGTCGCGCTTGCACAAATAACAACTACTAACACAGCCAATAAACCTTTCTTCATATTCACTCATCCCTCCTGAATTGCTGATAAAAAGATATGGATAATCATCATATATATGTTTCTATACAGAAGAATAAAATTTTTTCTTGCCAATGTTTTTACTCCCGCAAAAGGTTTTAATAGATACGTAGTATCATTGATGTCGTACAGTTGAGAAACAATACATAATCCAAAGAAGTGAGACGAGGTATGCCATCACCAGAAAAATCAGATGTCATGAAAAGTGTGTTAAAAACACTGATTTCGATTTCCAGCAGAAAAACTGATCTTCCCTATGCAGTCATGACGATGGACGATCTTATCAAACGATTAGAGACAAAATATAATTTCCTGAAACACGTTCAAATCAACGATGACATCTATAAAGAAGAGACGACCGACGTTATCAGCGTGATGTCTGATATTAACACTGTTCCACCGACTGAATTGGGAAAAGCACTTCATGCAATCATCGACTCGGTGAATCGCTCACTCGGGGAAAACGCAGGTCATTTTTTCATCAAAGAGATACGCAATACGCTCAGTGATGAGGACCTTACCGTTATAAAAAACATGGGCCTTGACCTGGGTATAATGCAGTTGGAAAGCGAAGTAACCAGGTTAGAACGAGATCTAGCAGAACGGGAACGGAAAAAATAACCCTTATTCCTTTTTTCTAAACACTGCATAAAGAATGACAATAATTGCTATCAGCGCGATAAGGCTCCTCTCCTTACATGCAATACCTTTTTTTTAGAAAATTACTGTTACTTCAGATGAAAGACATATAACGTCGGAATCTTCTTTTTCTTCCCTGTCCAATACCCGCACAAAGCGCATCGAAACTCCAAGGTAACCTCACCACCATAAATCGTCTGATTCTTCACCCGCTGTAACGAACCCCCGCACACTGGGCATCTATGCAGAATCTTATCAGGATCACCATCTCTCGTATGAATCTCTGCCTGAACAAAACCACTGTTGAGTACCAGAGTCCGCAACCGGGGTCCACTCACATGGAACTGCTGTTTCTTCGTCTGTAACTCTTTTTCCACAAGTTTTTTCAGCTTATGTTGAGAAGAAACCGTATGATATTTCTGAAAAACCTTTTTCACCGCACCAAGGATTTCCTCATCGGAGGGAATATGGTACACCATACAATACTGAATCGTCTTGGTTACTTTAAACCTTTTACACCACAATCGTCTTTAACAAATCCGTCCTTGTAACCATCCCAACAAGCTTTTCATTCTCCATTACAGGTAACGCCCCGATATTATGGTTCAGCATCAGTTGTGCCGCATCAAAAATACTTGTAGATGGTGTTGTCCAAACCACCGGAGCCCGCATCGCATCCTCTACGAGAAGCTCATCAAGGTGATGCTTCTGCTTTCCCAGGGAAAACGATTTCTTCAAAGATGCGAACGCCAACGCAATCTCAATATCGGAGATAATCCCTACCAGTTTATTTTCTTCAAGAACCGGGAGACGAGCGATATTCTCAGTGATCATAATCCGCCGTGCATGAATCACCCGGTCATCAAGGCGAACCGTATGCACATTTCGTTGCATGATCGAATAAATCGAATCTTTACTCTTCACCATCGGAAGCAGATCTGCCTTCGTCACCACCCCAACAAGTTTTCCTTTCTCCACAACAGGAAGCATCGTCGGACCAGGTTCACCAACAGATTTCAAAATGTTTCTCACATCCTCCTCCGCAGAAATAGTTTTCACCTCTTTCTCCGTCACAGACGATGCATGCAACCGAGAAGCAGTCACACTCCGCTTCCGTATCGACCCAAGCTTATACGCAATCACATTATCAGTCACAAGACCAAAAAATTTTTTTTCCTCAAGCACCGGTATCTTCGTGATATCATGCTTCTTCATCAGATCAAGAACGCGTTTCAGACTATCATCCTTATCCACCGAAATTACTTTCGTCGTCATTATCTCCTTTACTTTCATGATCGTTTTCCTCCTTTTTCCTTTGTTTTAAAAAATATTACTCATACTTTAATCCATCAATGCAGTCATCACAGAGCAGTCGGCCATCAACACTTTTCAGACTTGTTGATAACGTATTGCAATCCTCACATTTTCCAGAAAACGTCTGGCTCTGCAGATAATCCTCATCTTTTGTGTCGATGTTGGACCATTCATGCGCGATCTCCGTAAGTGCTGGTGACAAACGAGAAATATCTCGCTGGGTGATGATGCCAACAAGCTCATTGTTTTCGATTATCGGAAGTCGCCTGATATTACACTTCCCCATAATCTTCAACGCCTCTTGCAGGGAAATGTACGGCTCGGCCACGATTATCGGGCTGCTCATGACCTCTTCTACAAGCACATCCTGCGCGTTCTTCCCTTCACAGACCACTTTTTTGATGATATCGCTTTCTGTGAGAATTCCGATTGGGTGATTTATTTCTGAGATAATCACGTTTCCGATTTTATTCTCTTTCATGATCCGAGCTGCTTCTAAAACGGTCGTGAATGGTTGTACAATCACCGGCTTCGTCTTCATAACTTCTTTAACCAGAACATCTTTGCTCATAGCCTGTTCACCAAATCACTGTCTGATTGATCGCTCCAATCCCAAACATTAAAACATTACGAGGTATTTTACCTTTTTCATATGAGCAGCGTCTACGAACGAGAATTAAAAGGTATTTTTGAGGGAGATGAAAAAACTCTTTCCAAGATTACGAAAACGTGTTCTGCACTGGAGAAAGGAAATTACTACCTGACCCAGGGGAAACCATTTATTGTGGTTCGTGCCGCAGGTTCGTTTGGCGTTGATTTGGTTGCACTTCGAGGCGATATCTCGTTTCTCATGGAGATCAAATCAAGCAATACTGACACATTGCATTTCAGTAGCGTGGATGGAAAACTGCAACGGCAAGCAGAAAAGATGCAACGTGAATGCGAAAAAACAAGGACGTTACCTGTTTATGGTTTTCGTTTGAAGGGTCATGGTGGTGATTCCTGGCGTCTCTTTACCATGGAGATTCAAAAGCTTGAAGGTCGAGCGAAGATTCTGCAAAATCGACTCCCAAAACTTGCCTTAAGTAAAAGTGGGAATTTTATCATGCGATGGGAAGACGGCTTGCCGCTTTCAGATTTTCTCGTGTATTTATGTAAATAATTGAATAATGTTGACCAAGAAAAGTAGTTAAACAGAGGATTTTTTATCAGAACTTGTTTCGTTCATTCTAGGGAAAAAATCCAAAATCTTTTTTAGCCAGTTCACCATTACTATCAGCACCGTGGTGAGAAATGAAACGATTACTTGTCGCCTATGATGGATCAGAAGCATCGACAAAAGCTATTGATATGGCAGTCCGGTGTTCAACACATGATGATGAGCTCGTCCTCCTGACAGTCATCCCTGCCGCATTAGTTGAATCAACATTCACCAACATGTTGCTACCAACTATTGATTTAAGTACAGTCGTCACGCCTGGAACCTTTAAAGAAAAGGCGATAGAAAACCTCGGGAAACTCGCAAAAGAACTCGAAGGAAAATTAAGTAAAGTTGATGTTGCGGTTGAGATAGGTGATCCTGCTGATGAAATCCTTCTTATTGCAAAAAAATATGATAGCGATATTATTCTGATCGGCTTTAAAGGATATGGAAAAGAGGGAAGATTTTTACTCGGTAGCGTAACTGACAAAGTGGTACGACATGCGAGCCGATCCGTGTTGGTCGTACGATAAAAGAATTGTGATGAAATGCATCCTGCAGAGGAATTACGCGGGAAGAAAAACAACAAACTCTTTCACAAACGAATTGTTCTTGGGGTTACGGGGAGTATTGCTGCGGTTGAAAGTATTAAACTTGCACGTGAGCTGATACGTCATGGGGCGACCGTGTACCCGGTGATGACACCTGCTGCAACACGTATCATTCACCCGGATGCGTTAGAATTCGCAACATCCTATAAACCTGTGATACAACTGACGGGTCAAACCGAACATGTCTCCTGGTGCGGCCTGGTACAAGACCCTGTTGATCTTCTCCTCATCTCACCGTGTACTGCAAACACGATTTCAAAAATCGCTCGGGGGATTGATGATACACCGGTGACCACGTGTGCAACCACCGCGATAGGATCAAAGGTGCCTATCCTTCTTGTCCCTGCCATGCATTTGTCGATGTACGACCACAGAATTGTTCAAAAAAATATTGACATCTGCAAAGACCATGGCGTCCTGTTTATCGATCCCTTTATTTCAGGAAACAAAGCAAAACTACCACAGGTTGACGAGATCGTTGAAACCGTGATTCGAACGGTTGGGAAACGAGATTTACTAAACAAAAGGATTTTGATTATCGGTGGCGCTACTGCAGAACCAATTGATGACATCAGACTGTTGACGAATCGGAGCTCCGGGAAAACAGCGGTCTTTTTGGGCGTCAATGCCTTTGAGCGGGGGGCAGATGTTGAACTCTGGTACGGGTACGCAACGGAACCTGTTCCTTCATATATCCCTTACAAACGTTTTGAGACGGTGGCCGATCTCCTAAAATTGATGAAAAACAACAGCGTAAAACACTTTGATAGCATTATCGTCTGTGCAGCGATCGCGAACTATATTCCAAAAAAGCAGAGAGGAAAAATCCCCTCAGGAAAAGAAAAACTATTCATAGAATGTGCTCAGGCACCGACCATTCTTGAGACACTGCGATCGCGAGTTCCGCACGCAACAATCATTGCGTTTAAAACAGAAGAAAAAAAGATAAACGTAAAGAGAAAGACGCAACAGCTCCTTACAAAGCATCATCTAAATGGTGCTGTGGGGAATACGCTTGCCGGGTTTGGCGCCAAGGATAATGAGATTTTAATTCTTACGAAAAAAGGAAAAAGTACCTGGAAGAAAGGAAAAAAAGAAGAGCTTGCTTCTGTTATCCTTGATATGATAAAATAGTCACATGCGAGGGCTATGAAAGGAATTGCTTTTGCTCCAGGACACATTTCTGCGTTTTTTGAACCAGTGTACTCTGATCAGAATATGGATTGTTCAGGGTCACGTGGCGCTGGCATTAACATCTCTTTGGGTGCGGTCAGTCAGGTGACGGTGAAACCGGCGTCACCGCACACAATTACTGTCAGTATCAACGGATCCCCATCCAATGCGCCCGTTACGAAATTGGCTTTGAAATTTCTCGTGGGAGAGACACCACTCGGGATTACCGTCGATACCATGTTAGACCTGCCAGTGAGTCAAGGATTTGGGATGAGTGCAGGGGGTGCACTCAGCTCAACGCTTGCTCTCGCAGACCTTCTCAATCTTCCAAGGGATAATGCCGTAAAAGCTGCGCATTACGCTGAAGTTCAATTACGGACCGGTCTTGGTGATGTGATCGCCAGTAGTTTTGGTGGTATTGAGATCCGACGAGAAGCAGGGCTTCCCCCGTGGGGGATGCAGGAGCATATCCCTGGGAAATTCGATATGGTGTTATGTGTTATCGGAAAAGAGATTGAGACAAAGAAGGTTCTTTCCGATGCCGCACGGCTTCGTGAGATAGCGTCGTATGGACGGTATTGTACAAAAAAACTGTTGGAGAAGCCTTCTGTTGAACACCTTTTTTCTCTTGCTTGGGAGTTTACCCGGAAAATTGGTCTTGCTGATGATTTGGTGCTTCAGGCAATTGAGGCTGCGAATCAGTATGGGATGGCGAGTATGTGCATGTTGGGTAACTCGGTATTTGGAATGGGTGATACACCCATGCTTTGTAAAACCCTCTCAGTATTTGGAAAGGTTTTTTGTTGTACAATTGATGAGGGGGGAGCACGGGTTTTAAAAGAAGGATAATCTCATATTATGATTCCTATTTTTTTTAGTTCTCTATATTTTTACATAACACTTTCGATAGCGCTCCCAGAGAAGGTCTACGTGTTCTTGAATTGCTTTTAACCTTTTTTCATCCCGCTCTGGTTTAAAAAGATGACTGAACCGACCTTGATATTTTATCCAATCTTCAACGGGTTTACGTTCAACCTTTTTTTCTAATATAAGCTTACTTTTCCCATTGAATGTCATCACATCATTTTCGCATTCCCATAGTGACCAGGCACCTGTATCTACCGCCATGCGTCCCATTTCCACGGTTTTATCCATACTGAACCGCCAACCCGGGGGACATGGTGCGAGAATTTCGATGTATTTTGGACCCTTGATACTCATAGCTTTTTTTATTTTACAGTAGAGATCCTCCGGATAGCTAATGCAGGTCTGCGCTGCGTACGGAATGTGGTGTGCAAGGATAATTTCCCCCATCTCTTTTCGAAACTCGGTTTTTCCACCAACTGTTGTTGTGGTCCACGCAGCAAATGGGGTTGCTCCACTCCGTTGAATGCCCGTGTTTGAATAGATTTGGTTGTTATAACAAATGTAGATGAAATTGGTGCCTCGCTCCAGGGCACCGGAGAGTGCTTGAATACCAATGTCGTAGGTGCCACCGTCTCCAGCCCAGGCGACAACAGTGATATCCGTACGTCCCTGTTGTCGTAATGCTGCCTCTACTCCAGACGCACCAGCTGCTGCTGCCTCAAAAGCGATATTCATCACCGGGACATCAAAGGAGGTATGCGGATACAGACTCTCAATGACTGCAGTACAACACGCAGGAACAACCATGATCGTCTTTCTCCCCAGTGCTTTTAACACCAAACGTAACCCTATGGTTGCTGGACAACCCGGACAGGATGCGTTTCCTTGAAGAAGACATTCGTCAAGTGGAAAATCTTTCAACGCCATTCTCTATTCCTCCACCCCGTACCATTCTTGTTCCTTTGCTTTTCCCTTCATCGATTTTCTGCACATCGTTTCAATGTCTTTGTAGGTCACATCCTTTCCGCCGAGCCCCGCGATAAAGCCGGTTGCTTTCGCATCTGATTCTCCGTATAATGCTGCTTTTACTTCGGTAAAGAGCGCACCTTCCAAACCAACAGAAATATTACGATCAATCACGACGAGATCCGCTTGTTTGCCTAGTTTGATGATCTCTTCAGTGGGAAACGGCCGTATCACCCGAACACGGGCAAGACCAATCTTTTGTCCTGCTTTTTGCAGTTCATCAATCGCGATCTTACTTTCCGCGCCGATCGCACCCATGGACAACAGAATATGCTCTGCACCGTCGCATTTGTAATACTCAAGTAAGTCACCGTGGAAATACCCGGAGAGTTTCGACCATTCCTTTGCTATCTGCGGGATCAGTTTTTTTGCATTGAGTTGTGCATCTTGCATCGCCCGTCGGACCTTGTAGTAATGCACAGGGCCAATGATGTTCCCAAACGTCGTCGGATTATCGATATCAAGCTTCCATTTTGGAACGTACTTCCCCAGATACTCGTCAACAACGTGTTGGTCAGGGATTTCCGCAGGCATTGAGGTGTGAGACAGAATGAATGCATTCAGGTTCACCATAACCGGCAACACGACCTTTTCATGTTCTGCGAGTTTGAATGCTTGAATAACGGTATCAAAAATCTCCTGATTGCTGCTGCAATAGAATTGGATCCAACCGGTATCCCGCTGCGAAATGGAATCATTTTCATCGACCCAGATATTCCAACCTGGTCCTATTACTCGGTTGATGTTACACATCACAACAGGCAGTCGGGCGAGAGCAGCCCAATGTAACATCTCATGCATCAACAAGAGTCCATGGGATGAGGTCGCGGTAAACGTCCGTGAACCAGCGGCACTCGCTCCAATGCACGCGCACATCGCAGAATGCTCACTTTCCACGCAGATATATTCGCCTGTATATTCCCCCCGTGCGACATACTCTGCAATTGCTTCAACAAGGGTAGTTTGAGGCGTAATGGGGTAGGCTGCCACAACCTCTGGTTTTGCCATCACCGCTGCTTTTGCTGCGATACGATTCCCGGTATCCATCATGACCGTCATTTCTTCTTCGCCTCCTCCCGTTCCATTATAATCGCTTTCACGTTACATTCATTGGCGCAGACACCACAGCCTTTACAGAAATCATAATCAATATTTACTGAGTCGTCTTTTTCGCGGCGGATGCTGCCTTCTGGACAGAAGATCCAGCATCGTAAACATTTGACGCATTTTTTCTTGTCAAGAATGGGTTTAAACACACGCCAGCTCCCGGTTTTCCCCATCGCGCCTAATTTAGGGTAGGACAGGCTTGTCTCAACAGGATATTTCTTCAAAAGTTCACCTCTGTCTGATCAAACGCATCTTGTGTTGCTTTCACGTTACGCTCGCCTAGCTCCTTTTTACCGCTCCATTTACCTTGGATAACATTTTGGATTGACTGAAGCGTGACTCGGTCTAGAATCTTCGGGACCGAGCCGAGAATAGGAGTGTTCACCACAGGCATTCCTCCGACGAGGATATTATATTTGAGTGCGATGCTGGTCGCATCCACGGTTGCAACATGATATTTTTTAGAAAACTCAAAATCATTTGGTTTTTTTCTGGTGTTAATAAGGATTTTCCCATCATCCTTCACACCTTTCAACACATCGACGATATCCATGATGCTTTCATCAAGAACAATAACAATATCAGGGTTGTAGATTTCGCTTCGTAAGTGGATTTCGTCTCCCGATATTCTGGCAAATGCTCTGACTGGTGCTCCGCGTCGCTCAGCGCCAAATAAAGGGAACGCCTGTACTCCTTTATTTCCGTCTTGTAAGGCTGCAGCAGCAAGAAGGTTAGCTGCGGTGACCGCGCCTTGTCCGCCCCGTCCGTGGAAACATATTTCAACTAAGGATTTTGATGACACAATGATACCTTCCCGCAACTCGAAATGAAGATGTCCCATATAACTGTTTTGAAACCTCGAATAACCTTTTTATTTGAGGGAGTGTAACTTCGATTTCATCGTTGCTTCTTTGTCTCTTCGATCATCGATTTTTAATTCGGTAATGATGCGTTCGGCTCCAGCGGCAACAACAGCAAGATGTGCTTTTTGAACCACGTGGAACAAGGTTGCTAAATCTTTTATTTCAATGACGGTTGCCATCGCATTCGTCTGGAATTTCACCTGTTCTTTTTTCAGGGTTTCTGTCACAATTTTTACGTAGTTGCTCACACTGGTACCTTTTCCCAGTGGTGCGATGCTTAACTGTGCGATAATCATACGTTTCCCTGTAGTTCTCTAACCTTCTGCTCCTCATTAATCTTTTGATTGCCCCCTCAATAAACAACCTAGAATGTGTATATACTTAAATGGTTCTGTCGCTTCTACGGGAGGCCGTCTCCTGTTGTCGCATACGGGTGTTTTAATTTATTGTTCTGTTGAACTAAGAAGTGTTAAAATTGTAGTGTTCAATTAGATATGATTATATTTTATATTAAATTTTTGTTCTATTAATTCTTTTAATGCTAAACCTAAATTTACATGAATAAAGTTAAAGAATACGAAAAAGATATTATACACATGAGTGAATCAAAGAGAATTGAATTAATAAGAAAAATTGAAAAAATCAGAGAATCAAAAGTAATTACATATTTTATTAGTGACAGACCAAATATTATAACACAAATTGAAGAAAGTGATATTCGAGAATTATATGAACATATTAAAAAAATTAAGAATAATGAAAAGATTGACTTATTTATATATAGTCTTGGTGGTGATGCTACTGTTCCTTGGGCACTAGTTAATATTATTAGAGAATATACGAAAGAGTTCAATGTTCTAATACCATTTAAAGCATTTAGTGCAGCAACCTCCATAGCAGTTGGTGCAAATAATATTATTATGAATAAAACAGCTTTTTTAGGGCCTGTTGATCCTTTAGTGGCAAATCCTTTTAATCCTGTTATCGAAGATAGAATAACACCGATTTCTGTAGAAGATGTTGGAGGATACTTATCGCTTATAAAAGATAAATTTGAAATTAAAGACCAAATTAATGTAACTAAAGGGTTTGAAATATTAGCTACTGAAATAAATCCTTTAGCATTAGGAAATGTCTATAGACATTATTTAAAATCGAGAGACGATGTGAAAAAATTACTTGAGTTGCATCTTAATTCTGAAAAGGAACAAGAAAAAATAAATTCCATTATCGCAATTCTAGTTGAAAAATTGTATTATCATGGTCATCATATAAACAGACAAGAGGCAGAAAAAATTAAACTACCAATAAAAAAAGCAGAAGATTTTTCTAGTAATGGCGAAAATCTTTCAGACATAATGTGGAAACTATTTGAAGAATATGAAAAGGATTTAGAATTAAAAAAGCCATATAAAGATGAATTACCAAAACAGGGTAATATTAATAAAATACCGATTAAGTATATAGAATCTTCAAATCTTTCTAGTGTTAAAATAATTGAACAAGACTTTGTTAATCTTAGATTCCAACAAGGTACGATATTAATATTTTCTGAAAACAAACAACCAGGAGTATATATTCCTGGAACTGCACAAAGCCAACCTCAAACAATTCCTATTTACTGTGAAGGTAAGCCTGTAGTTTTAAATAACACAATTTATGATAAAAGGGAAATAGATTATTGGGAAATCAAACCGATAAATTAATTAACTTGAAAAAGCTATATTTAATTGTACAATTTAATCTAGGTTAGCCTATGGTATCAAAAACAGAACCAGTTAACATATTTCAAAAAAGAATTAATAAAACAAATTCTAAATCAAAAATTCTTACAATATCTGAAAACACTATTTTTAATAAACCATGTATTAAAGATAAAATAAAAACACCTTTTACATTTTAATTTTTTTTATTGTATAGAAAGTATAGGAATCATGTCTGGATATTAGTTGATGATAAATGTAATTCGTGTTGTTGGATGAATTGAGAAGTGCGGATGATGCAGAGAAGTATAAT
>JADBLO010000046.1 GCA_014894395.1 Thermoplasmata archaeon
AATTGGAAAACCTACTCAGACAAGAACTCTGTCTATCCTCAAGCTAAACAAATACCTTTTTTTTATCATAATCGCGATAACGAGTAGGGTAGTTGAAATGGGGAAGAAAGGGGAGGTGATGAAAATGAATATTCGGGAAAAAAGGGTTTTTCTCCCCCATGTAACTACTCTAAGTTCAAACAGGGAATAAAATCTATTATATAAATCTTTTTATACAATAAAATTAATTAATAATAACAGAAGAAAAAATACTCAGAACCGGAACTCTTTAGTGTATATTTTCTCAAAAATAAAGCTCTGCACCGTATCTAAATCCGAATCCAGGTATATCGCACCAATCAATGCTTCCAAGGCGTTCGCAAGGTTCGTACGGTTCTTTGCCCCGTCTTGTTTGAGTTCTCCTCTCCCTAACAGCAAAAACAAACCGATATTTAGCCGTAACGCAACATCAGCAAGTAGGTTGTTGTTGACACCAATAGCACGTCTGCGTGTCAACTCTCCTTCAGAAAAATATTCATTGCTTTGATAGAGTTGTTTAGCGATTATAAAATTCAGAATACTATCTCCAAGGAATTCTAACCGTTCATTATATTCCAGGGGCGTCTGTGCCTCAAACGCGTATGTCTTATGCGTAAGCGCTGTTGTGAATAGCTGCTTGTTTGTAAACGTATACCCAAGTTGTTCTTCTAACGGTTCAAGGTTACTTTTTTTCATGGTCATCCTCTTCGAATATCATAGCTCTCCATTAGTATATCATTCCAACTCAACATACTCTCCAATGTTTTGAGCAATCTTCGGATCATCAAGTGCTCTCACCAACTCTTCTTTGGTATGGAACGGTCGTTTCGCTAAAATCCTCACCGCTCTTTTCTTTCCAACACCAGGAATTGCTTCTAACGTCTCCCGAGAGGCGGTATTCAGATTCAAAGGATATGGTACCGCGGTGACAGACCGATACCCATACTCCACGACTTTCACGTCATAAAAGATGCGAAGCGGGAACACACCAGGGATGCCGACAAGCAAAGGATAGCTTCCCAGTTGTCGCGCGAACGTCAACTTCCCTTCATACACTTCAGTACATACATTGGTCAGCAGTGTTCCCTGCGGAACGAGTCGCTGCAGCATCGGTCGTTCAATGGTTTCACGGACCTTTCGTTTGAAGTGTTGAAACTCTGATTTATGTTTCTTTACGTTTTTCTCTCCGATCTCAAACATTTTTGTCCCAGGGATTGGAATGACTTGACGTAGATTGATGCGTCTTAGCAGAAGACCATCGTCATAGATTTTTTTCAGAAATTCATAATCAAGGGTAAACGTATTTTTTGTTTCGCCGTCGAGCCCAAAGACAAAATTCAAACCAGGTAGCAACTCAGGAAGTCCATTTGTTCCTCTAGTTGACCCAACCTCGTTTAACAGTTTCACTGCGTCAAGTACCTCTTCGGCTGAAGCCTTCAGGTTATTTTTTTTGATGACCACAGGATCAACGCTTTCCACTCCAAGTGCCGCGACATCACCAGCAGTATGATATTTTACGATGCTTTTTGCAATCCGTCGGCATTCATCTGGAAACCGTGCAATCACACCAGGGTTTGCATTATCAATATGAAGAGTTTTGAGATTTGGTGCTGCGAAGCGAATTCCTTGAAACAACTGTTCCAGTGCCTTAGGATTCGGCTGGGGAAACTCAAGTTCTCCAGCACCTTTTGACATGTAGGAGAAAATACATGGTTGATTCCCAATTCTCATGTGATGAACACCGGTTTTGTATAACGCAGCAACCTCTGCACAAATATCATAAATGGTTCGAAAACTTGGAAGGCCTTTGCTTGGCTCGCTACAAAAAGAACAACCACCAACGATACTGCGTGGACACCCGCGGTACGTCTCAATTTCCGTGATAAGATACTCTGGAAAAAATGGGTGTTGCTGGACAACTGCTGCGCCTTTCACAGCAAAATCCTTTATCGCGTACGGATCGGATCTGCACAGAGAAGGATCAATGGTTTCTTTTTTCAGATTGTTTTTTAATAACTCAGCAACAACGATTTCACCATCACCATTAACGATGAGATCAAAAACATCTTCCACGACACCGGTTTCTTTTACGCTTTTACCACCCGACATCCCAAATCCATACCGTGCTGCAGGACCGCAGAGAAGTTTCACAGGTTGTGAAAGATTACTCAGCAAAGAGACGAGTTCGTACGGACTGACTGGGAAACCAGAGAGGTACCGTCCAGGAACAGACATCCCTGCGATAACAACGAGCATATCAGATTTTGAAAGAGTATCAAGCCACGATCTGTCGTTTCGAATCTGATCTATAGTAACATATGAAACAGTGGCATGTGCATCGAAATCCCAGACCGCGCCAGCGATATACCGAGGGTACGGACTGATATACGGTGGAACACCAAGACATGTTGGTTCATCGACGTATCCGTCGAGTATCGAGACACGTAACATATTTTTTATTGCAACAGCTCCTGTATTTAAAAAACTTCGTTTTAAAGAAACAGATGAAGATTTTATACAATTTTGATACTTGATTCATTTATACGAGCTACAGTATTAAAACAGATAACTTTATACCAAGAATTAATATTCCGGCTGAAAGATGGGTGAAGTACTATGATAAGTGCCTACATCTTGATAACAATGCAACCAGGGAAAAGCGATAAAGCAATCAAAGAAATGAGACAAATTGACAATGTCGCAAAGATTTCAATAATTGCTGGTGAGTACGATATTGTCGTCAGAGCACAGGTGAAAAACCTCGAAGAGCTCTTAGATGTCACCGATAAACTCCAAATGGTCGAGGGAGTGAATAAAACAACCACCCAGATTATCGAGAAAGAAATCAGCCTCCAATAATGAGACGAAAGCATGATCATTAGGAAAAAATACCTGTTTTATGTCCTGGCGATCACCTCTTCCTTTATTACTGCCGCAGTCACTGGGATTGATAGTTTTGTTGGTGGTCAATCAGCGTTTAAATTTGATCCTTGGGCGTTTGCCTTTTCTCTCTTTTTCGTAGGAGCTATAGTTACTTTTTTGATTTCACTGATTCTGTCGATAAAATTCAAAGGGAAAAGTGTCGGAGCAAAAATCCTTGATCCCTCGTTTAAACAGGTGCGTATGGTGCAGAAAAGCGAGATGAAATACCATCTTGTTGCCGGCCTTATGAACGCGATCAATACCGTCGGGTATTGTGCAATCGTGTCAACTGTTCAAGATCCATCCGTGATCCTGTCGTTTTCTCAAATAGTCATCTTGTATCTCCTCCTTATGGAATCGATTACAGAAAAAGACGTCCCAACACTCGTTGAGGTTCAATCTTCGATTATTGTGACCTTTGGTGCGATTCTCGCATCAATTAGTTTAACAGGAGAGTTTCAGTGGCTTCCGATCATTATCGTGTTCCTTGTGGTGAACCCCACCTGGGCTGTCTTTTCGATCTATCAAAGAAAATTAAAAATCATGCGAATTCACAATAAACCGAATGACTCTATCAATATTCGTTTATGGAACGTTGTGTTTTCCTGTATTTTTACTGCCGTCATTCTTTGTATCTTTGATATTTTCACGAGCGGTGGCCATCTCATCGCTGCATTTACAACATCAATTAATCCGTATTATTTCCTCTTGCTCGCACTCACCATGGGTACAACGTTCTTCGCGTATGTCTTGTATATTCGTTCTCTTGGTATGGGAAAAGCCAGTGTCAACAACGCACTTCGCGCATCCACGATTATCTTTGCAATCCCCTTCTCAATTATTCTACTCCAATTAGGTGTTATTACTGACTTTTCCACAGATCCTGTGATGCTGATCATTAAAGTCATTGGAATAGTAATGATTGTGATGGGTATCATATCGTTTGCTCTCACGGTCGTAAAAGCATATATCTTCGTTACTGTGAAAACAGGTCGTCCGTTACGGGAGACGATGCAGAAATTGTGGAATATCCGTGGTGTCACCCATGTGACGATCACAACAGGGAAGTATGATTTCGTGGTGAAGGTATCGACGCGTACGCTGATGAAGGGTTACGAGCGCATCATTAAAAAACTTGATGAGATCGATGAGGTTAAGAAGTATCGTTGGGCATCCGTGTTAAAAGACTGGGAAAAAATCTAAATCGACAGGAAACTCTTTTATCATTTCACTTGTTCCCATACTGGGAATAGAGTATGATTGACAAACGATTAGAGAAATTTGCCAATATTTTAGTCCATCACTCCTTGAGTCTAAAGAAAAACGATTTGTTTGTACTATCGGGGAGTCATCTCGCTGCCCCGTTGATTAAAGAAGTTTATACACAAGCTGTTGAGGTCGGAGCGCATCCGTTCACCCATATTGGTATCGATGGACTTGCAGAGATTTATTACAGGTACTCCTCAGAAAATCAACTGAAATACGTATCTCCTCTCAGTAAATTTGAAATCGAGCATATCGACGCCAGCCTTTCCATTATCAGCCCTGAGAATACGCGGAACATGACGAATATTGATCCGAAAAAACAAGTAATAAGTAGCGTAGCGCATCAGCAGATCCATAAGATATTCCTTGACCGGGCTGCGAAGAAGCAGCTCCGATGGTGTGTAACCCAGTATCCGACACAGGCGTCTGCGCAGGACGCAGAAATGTCTCTTACAGAGTACGAAGAGTTTATTTTTGATAGTGCGCATGTCGATGCAAAAGACCCGATAAAATATTGGAGAACCGTACACAATGAACAGGAGAAAATACGAAAACTCCTCAACATGAAAAAGAAAATCCATGTTCTTGCAAAGGATACAGATCTTACCGTTTCTGTTGCAGGAAGAAAGTGGATTAACTGCTCTGGAAAGGAGAATTTCCCAGACGGTGAGGTATTCACCGGTCCGGTTGAAAACTCAGCAGAAGGACACATCAGTTATTCGTTTCCTGGATCACACGGAGGCCGTGAAGTCAATGACATTCAACTGATGTTTAAAAAAGGCGTCGTCGTGAAGGCGACCGCGTCGAAAGGAGAAAAATTCCTTCACTCGATGCTTGACATGGATCCTGGTGCGCGGCGGATCGGTGAGTTTGCGTTTGGAACGAATTATGGGGTGAAGAAGTATACGAAGAACACGTTGTTTGATGAGAAAATCGGTGGTACGATTCATCTTGCGGTGGGGAGCGGGTATCCGGAGACCGGCAGTAAAAACAAATCCAGTTTGCATTGGGATATGATGTGTGACCTGCGGAAAAACGGGGAAGTCTACGCTGATAACGAATTGATTTACAAGAATGGACGATTTTTAAACATTTGACGATGTACTACACCTTTTTTTATCTGGAAATATTTAAATATACTCTTATTATAACATTGTATAAGATATAAAAGATAGAATCTATATTATTTGGGAATTGGAGGAATACTATGAACTATAATCGAAATACTACGCATCTATGCCAGGCTATTTTCGTTCTTGTGATCGCAGGTCTGTTTATCATCCCTGGATCTGCAAGCATGACCAATGAATCATACAAAGAAATGAGACACACAATGAATGTTGACGGGTCTACTATTTATGTTGATGACGATAACACCGCGGGACCATGGGAGGGGACAGCGGAGTATCCCTATCAATTCATCATGGATGGAATCACGTATGCAACCGCTGGTGACATCGTGTATGTGTTCAGCGGAATCTATAATGAACACGTTGATGTGTTCGTCTCAATCACACTCGTTGGTGAAAACAAGGACACCACCATTATCGACACCGAGGGCTCTGGGACTGTGGTACGGATCACCGCTGAAGGTGTCACCCTGAGTGGTTTTACGATTACTCGCGGCGGGAGTTATCCAAATGATGCAGGCGTCATGATTCATACGCAGTATAACATCATCACTGAGAATAATATTCAACAGAACTCTTACTTTGGCATCTATGTGCTTGGGGGAAACAACACGATTTATCATAACAACATTCTTGAGAACACCTACCAGGCGTTCGATGTCACCGCGGGTAGCATATGGGATAGTGGGTATCCCACTGGGGGAAACTACTGGAGTGATTATACAGGAACGGATGAGAACGAGGACGGTATTGGAGAAATTCCGTATCCAACTGGGAACAGCTCAGCTGATCAGTATCCGCTCATTCACCCGTATGGCTCCGTGCTTAATGAGAACACTGAAGAAATTTTCCTGACGATTCAAGGAGCTATCAGTGATTCTGATACCCAGGACGGTCATGTGATCATCGTGAAAAACGGGGAGTATTGGGAACATGTATCGATTCATAAATCACTGCTCCTCCAAGGGGAAGACCGCCATGAGACGATTATCGACGGCAGAGACACCGGTGATGTGGTGAGTATCTGTGCCAGTAATGTTTTCCTTCAAGGGTTTCTGATTCAACACAGCGGAGTCGAGGAACAAAATGCTGGTGTCGTGGTAATAGGCAAGAACTGTTCTATCGTTAGTAACATCCTTTATGATAACTTCCAGGGGATGATACTGAAACATTCTGCTGAGGATGCGACGATTGCCCACAATGAGATCATGAACAATGGATGGAACGGGATTACCCTGAAATCTGGGTGTAAAGGTGCTCTCATCTTTGAAAATACCATCTCTGATAACTTCTACGCAGGGATTGGTATTTCCGGAGCATCCAATAATTACATTTATCATAATACCTTCCAGACAAACCGCTATCAGGCGTATGATGATGCGACCAATGTGTGGGATGACGGGTATCCTTCGGGAGGCAACTGCTGGAATGATTATACTGGTTCTGATGCAAATGGAGATGGAATCGGCGATACACCCTATACAATCCCTGATGGAATCAACACAGACCGCTATCCTCTGATGGCACCCTACACGAGCGAAGATACTATTCCACCGGCGGTTAAGATTCTGTCACCACAAAACGGGTTGTATCTCAGAGGCCTCCGCTTGTTTCCCTGGCTGTTTCGACAACGCACACTGCTTATTGGGGATATCACAATTGAGGTAGATGCATCTGATGCGCAATCCGGTATTGAAAAAGTCGAGTTTTATATCGATAACGTTGATCAACCACAATTTACCGATAACCAAACACCCTACAGCTGGACGTGGACCCATGGGTCGCTCTTGAAACATAAACATACGATTATTGTCGTGGCGTATGATTACGCAGGGAACCCCAGTTTAGATATGATCGATGTTCGCAGATTCCTCTAAAAACTGACGTATATTCCAACGACACAAAAACACAAATCCTCCCATCCTATACAGAATATTCAAATGAAACTCCTCTGCGATCATATGCTCGGCTCGCTTGCGAAATGGCTTAGGATTTTCGGATTTGATACTTTATATCCAGATGCAACCACCGACGATGATCTCATACTTCAGTTAGCGAAACATGAGAAACGCCTTCTTATATCCCGTGATAAAGAATTAATTATTCGAGGAAAAAAAGTAAAACTGGAGGTTCTAGAGATTCAAACGACGGACCTTCATGAACAATTAGCACAGGTCCTTACCCACATACAGATTGATTGCACACAAGTATTAACTCGATGCACGCTTTGTAATACTCCACTTCTATCTGTGGAAAAAAAAGCAGTTAAAACCCATGTACCGTCAAAAGTGTTTGAAACCAGAGATCAGTTCTGGTACTGCGCGGTCTGTAACAAATATTATTGGATGGGGACGCACTACGAAAATATGATTGAAAAAATCAACGAGCTTACCAATAAAAACAAGCAGTAGAAATCAGACCATGTGGACGATCTGCGCGTGCGGGACCCCTCTGATTTTGATAATACGATCAGGATCGACCAGCCCAAGCTCTATTGCGCATTTCACGGTTTCTTTTCCGACTAGGTTTGCAATCGTAGCATCAAGGAGAAATTTTTTTAAGGTTTTTTTATCAATTCGTTCCCCATCGTAGAAATGTTTCGCGACATCAATCTGTAGTTTTCCATTCCGAAATTTCTTGCCAAGGAGATGCTCATCGCAAGCGCCGATGACGAGGTCATCGCCTTGATGGTAGACTTTGACACTGATCATGTACATTCATTCCTTTCTTGCTGTCTTTATGTTCTTATTAGGTAATTCTATTTTATATGGATTTCGAAAAAATGGGAGAAAAACCAGGTGTTGCTTTATATACAATTCATAATCCTGTTCATTGTGCAATGGTCATGATAAAAAGTCCAACCACGAGCAGGGTACACGCAACGGTTAATTCGATGACTTTCGTTTTTACGGTGAAGGTGGCATGACGCTGACGTACAGGTGGACAAAAAATACTTGTGTCATCTTTTCTTCGCAAGATCGTTTTCATAGGGTTACCTCAACAAGTATTGTTGTTGTCCGCGCTATAAAGGACTTGTTGTACAACCCATACCGATTTCCTGAATCACCCCCCTTTGTAGTCCCCTAAAAAGCTAAAAAACCCCCATCACGCATCACTTTTTCGTCCCCGCGTTCAATCTTTTATAGCAAAGGATGACAAAACAAGACCATTTATCGTTGCGCTTCGATTACCTCAAGCTCTTTTGTTTTTGTCTCATAGGGGTGGAAGAGAAAAACAAGGATAATTGGGATGATCATTAGGAGTCCTCCTACCGTCCAAAACCATTCCATGGACGGGGACACGGTCAGCATAATGGCAGCAAGCGCTGGTCCAGCGACATACGAGACACGTGCCGTCGTCGTTGTCCATCCTATACAGGTTCCCCGTCGCTCTGTTGGGAAAATCTCAGGGATGTAGACAATAATCCAGGTATACGAAAACCCAAGGAAAAACCCGGCGATAATCGTAATACCCCTCGCAACAGAGACAGGGGTTAACCCAATGAGTCCAACGAACAGCCCAAGTCCCGCGCATCCAATGAGCAAACCAGTTTTTCTCCCAATTTTATCCATTGTCCAACCGCCAACAACCGCACCCGCCATCATGAGAAGAAGACTACCAAGCAGGATCAACGACCATTGATCCAGAGAATATCCATGGATGTCCATGAAATAATGCCCGGCCCACACCACAAGCATTGAAACAACCAGCCAGCACATCCATATTACTGCAGAGAACAAGATATATTTGATGTCACTTCGATTGATGACACCAATGCCGTAGAAATGCTTCTTTCGTATCCCTAGTTTGCGTTCCTCTTTAATCACTTCATATCGTTTTGTCTCCTTCATGAACAACCACATGACAAGGACCGGTATCATAAACAGGAACATGATGCCATACATCCATTTCCAGCTGAGTCCTAATCGGGAGAGTACCGGTGGGATTATCGCCTGAAGGGGAATCAAACTCATGAAATACACTATGGAGACATATTTCGCACGTTTCTCCGCTGGTGCTTCCTCGCTAATTGGGATTGTCCACATGTTCGATATGGTAGCAAATGTTATGATTGCAAAGAATATCATATAGAGATGAAATGATGGTGTCGCATAGACGATTCCAAGTGACGCGCTTCCGAACAATAAAATCAGAATGAGCAAAGAATTTTTTCTTCCTATAATATCAGTCAGTCCATTTAACAGAAAAATTAAAAACGTTGGAATAAAATAGAGTGCCTTCCACCAGGAATACTGAACATCGGTAACAGAATAATCTCGTAGCACGTTTGGAATCGCAGTTGTCTCGATAAACGAGAGGTATTGATCCATAATCGCGATCATTCCCATAAAAATGATGAGGTAAATGATATAGTGCCTGGTTTGTTGATTCATAGAACCGCCGATTTTTTTCTTTCCTGCTAAATCCATGTCCCACTCACTCCCCAAAAACAATCCCTTTTTTATCTGATAAATCAATCAATGGTGCTTTCGGCCCAAGTTTCTTGCGCGCCATCGCATCGTACGCTTCTTTTCCACCCGCGTCTTTGATTATTTTTCGTCCCATCTCATTTTGATGCTGAATGCTGATGTTCACGCGCTCCATGGACCCTGGAGCAATCTTTTTCAAGATATTCGTAGCTCCACCCAACCCATAAGGGATTGATTCCATATACATGATTGTACCAGGGATTGCAAAGAACCAGACACCAAGAGAATCCTCCCCGAACTTCGTAATTGGGATACCTGCTGCTGCTTGTCGCTCCGCAGTGGGACCAACATGGGCGACCACCCACTTTCCGTCGATGTACGCTTCACCTTCTCCTTCGATCATGAAGTACCCCATCGAGTCATACCATTTTTTCACCAAGGGGTCAGCTTCAACAAGGACGTCATACCATGCCTTGATCATGTTCATCGCAAACATCTTGTACCGTGCCTTGATCCCTGCACACCGGCACAGTGCAATGAACACCGTGATTAAATGAAAACATGTTCCCGCGCCCCGTTGAATGGTCTCTTCGACAGGATTCATCGGACAAATTTCTAAATCAAGATTTTCTTTGGTGAACTCAAAGGCAGCTTTTGCGAACTCATAATCTGATTTCTGAAATGCACCAAGGTGATGAGCAAGGGCGACAACCCCAGGATCGCATGGGTCACAATGAAGTGTTGGCCTGAGGTATTTCTCCTCAGTGACACCACATCTCATTCCTTCTGTAAAAGGTGGTAATCCATATGGTCGTTTTGGTCTGATATATCGTTCCTCGGAACCATGGATTGTCCGGAGTTTTTTCAAATCACCTGGGCTAGTGAGTAAAACTTTACTCAATGAAAGACCACCACCAATCATCAGCTTCAGATAGGTTTTTTGTGGGATGTATCCCTTGTCTTTCATTTCTCGAAAACTGACCATGCTATTGCCTCCCTGAAAGACTAGGAGCATATTATCTTTTCTTAATAAACCGCTCTTCTCTCATTTTCGTTCTTTTATTATCGGTCTGTTCATTTCATAGTGTCTGTAAATTTATGTTTCTTTTCCCAGATCAGCAGAGAGCATCCGACGGACCTCCTCAGCGCATCCGCGAATCTCTTCGCCCGATGCTCGTTGAATCTCTGGTTCGAGCACTGGTCCTGGACGGTCACAGACAGGACAGTGTTCGAGCATTCGAACCTTATCACCGGACATGATGAATCCAGGGTAGCTGAATGCGGCAGCGTCCAGAAACGCGAACCTTCCCCATTCGCCGTACCCAACCGGTTTGTATTCGGAATCAAGGACTAAGGGTTTATAGTATGAATAAGGCGAGTGAAGGTAATGCCCTTCTGGGCAGTGTACCATCCAGCCGTTCCCCTCAACCATACCATAGATATCAAGGCAATATTTCTCAGGTATACCGAGTACTTTCTCAACTTGTTTTCGGAAGTCAGAGACCGGGACACGGACTCCTTCGTACGCCTTCCAACCACCACCGGTCACAACCCCTCCTCGTTCACTGAAATCAAAACCTCGTCCTTCTTTCTGCAACTTTTTCATCACAAAAGAGAGAATAAACGGGGCGCCAACAAGTGCGATTTTTTCGTTGGTTTTCTCATGGGATTCAAGCCAGCGGATGATTTCATCGATCATTTTTTCTGATTCGCGTTTCGCAAAATATTTCACAATTTTGCTTTTCACTCCTTTCTGATCGGTCATCGTCATCTGGATTAATTCTGTGGTGATGTCTCTATCAATCGCAACGCGAACGTCCTGAATGGCATCGAAATAGATAGTGCAGACTTTTCCTGCGTACACATTGGTTTTTTTTGGATTTGGCATGAGTAAATATCCATGCATATGATAGTCCCACAACGGATATATCATACTAATCACTGATTTTGCGGCTGCATATTCTGAGATAAAAAAGGTTCGTTGGTCGCGTGGTATGAAGGTATGACGTCCACTAGTACCACTGCTATATGAGACCGTCATCCCTGCATTGTTGAACGCGTTTATCACTTCGTCGTAGGTTGGGTTTGATTCTTTAATGACGATACGTGGAAGAGATCCTGTGAAGATGTTTCCAAGCCATAAGGCAAAGTCTTTTCCAGTTGGATAATCTTTGAAGAAGCTATCAGGGATGAGAGGAATTTTATCAAGATCATCGAGTGTTTTGATATCATCTGGAGAGAAGTTACGTTCTTTGCAGAAATTCTGATAGAATTTGTTATTGGTATACTGATAAAGAAATGTGTATTTGATGGATTTTAACTGCATTTCGTAGGCTTCTTTTAAGGGGATGCGGAAGAGATCCGGTGGTGTATATAATGCATCATCGACCGGAGTCCAGGAATCTTTTGATGGGATGTATTTCTTCAAATACCCATCAAATCTTTTTATATATTCTTGATAGTCTTGCTTCCCCATTGTCATTTCACCATTTAATAGTTCTTCGAATAGCAGTGGTTTGAGAATCAGCATCGTTTTTTATACCTTACCGTTTATCTGGGAACGTATACTTTCATCGACCTCGGATGAAAGCTTATAGGCGCTTCTACCCATAGAATGGATGAAGTATGCCAAAAACAGGAGTCGCCAACCTTCCTCTTCATCCAGGGAAAGCACCACGCTGGTTATTCAAACGGATGGTTGCGCTCTCAAAAGGAATCACGGAAGTTATCATATATGAATATGGGTCTGATGAATTTTTACAAAGGCTTTCCGACCCATTTTGGTTTCAAGCTTTCTCTTGTGTTTTAGGATATGATTTCCATTCAAGTGGTACGACTACTGTCACCTGTGGTGCACTCAAAGAAGCAATAAACCCTGAGGAAGTTGGGATTACCTTTGCTGGAGGGAAGGGGAACGCCTCACGGAATACACTTTCTGAGATTGAAGCGTTTGGGTTTCAATACAATCTTTCAACAGATACAATTAAACGGCTACAATACTGTAGTCGCATGGCAGCAAAAGTTGATAATACTGCAATCCAAGATGGTCATACGCTGTATCATCATGTGTTTATCTTTTCTCAGAACAAGAAGTGGGCGGTGATTCAGCAAGGGATGAACAATCAAACCAGTTATGCACGAAGATATCATTGGTTATCTGAGGATGTCGAAAGTTTCGTCTGTGAGCCGCATAATACGATTGTCGGGGATCATCGACAAGACAGAGTGTTGGATATGACTGCAAAACAAAGCACAGCTGCCCAGAAAGTCTCTGTTGATCTCGTCAATGATAATCCGTTTCATTTGCAAAGGGATTGGGCGGAACTCATACTGCATGATAATCAAAAAACATTGGATGACTGGTTGTCTCCTTGTCGTAACAAACCAACAGTGCCGCATCTTGATATGCCACGAAATATTAATTGGCAGAAGATGAAGGAGATCTATGATGTTCATCCAACAAATTACGAAGAACTGCTTTCACTTAAAGGGGTTGGACCGAATACGGTACGGGCGCTTGCACTCATTTCTGATCTTATTTATGGAGAAAAACCGTCTTGGGAAGACCCAATTCGCTACACCTTTGCTCATGGAGGTAAAGATAAATTACCTCGCCCAGTGGATTTGCCAACATATTCTACTTCTATTGAAATGTTAGAAGATGCAATTAAACAAGCAAAATTAGGTGACCATGAGAAACTTCATGCTCTCAAACGATTGCGTAATGTGACCCCACCGATACCTGTAAATCCGTCAATACTTACCTCATATGATTGATATAATATGTTCTTCATTATATAAGATTATGAATACTTTCCCTCCTTATTTATCTTAATATTCTTCCGTTGTCTTACTCCTATTTTCAGTCAGTTGGAGATGCGTATGCATACGCAAATATCAAGAGAGAGTAAGTATTAATTCTCAGTAATAACTCTCAGAAAAATCTATACTTTATATTACAGTAAAAAACTAAAACCTTCGCAAATCGTTCATCACAAGAATGGTAATAAAAGAGACAACAGAATTGAAAATCTTCAAGTGATTCTGGAGTCTGATTCATGGGAATGGCATAATAGAATCCATAAAAAAATGGAACGGCAAACTGGTAATTGGCATGGACTTAAGATATGTACTAAATGTAAAACCAAGAATGATGAAGATTTTATTTATTGTAAAATATGTGGAAACGAATTAAATAAAAAA
The DNA here is from genome assembly GCA_014894395.1 of Thermoplasmata archaeon. GTDB lineage: Archaea > Thermoplasmatota > E2 > DHVEG-1 > DHVEG-1 > SM1-50. Next base: position 13,970 of record JADBLO010000046.1, read on the forward strand.
ACGTGTTAATGCTTGACCGCTACCTTTATATAAAGATTTCTGTTTTGGGATTTTAGACGTATTTTTAGCGATTTTTAAGGAGGGGGCATAATACTTGAAGCATAGAATCCCTTTTCAGGCATTAAAAATATTTGTAAGTAGAGTAGCTGCTGTCTCGTGTAGGATTATCGCGGCTATTACATAGATTATAAAGCCTCTAGAGATATTCGCGCCTATTTTTATAAGTGCATAATCAGCTTTCTTATCCGTGAAGTCCATGTAAAGCTTACGGGTTTCATAGAGAATTGCCGCTACAAATGGGGTTACAAGAATCACAGCCCAGTGGATGTAGATAGCGACAAAATAAAAAGCAACTGAAAAGATCAAAACGGCCTTGATAACTGTCTTGGCGCGTTTACCAAGCCAACGGGCGGTAGTTCTTGTTCCAATTTTCCTGTCGATCTCCTGGTCCGCGATTTCAGCTATAAGGCAAGATGCGAATGTGGGTAGAAATATAGACAGGCTAAATGCAATCGCGGCTGTCAGCTCGCCATTGAGCAAAAAGAAGCAGCTCAGTACGGGCAAAATTGAGAACCCATATGTGTTGGATAAAGTGCCTATGAGTGGTCTGTTTTTCAGTCTAATTGGTCTGGTGTATACAATTCCAAGGGCATATGTAAAAGCGCACAAGGCAGTAAATTCTAGGTTTCCAATAAGAAGCAATACGCAGGCAAGGGTGATGCTTGTTAGCGCAAAATTCCATTTCAATTGACTCCATGTAAACTCTTTCAGTAAATAGTTCGCCTTCACGATTCCACTGGATGTAGCTAGTTTATCCTCTTCAATGTCAAAGAGATTATTGTAACCGTTGACAGCTACTGAAAGCAGATAGAGAGCAAGAGCGCCAAGAAAGAATTTCAAGTGGAAGAAATTTAACCCCGTAAAATATGATCCGACGACAGAGTAAACAGCAAGCGCAGGGAGGGCTGCGATACTCCTCTGAATCCTTAGAAATTTTGCCAAAGAGCTCTTGCTGCTAGATAATGATTCCATGGTTTTCAGCGCTCTATCTTTCATCTACCCCACCAGCAATGCCTCTATGAAAAACCCAAAGAATTTATTCTTCATACTTCGTTCCTGCTTATGATATGATAATCCATATCATATATTTATATTTTGCATGATATAGAAAGAGGTATTTGTGTTTCGATAATAAAAAAGTGCAGGGGGAGGGATTTAAACCCCCGTACCAAATCAAGATAAGAGAAACATGGAGTAAAACCATGTCAATGCTTGTCCGCTACCTTTATATAAAGATTGCTGTTTTGTAATTTTAGAGACGAAATAGACGCATATCTGGACTTGGGCTTTGAACTTGAACTACATCAGCCCGGTTCGAGCCTGCCATTCTTTAGTATGGCAATAGTTATCAGAAAAAATTTTGTAAATTAAGTGATAGTTAAATCCCTACTGGGGCTCTTTGAAGGGATTTCCAAATGAACGCTCCTCCTATTTAAAACCGTATGATTCATGATAAA
>JADBLO010000119.1 GCA_014894395.1 Thermoplasmata archaeon
ATTCACCTCTAAGTTTCTCTGCTTGTATCTTTGATAACTTGACAACAGATTTCCCAATCGTTCCATCAGGTTTGTATTCCAAGACGGTAATCGAAACAGTGTTTTCTTTTTCAGGGATTGAAAATGATTTGGATACTATCGTATTATTTTGTGCATTGATGATTGGTGAAAATGTCATTGCAACAAACAAAAGAATAATACAAACCGCTAAACTTTTCCTCAATAGTGAATGTTTATTCATGACTTTCCGCCCCTTTACAATTTTATAACACTGTTCTCCTATAATAAGATTGTTAATGAAGGAAATTCCCTCGGCTTAAGGTAAAAAGGTTTCCCAGCGTCACTTTCAGCTCGTTTTAAGGTGTGGCAAACATATCAGTGATATCATTCATCCTTTTCACAATCGGATTAGGTTTACGACGATAAAAAACAGGTTAAATCGAATGTTTCAAGCAGTCTCATACTCGGTTGATTGAATTAAGCTGATATCGCACGTTTTTGATGCGATAAAACGAAGAGAATCAATGCTACAATATCTAATAAAAAAAGAAGAGGGCAGTTGAGAGAGGAGATTTGGGAGGTAATCTACAATTTCATACTTTCTCTTTTCATTCTATAATTGAATTTTTATACAGAGCGTATTCTAGTCCAAGAGCTGAAGCATTCTTATTCACTTTTTTTCCCCGTTTTCTTCGAAGCTGATTTCCGTTTACTGACAGGTTTTTCCTTCTCATCTTTCTTTGTTGACGTTGATTTCTTTGCCGCTGTTTTCGATTTTTTTGCTCCCTTTGATTCTTCTTTTTTCTCAGCTTCTTCTTCAGGTGCTTTTTCTTCTGATTTTATTGGTTTTTCTTTCTTCTCCGCGGGCTCTTCTTCCTTTGGGGCTTTCTCTTTCTTCTTCTTCTTGATTTTTACTTCACCCTTACCAGTTGGAGTAATATCGTATCCTTCAGCACCAGGTACTGCTTCCTCAGCCTTTTCTTCCTCTCGTCGGAGAATCGGAGCCTTCTTCTCTTTTTCCTCTTTTAAAAATTCTCGTCGTGATTTCTTCTCACCGAGCTCCGGTAACGTTGCCTCAACAACACCGTCTTCAAATTTCACGGCACGCACACGTATCTTGCTTGGAACCCAGAATTTCCCGTGCGCCCAGATTTCTTTGTTTAAAGAATCATCGATCCAGACGTTTTTCTGCTCGACTTTCATGTGTTTCATGAGAAAATGACGAATATCATCAACCGCCCGGGGGGCGGCTCTGGATGTTGGTCCGATTTTTGCTCGTCTAAGCGGGATTATGTAAATCCGTTCAAGTTCTTTTCCAGAATCTTTCTCAGCCATACGCATCAACCTATTTTGAGTTTATTTCTCCGCCAGTGGCGTGTTTTCGGATGTCGAGTAAATCGCCGGTTTGTACGAATCATGACCCACGCTGGTACTCGTCGATTGCTTTTCGTTGCTCTGCATAATCGGAGTTTTCTTCCTAACGATTTATGACTTGACATTTATATTCCTCTTCTGCGAATCGTTATATCGCGTTTCTTCGGGAGTATCTTTGAGAGTAGCTCCCGTAACTGTTCATCATTTATTTTATTTTTGAGTCGCCCAGATTGTGCAAGCATGATGAGTTGGTTCTCCAGGTTTTCTGCCATTTCTGGACGCGCAGCTTTAATTCGTCCAAGGCGTTCTCGTGCGTCATCAGTAAGGATTGCTCGCAGGATGAGTTTCTTCTCTTCAAACTCTTTCTGTTGTATCTCTTCGAAGTCTTCTTGTGAGAACGTCTGTTGTTGTTGAAGGTCACGCAATTTCTTCTTCCTGATAGCTTCGATATCATCCATAGTGATTCCAAAACCTCAAGACGAACCTATTGCATTCACCTATTTAATATTTTTTCAATTCAGGAAATGCTTCAATGAGGGATTTCTTTACTTCAAAGGATGTGTTATCTAGGAATTTAACTCCTTTCGGGCTAAGCATGCGGCCTCTGCCTTTCATCTTTGTGACATACCCAGCGGTCTCCAACTGTTGAAGGGCATGACGGACAATCGCGCCGCTTCCTGCTTCCGCTTTATTGGGTTTTGATCCACGATTTCGTTTTCCACCATATTCTGCTCGCAGACGCTCCACACCCATATTTTTATTGACATAGAGTTTCCGAAGAATTGATGCACACCGGGTGTGCCACCAGTCTTTTGTCTCTGGCGGATTCTCCTTAGAGACACCTGTGCGAACATATTTACTCCAATCTGGTGGAGCAACCGCAGATTCATTTTGTAATTTTTTTGTTAACGCAGTGATTAACTCTTTTGCAGGGACATCATACGCTGTTGTCATAGGAATTCTCTTCCTTTCTCGTGAAATTGGGTATCGGTAATAAACCATATGTTATTTAAGCATATTGGATGCTAAATTAGCTATTCTGACCCCCTAAAAACGCATTATTATTTATTCATGGTTTACGAGTTGCTGAGGAACGGTCACGTAATGGAATCCGACTATACTTCTTGCATTTACTACAGTAGGTGATAATCATCCCGCGATGGATGCGGACCCGGCAGGTCAACGGTGGAAGCAGATAGCAGTAGCAGTGTTTACAAAATCGGCGTGCATGCTCTGCAGGGATAGGAACAAGGTATTTCATAGAAATCTTTCGTGCTAATGCGACGTACCGATCAGACAAGGGTAGTTTCCCCTCAAGGGCACATTCTTCCGCAAGGGAAAAAAGATAATGAATCCGATGGCGTGCAATGTTTTTTTGCACCTTCTTTTTTTCACCGTGTTTCCGGTTCATACTGAAACGAGGAAGAAACACCAGTTATAAAACCCTTATGTAAAAAAAGAATGCACAAAAGAACAATAATGATAAAGAAAAAGAAAAAATGAAGAAAGAAGTAAATTTACTTCTTCTTCAGATATGGAAGACCGGTTCTCTTATTGACACCGACAATGTACCCATTTGGTAAATCGCAGGTCGTTCCACTCTTTGGTGATCTCTTGCTGAAGAAATAGATTGTTTGATTTCTTCCGCCTTTAAGCTTTACGTCTCGTGTGTATAAGGTCCAACCCTCGTGTTTGTATGTCATAAAACACCTCCTGCCAGGAATACGTCTCCTGGAATTTAAACCTTTCTTTATTTTTCTCCTGGTACACTGATAACACGTGCGAGGTTGACACGTTCGAAAAAAACATGCGAGACGTGTGTAACAGAAGCAAATAAAAAGAGCCGGTAGTTGTCGCCCACATTTATGAATCACATAGGTGTTTTAAATGTTTTCGAAATTTATAAACGCAGGGAATAAGATTTTTGAACGTCAAGATCATGAATGGTTGTGAAAAAATGGTAAAAGGACGACTGGTCTTTGTTGGTTTAGGGTTGTATGATGAGGCAGATGTTTCATTAAAAGGTTTGCGGGAACTTAAACAGTGCGACGAGGTGTTCGCGGAGTTTTATACAACAAAACTAGGACAGTTCGATAAAAAGGCTTTTGAGAAACTCATTGGGAAAAAAATCGAGGTGTTGTCGCGAGAAGAAACTGAGAAAGGGGATAGAATCATTGACGCTGCCGTACAGAATCATGTCGTGTTTCTCACGGGCGGGGATCCGATGATCGCAACCACGCATGTTGATCTGCGGCTGCGTGCGATGAAACAAGGAATCACGACAAAGATTATTCATAGCAGTAGTATTGTAACCGCCGTTCCTGGGCTCCTTGGTCTGCAGAACTACAAATTCGGCAGGACGACCACGCTTGCATTTGGCGAGAAAGAGTATTTTCCGACAAGCCCGTATACTGTAATATATAATAATAAGGAGATGGGACTGCATACGCTCGTGTTGCTTGACATCCAGGTGGAGAAAAACCGGTATATGACGGCGAATGAAGGACTTGAATTACTCTTGAAAATGGAGGATACACTCAGGAAGTGTCTCTTCACCGATGACACCATCGCGTGTGTCGTTGCCCGCGCTGGTGCTCCTGATCCAGTGGTTGCTGCAAACACGATAAACGTTCTCAGAAAGAAGGATTTTGGTCCACCATTACATACTCTCGTAATTCCGGGGAATCTGCATTTCATGGAAGTAGAAGCACTTGAACTGTGTGCGGGCTTACCACCTGAAGTAGGGAAAAAAATACAAAAACTATAATAACCCTGCATAATATTCCGCACACAGACAACAAAAGGGGTATGGATGCAACAACAGAAAAACGACTTCGTCGGTCTTATCTATGGTGATGTTGGTTCAACAAAATTTAACTTTACGGTTGATGCTCATAATCTCCGGAAGTTTGATTACGTTGCCGCACCACATGAAGAAGGCTATGTGCTCGCGCAGGTCATGGATATCAAAGGGTACTCTGATTTGAAATTTGAGGATGCCATTACCATCAAGAGCAATGGGTCTGTTCCTCCAATTAAGAGTGATGTTTCTGCATACGCTGAGGTGATCGGCTTCCGAGATAAAGAAGGCCGTTTGCAGGCACCGCGCAGTCCGTTTGAGGCAGGTGCCCAAATAACCCTAGCTCATGAGGATCTCATACGCCACGTCCTTGGGCTGCAAGCAGAGAAACAAAACGGTGCGTACCTTGGTCTTCTCAAAGGTCATGACCTTCCTGTGTATCTTAATATTGATTCATTGGTCCAGAAACATATCTGTATTCTTGCGAAAACCGGCGGTGGGAAAAGCTATGCATGCGGTGTTCTTATCGAAGAACTTTTAAAGAAGAAAATCCCGTTGGTTATCATCGATACCCATGGCGAATATATCTCCCTTGGAAAACCGAACAAGGACAAGAAAGATCAAAAGAACATGGAGAAATTCGGGGTAAAAGCAAATGATTACAGCAGTCAAATTGTTACGTTTTCACCACTTACCGGCGGGGAAGCAACGACTCATTTAACATTGAATGGAATGAATCTTGAAGGACGAGAGATCCTTGAGCTTCTACGAGCGAAACTGTCTGGTCCCCAGATAGCGGTCTTGTATCAGACCATCAAAGAACTCAAGGAGTTCAAACAGGTCTATAGTATTAGAGATATTATAGAAGCAGCGGAACGCACGAAGAGCAATGCTCGATGGAACGTGATAGCCTCATTAGAGTCCTTAGATTCTATAGGTGTTTTTTCCGAGAAAGGAACCTCAACAGAGGAGCTTGTGCAGAAAGGAAAATGTTCGATTATTAACATGCGTGGAGTCCCGCCTGATATCCAGGATGTGGTGGTAGCACGGTTAACCGAGGAGTTATTTAAGGATCGGAAAGCAGGGAAGATTCCTCCATTCCTCTTTGTTGTAGAAGAAGCGCATAATTACTGCCCGGAGCATGGGATTGGTCATGCGGTTTCCTCCAGCATGCTTCGTACGGTTGCTTCTGAAGGGCGAAAATTTGGCATGGGGCTGTGTGTAGTCAGTCAGCGTCCTGCGAAGATCGATAAGAATATCATTTCTCAGTGTAACACGAATATTATTTTAAAGGTGACAAACCCTAATGATCTAAAAGCGATTATTCAGTCTGTTGAAGGTCTCACGAGTCAGACCTATGACGAGATTCAGCGGCTGCCAATTGGTGTTGCGTTGATTTCTGGTGCTTCAATCCAAATCCCGATTCTCGTTGAAATCAGGACCAGAGAGACGGATCATGGGGGAAAATCAGTCACCGTCTTCAAAGATATTGACCCATCTGATTATAAAGTAAAGATGCCAAAGATGCCGCCACCACCATCAAGACAAGAGGCAACCCCGGTGCAGAAACCAGGAAACATTCAGAACAATGTCACTGAGAAAGCAATAATGGTGAATCGTGTTGCAAAAAGACTTGGCTGGGTAACCACCAATGACCCTGATGAAACCATTAGATTCCTTAGTCAAGAAGCAGAGGAAATGAAAGAGAATGTGTATAAGTATCTTGAGTCACTCGCGCAGCTTGGGGGTAACTTCTGCCATAAGGATAATCCAAGCTGTCTCCAATGTCCAATGAGTAACGGCTGTCGGTACCAAATTGCTCATAGTAAGAAGTCTCAGCCTCAACCGCACAAGCACGGGTTAGGGCTATTTAAAAGAGATAAACCCAGGATCGTATGAAGAAAAACACCTGGTGTCTCTTCGTTGCTGGCATGCTTGTTCTGGTAGTTGTATTATCTGGTTGTGAGGTGATTTTTCCTCCGACCACGTACGAGCCTAGTCCTACAAAGGTCAGGTATGATATTTCCTATGGGTATCGTGTGAACTGCACAGGTACTGGACGCTATGAAATCACCTATGTATGTAACCCTCCTTCTGTTCTTGTTGGAACAGTTACCTATGATCGTTTGTATAACCATGAATATGAAACGAAAACCTTAGTGAATAACACATTTATTCGTTGGAATGTCTCTGGAACAGAGCAGCAAACCTATGAATTAGGGATTACTGCTCATATCATTGCCAATAATTACCTGGTTCCTGATCTGAACGGAGAAGATGCCGTAACAATCCAAGCACTGCAGGAGAAGTATCCTGCGATAGAAAGACAATATACCCAACCACAGGCAAATGAGACAATCTGGTTTATTAACCCGACTGATCCAAATATCACTGCAATTGTAAGAACTGTTGTAGAAAACGCAGGGACAAACAATTCGTTTCTGCTGGCACAATCACTCTTCAGCTGGTTAAAGAAAAATATCCAATATCAAACCCATGCTGGTGAAGAAGGGGTACGACCAGCGGCAATCACCTTACAGATGGGCAATGGGGACTGTGATGATTTATCGTTCCTATATATCTCCCTGTGTCGATCTGTTGGCATCCCCGCGCGATTCATCCGAGGGTACCTTCTAACGGTTTATGAGAATGGAACAGCGATTACCACGGCTCATGCATGGACCGAAGTATTTGTTGGTGGATCAATGGGAATTAATGGCTGGATTCCTGTGGAATGCGCCTGTGTTACGACCTCCATTAAGACCGACATCCAGCAGAATTTCGGAGTCGAGAATGCATTTCATCTCAGACTCTTCGTCGATGACGGAAGTAACCAGTCACTAGCGTACTCTCTTTTGGGTCTCTCATATGTGAAATATGGATCCAATAGAAACATTGAACGTCAGCCATTTGCAGAGATTCAAAACTACCAGGAGCTTAAAGCACAAAAACTCGTAGTAACTTCAGAGAACACTCGATATTACGAATAATTCTTAAAAAACAAAAACATTATTTCTGAGTACGAGTTTCAGAGAACAGGTGGTTGTGAGTTTTTGGTCGATGACAAAACCGCAGAAGAATTTGCAGTATACATGAAGAAATTCAATGATTTATATGAATATCTCGCGTCTCTTGTTCAAAGACATTCGTCATCATCTCATCCGTTCATCCTTGACCTGGGGGCGGGGCCAGGTTTACTCTCGGTTGAGATTTTTCGAAAGATACCACAGGCAACAATCATAGGTATTGATCCATTAATCAAAATGCTTAAGTTAGCAAATGGAAACGTAAAAAACGCTGATTTTCAAACATTTGAACCGGTCGTTGGCGTCTCTGAAAACATCCCTTTGAAAAATAATACAGTTGATATGATCGTAAGCAGGTTTAGTCTGCCGTATTGGACCCAACCAAAGAAGAGTTTTCAAGAGATGATGAGAGTTTTAAAACCCGGTGGGAAGGTTGTCTTTGAAGCGTTGAACCGTGATTTTCCAACATGGAAACTCTCGTTAATCAAAATTCGTATGTTGTTCAACCGGGCAGGACGAGACGTCACTAGATACCATGTCGATGCATACAAGCTAGCACATACAGTAAATCAGGTTGAACAATTTTTTACCGACGCTGGGTTCACTATATCTGAAAAAGAAGGGAAGAAAAGCGAGTGGAGATTTATTATCGTTGCAGAGAAAAAATAGTTCTTCATTCAACACCTATTTTTCTCCATTATTCTTCTAGTTAAAGCATTTCCTACAAAAGATATAAATAGTGTACAAGGGGAATATTATAGTAGATATATGAAAATCCCTTCAGATGCAACGCCGCTCTCGAAGAAATTGCTAGCAATTAGTATTATTCTTCTTTTTAGTGTAACTGCAGTTTCACCCTTGGCAACGAGCAAACAAAGCTATCAAGAAAATATCAGTATTGCGTCAAATGTAGAACAAGAACAAGAACTTGATTTACTGCGTGTAGAACACTATTTATATGTCAATGCATCAGAGGATGTCGGGATGTTTCATATAAGATTCTCTTTTCCACCAGATTATGAGTATCAAGTTCCCCTCATGTTAGAATTCTACAATGATAGTACTGTTTCAAAGATATTACAGTATCATATCGAGAACGATACATTGGTGCCGAATAAAATCATCAATTTTACTATAGGCTCCATGAAAAAAGATGAAAGTGTATTGCTCCATTTTTCTTGTTGGGTTCTGGTAAAAAATCACGACTTTAGCGACCTCCCACCCTATGTTAAAATCCCTAAAAAATACCAGCTACCGGAAGATACCAAGATCTGGCTTGCATCAACGAAAGAGGTCCAACTACACAGTCTTCTTATCAGACATAAAGCAAGACAATTACATGGTATGAGTGATAACCTTATTCGATATGCAAAGAGAATAGCACCATTTATCAGAAATCATCGATTAGTCTTGTTTGTGCTAGAACTCAACTTAGGGCTTTTGTTATCTCAAGACGCCAGAACAACGCTATTGATAAATGGGGAGAATGTTGGACGGTCTCATTTGGCATGTGCTTTTTTTAGGCTCTATAACATCCCCGCACGAGTTCTCCTCGTGAATAATGATCAAGGATTCTGGACACAGATGCATTACATGGTGGAATACTATTGCCCAGGTTATGGATGGGTTTTGGTTGAAACAACTAGAGGGGAAACACCGTACGCGACGAAAAGGCAAATCGTCAATCGTGTGTGCTATCCACAAGACGAGGAAGACACAAAAAATGATTATATTTTTCCTTTTATGACTGGAGAAGAACGGTGGTTGTGGATCGATAATGACCATATTTCTCCATATTATGTCGATTGTAAAACGGGAAGTAAAGCCCAAATGTTCAGCGAGACAAACGTCTCTATAGATCAACTCACCGCAAATTATGCTTTTGTATTAACGCAGATAGTGTTTCGTCAATATCAGAAATATCTGGGACTAAACTTTACCGGTGAAAACCTACTGCATTTCCAAAACGCTATCGCCTATCAAAAAAAAGCGATCCTAGCACTCAAACAATCGCAGGAACCTGATGGATATCTTGACTTTATGAATCTGGCATACACTGAATACGAAGAAATTTCCATTTAAGAAAATGTTTTTTTTTTTAATACTCACCAACAAGGAAACCGAATGCATAATGCCTCTGTCGTTTCTCAGAATACTGGATTTTTCTTACGTCCTGTTCTTTTAGGTGAGTCTGTTTTTTAAGAGGTTTCTTTCCCATATCGATAGTCTCCTACCCTCTGTTGTGACTGTGATTATATTTAAAGACGCGGTGGTAAACTGTCAAAATGAAAAATAGATTCATCATTACATTTATTAGTCTCTGAAAGTATTGTTGTGCTTATGCCTGAACACGTACAGAAACCGAAAAAATCAAAACGGCCGCTTTGGTCTTACTTTTTCACAGTGATACCATCATTCATCTTTATCGTAGGGCTTATCCCGGTAATTGTTGGTTTCTATGTTCTTCAACAGTATTTCCATTATTTTGCGTTTTCCACTCTTTTGCATTTCATTGTGCTTCCCATCGCCATTTTCGTCGGGGCTGTTCTTTTTTTCATTTCAGAGTTATATATCACTGGTGGTATAATCCGTCTGTTCCGCATTACCTACCATCCGGGCACTTATGAGTATTCATTCAGGAATAAAAATACATTCAAATGGACCCTTATTTGCGTCCTTTATACCCCTTTCCGTAAATTTCTTGAAATTGTCCCACTGGGAAAAATAAAACAATCCTACTTTCGACTGCTTGGGATGAAGATAGGTAAAAACTCACTGGTTGGTGGTGTGATAAAAGACCCGTGCCTCACCGAATTTGGTGATAACGTAACAATGGGGGAGTACGCAATCATCTACGGGCATATTCATAACATGCAGTATGAAACCATTTTCATGGATAGGATTCGAGTGGGAAACAACTGTGTGATTGGTGCTGGTGCGATCATCATGCCTGGTGCGGTCCTAGAAGACGATGTGGTGGTTGCTGCTGGTGCTCTGGTAACGAAAGGTCAAGTCCTTACCAAAGGGAAGATCTATGGTGGTATCCCGGCAAAAGAACTTCCTATAAAACCGAAAGAATAAATATTTAAATAGTAAAGCTTCATATATAAGTAGAACAAATTAGGGGATCATATGAAAAAAATGATATTATTTGCAGTCACGGCGGTACTTCTTATTTCGCCGTTTGTAGCAGCTACAACCATGACAGCCTCAGAGAAAACACAGTCTCAGAGAACCATGCCGAGTACAACTTCGGAGTTCACCCATAACGTTTTTATCGAAGAAGGAACTACGACCTGGTGCCCAAACTGTCCAAATGCCGCTGAGGCACTCTATTCTCTGTATAACAACTCAGAGTATCCCTTCTATTTTGTTGCGTTAGTCACCGATCAGAACCCAATCGCACAAAACCGTTTTTGGGGACATTATCGAGGAATGGCAATCCCAACTATTTTTATTGATGGCGGATTCAATCAGACAGTAGGCTCAGGGACAACCCCACAACAAACCGAGCAGCTCTATCGTCCATACATTGAAGGAGCTGGTGCAAGAACCGTGCATCCTTTAGAACTTACCACGAATGTTACGGGCCATGGGGACGCAACGTTGGATATTACGGTGACGGTGAAAAACACCGGTTCTAAACCATACCTTGGGTATGTCAGATCGTATGTTACAGAGATCAGTTCACGATGGATCAACAATCACGGAGATCCCTACCATTTCGGGTTCCTTGATTATGCGATAAAAAAAGTAGTACTCCTCGCACCACAGAAATCACGAACATTTACTATGACCTGGGATGGCGCAGCACAACATGGAAACCTCACATTCCCAGATATCGTAGACGACAACATTATGGTGATTACAACGGTCGCTCATTGGCAGCCCCATCTTGTCGCAAAAGTGGAATACATTGGCACGCATTTTGCGTTCTACGTTGATCAAACAGTCGGAGCATCGGTAGAATAAACCAGGCTATTTGCGTACGACCACAAGAGTGTATTTATCAACAGATACGAGAGGGAATGTATTTATAATCCATCTTTATTTTTGCACACATAGCAGTAGCTAGAATCTCGGGTGGAATTATGAGTACAGACCGATACAGAAGACAAACCCTAGTTAAAGAGTTAGGTCAGAAAGGCCAAGAGCTGCTAGCAACAAAACATGCGATTGTCATCGGTGGTGGAGGACTAGGGAGCCACAGTGCAAATCTGCTCGTACGTATGGGTATCGGAAGCCTTGATATCGTTGACAATGATACGGTGGATATCACGAACCTCCATCGAACATCACTGTTTACACAAGAGGATCTTGGAAAATCAAAAGCGTTTGTTCTTCAGGAGAAATTACGGGCGATTAACACAGAGGTACGGGTGAGGGGAATCAACCAAAAAGTAACCAAAGAAAATATTGAATCGCTTGTGAAAAATGCTGACGTGATTGTCGATGGTACCGATAGTATGTCACTTCGATTTATCATCAACGAGGTGTCAATAAAATATAATATTCCCTGGGTTTACGCAGGAGTCTATGAGACTGTCGGGATGGTGATGGGAATTCTCCCTAAAAAAACACCATGTTTGCAGTGCATCTCTCAGAATATCCCAGAATCAATTTCTGGCGAGATTCCGGTACTCGGGAGTCTTCCTGCAATAATCGCATCGATTCAATGTACTGAGACGATAAAACTGTTACTCGGCAAACCACTTGCCGGGTTACTTATCTATGATGTCTGGAACCAATGTTTTGACACGATGGACATTAAGAGAAATCCACGTTGTCCGATTTGTGGAATAAAAAAACTGTAGTTTGGCTAGAGGACGTATCATATGAAGATCACGGTTAGGCTGTTTGGACGATACAAAGACATCACTGGAAAAGACCAAATAAAACTTGACATCTCAGCGGGAAACACTCTCAGAGATGTTGTTGATACCTTTGTGAAACAATACCCTGTCACAGAAAAAGATAAGAGTCGTATGATGGTGTCAAAAAATAAGATGTATGCCTCATTCGATACCACGATTATTGAGGGAGATGAAATTACTCTTTCTCCACCAGTGGTCTCAGGCGGATAGAATACATGAAAAAGAATCGATATTTTACGCTCCTCATAGTCTTTGTTGTTTTACTCCTTAGTGTTACCTCTGTTATTGCGGAAAACCAGGTGATTGTAGATTTCTATTATTCTGAATCCTGCGGTTCCTGCAAACCAGCTATTACTATCATCGATAATATAACAACTCACTATGCGGAGAATTACTCAGGAAAAGTAATTATCCAAAAAAAAGAAGTGGGTTCCAATGCAACCAATCGCAATGAAATGCATGCTCGGGGGCTCAGCTTTCCATCCGTGATAATCAACAATGAAACAAAAATCCCTAAAGCAAATCTGACGTACAAGGAGTTAACTCAGAGAATCGATGAGTACATCGCGAATCTTGATGTTCATAAAAAATATGACCAGAACGTGATTTACCTTCCGTGGATCGGACCGGTGAATCTTACAAGTCTTTCTCTGCCGGTGTTGACGATTGTGTTAGGGGGGCTGGATAGTTTTAATCCGTGTTCCTTTTTCATCCTTATCTTTCTTCTGAATTTATTGTTGTATCTTCAATCGAGACGAAGGATGTTACTGGTTGGTGGTATCTTCATCTTTTTTTCAGGGTTTTTCTACTTCCTGTTCATGTTTGTGATGTTTAATACACTCTTGATCACGGTATCGTTCATCAGTATGATCTCCTTAGCCGTAGGAATCGTTGCTGTTGGTATCGGTCTCCTTAACATCAAGGATTTCTTCTCTTTGAAAAAAGGGCCTAGCCTGAGCATCCCTGAAGAAAAACGATCAAAAACATTTAAACAGATACGAAAACTCGTAAAATCACCCTCGCTCCTCGCGATGCTTGGAGGGACCGTTTTCTTAGCGGTGAGTGTGAATTTCTATGAATTACTTTGTACGCTTGGGTTTCCTCTTATTTATACTACTCGACTGACTGAAGCCCAACTTCCCCTTTTTGATTATTATCTATATATCTTCTTTTACAACGTTGTCTATGTCATCCCGCTTATCATCATTCTTGTGTTGTTCACTTTTACTCTTGGAACCACGAAAATGACTGAATGGCAGATTCAGAGACTTAAATTGTTCTCTGGCATTATGATCTTCTCCTTTGGTTTGTTTTTCATCATTGATTACATGTTGTTAGAAAATGTTTTGATTGCGATTGCGTTACCTTGCGTAAGTATTTTTTTAACAGTATGTATTTCCTACATCTGGAAAAAATACAAGAAAGAACCAGAGGGGAAGTCAGATGAAGAACAGCCATCTAAAGAGAAAGTGTAATTAGAGTATTCGTATTGGAGAACCGAATTTTTTTTAATATATCGACGGTGCTGGGTATAGGCCGTAAACCTCTTTCCGTTACCTAACAAAATCTTGTATTTCTTTTTGGAGTTTCAAGTACAGATCATCAAGAACCGTTTCTATTTCTTTTGACAATCCCATTCCATGCGAAACGTCTCGTGGTTGCACCCCAAAAATAACGAGTGTCTCAGGAAGCTCTTTGAGTTCTTGTGATAAACGAAGAAGGTTTAAAAAATCAGGGTCATGGGTTGACATCATCACCGGTTTTTTCTGACTTTGAATATCTTTCAAACTAAACACTCGGGCCTCACCAGGTCGTCCCTTGAAATCAACAGCATCAATAAGCAGAACGGTATCAAATTGTGCAAGGAGATGAAGCAGGTTCATCCCGCCTGTGCCGCCATCAATGAATTCAATGTTTTTCGGTAACTCTTTTTTTTGTTTTTGTAAGCGCTCAAGCAGAACAATTCCAACCCCATCATCTTTCCGCAGGAGGTTCCCGATGCCAATGACCCCTATCTTCTTCATACGGTTGAATCAGACGAAGGTGACGTCAAGATAGTGCGTAGAGCAGGAGATGCACGGATCGTACGCCCGTACCAGCATCTCTAAGGTGAGCTCTATTTCTTTCTCAGGTCTAGAAAGAATCTCCGGGACGAGCTGCTCCATATCTTTCTGGATGTTCGCATGGTTCTGATTCGTGGGAATAATACAGTTAGCTTTAGTGCAATATCCTTTCGAGTTCAGGGTATAATCATGAACGAGGATCCCCCGGGGTACCTCAACGATGCCGACGCCTCGTCCTGCCTTGGGTTTGATCTTCGCCGGTTTTTCATCCCGGACACCATTCTCCAGCAACACGTCAATCCAATGAAGAGAGTCCTCAATGTTATGAGCAAACTCAACGAGCTGTGCAATCGTATTCATGAACGGGTTGTAATTCATGGGTTTTAACCCAAACATAGACGCGACTTCTTTAGCAGCAGGATGGAGTTGCGAGCTATTCAGGTTGAATCGCGCAAGCGCACCCACCATGTAAGAGTCACGCGCATGTTTCGCATATTTCGCGGTGGAGTGAGGAACAACGTATTCTTTCATAATGGATTGATACTCTTTGTAATCAGGGTGTTTTCCGGTATCTGTTGACGTTATTACTCCATCATACAGTGCATACTCATTCTCAGTGCTTAACGCAATATATTCAGTCTCTCGGGTAAAAGCAGGGAGTCTGTCAGCAACACTATGTACTGTTCCAGCGACCGTGCTTGTAAGAGTTCTTGCTTCTTCAAGTCGTTCCCGTAACCTTAGAAGTTGTTTTTCCGTGGGAACCATTGAGAAACCGCCGACTATGAGTCGAATCGGATGAATAGTCCTGCCACACACCAAATCAGACATCTCGTTAGCGAGGCGATGCAGTTTTACGATAGTCAGCAACGCATCCGTATGTTTTGTTCCCACAAGGGGAAACACACTACCGACACCAAACAAATCAGGCGCGACAAGATACCCGATATGGAGGATATGGCTTTGCATGTTTTCTGCGTTAATCGCAAGTCTGCGCAGGATTGCGGTCTGCTCTGTGATGTGAACTCCGAGTGCATCTTCTGTTGCCTTGAGGGATGCAAGAGAATGACCAATGGAACAAATCCCACAAATTCTTGAGGTGATCGGGCGAAGTTCATTGTAATTTTGTCCGCGAAGCATCGCCTCAAAGAACCGGGGTGCTTCAACAACACGCCATTCCACTTTCTCTATCTTTCCAGCTCTCACATTTACCTCAATATTCCCGTGGCCTTCCACACGAGTGACATGCTCAACATGAATGGAAAAATCTTTACTCATCGACACTACACTCCTCTCGACCATAGTTATACATAGTACATCTGCGTCGTATATCCTCATAGGAAAGCTTGTATCGTTCCAGCACTTCTTTGACACAATCAGCTTCTGCTTTTTTTATTAACCCGCGGCATCCTTCGCAGGTGCTGTTATGAGTTGGACAAATCGCCTTGCATCCCGCCCGGGTAATCGGACCAAGACAAAATTTCCCTAACTCAAACTGGCAGATATTTTCGTTCTTCTTACATTCCACGCACACGGGGTACGTGGGGATCTCCGGTTTCTTCCCCAGCACAAGTGCGGTGATCACATGTTTAAACTCATCCCGATCAATCGGGCAACCATGGATGTAATAATCGACAGGGACTACTTCTTTGAGTGCCTTAGTCTTAAACACATCAAACAGTTCATTGCCCTTGACGTCTGCATTTCCGTACACCTCGTGGAGGACCTCATCAGGCATCCATTGATTTCGTATTTTATTGACCCCACCGATCGTCGCGCACGCACCAAGTGCGACCAGAATCTTTGCCTTACTCCGAATGCTGCGCAGGCGTCGCTCATCCATCGGTCGCATAATCGAGCCCTCAACAATCGCGATATCATAGGTATCTGAATGTTCTTTCATGACCTCACGGAATGAGACAATATCCACGATCTCAATGAGGTCAAGGATCTCCTCTTCTAAATTGGCAATCTCCAGTTCGCAGCCTTCACAGTCAGCAAAATCAAACACAGCAACCCGTGGTTTCTGTTTCATTCGAACGCCTCCGGTAACGCCTTTATCTCCTTATAATTGAACACTGGACCTTCTTTGCAGACATACACACCATTAATCTGACAATGACCACATTTGCCAACACCACATTTCATTCGACGCTCTAACGATACGATTATATTTTCCTCAGGAATCCCCATGGTGCGCAAACACTGAATCACAAACTTATACATTACCGGGGGGCCAATAACAACGACAATCGTGTTCTGTGAATCAAATTTATCCATGCGAACTTTCGGGAACAACGTGGTAATTACCCCAATACAACCACCCCAACATTCATTCGCATCACACTTATCAACAGTCAGTTCACATTGGACGTGCTCAACTTTTTTCCATTGATCAACATCGCTCATGAACAGGATTTCCTTTGGCCGCTTTGCACCATATAAGATAGTGATCTCCTTGAACTTCCCCCGATTCTTTTTATCAAGTACATAGTTAATGAGAGAACGCATCGGCACCATTCCAGTGCCGCCGGAAGTAAAGATGATGTTTTTTCCCTCAAGTGCTTTGACATCAAACCCGTTTCCAAGCGGTCCACGGATACCAACCTTATCACCTGGTTTCATTGAAACGAGTTTGGATGTGACGTTACCCACTTTTCGAACCATAATTTCAAACGATGGTGTATCACTCGGTGGTGATGACACTCCAAATGGAGCTTCACCATAACCAAACACCGATACTTCGACAAACTGTCCTGCCGCATGGCCTAAGGGTTTTTTGTCATCAAGTTCAATCTCAAACAGCGTGTCGATCTCACTGCGCACCTCCGCACGTTTTATCGTCGCACTCCTGGGGATATGAATGATTCCTTTCTCTGCAGCATCTGTTTTTTGTTTAATGAAGAATCTCCCGGTGTCCTCCTCATGTCCGAAGCTTGCTAGCTCGTTCATCACATCGCACGGGTCAGCGATATCAGGGAGACATGCGATCCCGCATCGTCCACATCCGACACAGGCGACAAACCCGAATCGTTCAGGGAGATAGTTTCCTTTCCTGTAGAACCGATGGCGGTAGCGTTCTTTTGGTTCTTCGCGGAAGACCTCTCCACTGCCGACTTTAGTAAAACCACGGAGCATGCAGCCATCCCATGTACGTATCCGTTGGCCATTCTTCAGGTTCAATGATACCTCATCGTGGACATCGTAACAGAAACACGTAGGACATACTATCGTGCAAGAGCTGCATTCCATACAGAAATCTGAGCGTTCTTCCCAGAAAGAATTTGCGTAATTCGCAACAAGAATCGATGACCAGTCTTTCTTATCGACTTTTACTTTTTTCGTATATTTCTTTGCGATGTTGTCTCGGACGTCTTTAATCTTTTTAATCTCTGCAGAGGTTGCATCCTTGGTGGTTGCATATTTCTTAAGTAAGGTACTTCCTTTTTCAGTGCCCACGGTTACCGCGTAGGTAGCTCCAAGATCGGTAAGCAACAAATCAAAACCAGTCTCAGTCATGTGTGTTTTCATACTTCCTGCAAAGGATCGCTCTGAGACGTTTTGAATATCAACACCTATGATAATGGTGTTATCTCGCCGTTTTTTATAAAAATCATCTTTCGGAGGATCAAGATATTGTGTATCCGTTTGTTGTAGTGCGATGATATCGTAGGGATGCACCCCGATGATTATTCGAGGTTGGTCGTCTATAGTTTCTTTGACTTCAAAGGGTTTCTCAAGCGAGAACTTCATGAGTTGTTCGTACTGGGGAAGGAAATATTTTTTTGGCGGAAGAATGGTGACATCGTAGTCTAAAGATAGCTCATCTGCGTCGTTGAGGGTGTCAAAGACATAGCGTTTTCCTTTTGCTTTCACCCCGACGACATCGTAGGTTTTGTTTTGTAGTAAGGTGTTTACCAATGTTAAAAAATCTTTTTTCGTAATGATTTTTACAGCTTGTTTCATCTCAGACACCTTTGGCAGTCTCAGGAGAGTAACTCTCTGAATAATCAGATGGCCCCAAGGAACCCCTGAACAGATATTCTGATTTAAGACTTTTCATTTACTGAAAATTCCTTCTGTTGGAATATAGTTATTCTGGCGCGTTGGCGATATATCCTTCATTCATGAGTGTTTGTGTGATATCTCTGGATTTCTTGATGATAGCGATAGCGTGATCATAGAGCTCTTGTCGTGAGGGTTTGACACGAGCGATCCCTTGGGAGATTGCTTTCATGCCTACTGCGACTGCTTCTCGGGGGAACACTTCCCATGAGTCCATGGTGGGTACAACGTAGGTGTCACTGAGCCCTTTGTCCTCTGCGGTTTTTGCTAGCTCATAGGCTGCTGCGATGCACATGTCATCGGTGATTGTTTCTGCACGGACATCAAGGGTTCCTCGGAAGATGCCAGGGAATCCGAGGGAGTTGTTAATCTGATTGGGAAAATCTGATCGTCCAGTAGCAATGATACGGGCGCCTGCTTCTTTTGCTTCCCAAGGCCAAATCTCAGGAACCGGGTTTGCAGTGGCAAACACGATGGAGTCATCAGCCATAGAACTAACCCATTCTTTTTTGATTGTTCCAGGGCCGGGTTTACTGGCAGCAAGACAAATATCGGTATGCTTAAATGCTTCAGCGGGACCACCGGTTCGTCCTTCTGAGTTTGATTTTTGGCACATCTGCCATTTCTCAGGGTTTTTATCTTTTTCTTTTTCGAGGTCCTTTCGTGAGGTATGTAGAATGCCTTTGCTGTCTACCATGATGATGTTTTTTTGTTGTATTCCTGTGGCGATAAGCACGCGTGCGATTGCGATATTTGCGGCTCCTGCACCGACCATACAGACCAGTGCGGTGTTCAGTGGTTTTCCAACGATTTTTAACGCGTTGATTGCTCCTGCGGTGACAATGGTTGCTGTTCCTTGCTGGTCGTCATGCCAGACCGGGATGTCCATTTCTTTTCGGAGTCGTTTGAGGATGTAGAAGCATTTTGGTTTTTCGATATCTTCAAGGTTGATTCCACCGAAACTTGGTTTGAGCCATTTGACTGCTTGGATGATCTCGTCAGGGTTTTTAGTATCGAGGCAAATGGGGTAGGCGTCCACGCCACCGAGATATTTGAACAGTAATGATTTTCCTTCCATAACAGGGAGTCCGGCTTCAGGTCCGATGTCACCAAGCCCTAAGACGCGGGTGCCATCGCTGACAACAGCAACCGTGTTCCATTTGTTGGTATAATCATAAACTTTGAGCGGGTGTTTTTGGATTTCTTTGCATGGTTCTGCGACACCGGGAGTGTACCAGATAGCGAAATCGTTGAAGTCTTTCACACGGCATTTTGGTATGACTTCGATTTTTCCATGGTAAAACGGATGGAGTCGCATGGCGTCTTTACCTGGTTTGTTGGCTTTTTCGAGAAGTTGTTTTTCATTGATCTGTTTCATAACAAGCCCCCACGTCGAGGGATATCGTGTTTTGCTATATTAATTTACATCATTTTGTATGATGAAATGAGTGGCAGAATTTTATTGATAGTTTTAAATATGATATTCGGATAAACTTTTTGCAGAGAAGTCGGAAAAGTATATATAGTTAACGATTGTTAATTTATGATATAGAGTGAGACAGAAATGAGCATCATCGACTTGACTTCTATGGGGGAACCGCAATCAGATCTGAGAAAAGAACTCAACGATAGACTCACAAAGCTGCAAGACGAAATCTCAGATTATTGTTTTCAATGCGCGAAATGCACCTCAGGCTGTGAATCACACAAACTCCTTGAACTTGAGCCGCACAAAATCGTCGCACTTCTGAAACGAGGATTGATCAACGAACTGGTAAACTCAGATGTCATCTGGACCTGTATGACCTGCCTAAAATGTAGAGAACGCTGTCCGCAACGCGTCGCACCGGTTGAAATCTTGTTTGCGTTGAAGAATATGGCGGTAGCAAGCGGGAAACAAATCCCGGGAAAATACACAGGGATGCTACAATCAATTCTATCCATGGGACTTATCCAAGATATCCAACAGACCACGACT
Organism: Thermoplasmata archaeon; assembly: GCA_014894395.1. Lineage (GTDB taxonomy): Archaea > Thermoplasmatota > E2 > DHVEG-1 > DHVEG-1 > SM1-50. The sequence goes on from JADBLO010000119.1 coordinate 20,178, forward strand.
CGTACGAATAAAACCCTGAAACGAGACGAACTTGGACTCCCTCCTCTTTCAAAACCAATTGACGTTGTCAAGTTTCAAGCAGGAATCATGAAAATCGCGATGGAAAAGGTATAGGCACGATGAAAAAGAAATATGCGTTGTTTCCCGGTTGTTTGATGCCAACAGAGCAGTACGCCTACGAGCTCTCGATCAGAGAAACACTCCCCTTGTTAGATGTTGAACTTGTTGATGTGGAGGGTTTTTCATGTTGCGGAGAACCCATGAAAAGTGTGAATCAACTTCTTACAGTGTATCTTTCTGCAAGGAATCTGGCGATCGCTGAGAAGCATCATCTGGACGTTTTTGCCCCCTGTGCGATGTGTCATCTCGCGCTTTCTGAATGTCAGCATATCCTTGAAGAAAATCCAGCGATGAAAGAACGAATCAACGGCATGCTTGCTGCTGAGGGTTTAAATTATACCGTGAAACGACAGGTTGTTCATACGGTTGACCTGCTCTATGATCAGGTGGGGATCGAAAAGATAAAAGAACATGTGAAAAAACCATTGAACGGGTTAAAGATCGCAGCACATTACGGGTGTCATATCCTTCGTCCCAGTGAAATCGGTCGTCCTGACGATTCTGAAAACCCGCAGAAAATCGAAGCAATCCTGAAGGCATTGGGTGCTGAACCAGTGGATTATCCTCAGAAACTTGATTGTTGTGGCGCGCCCTTGCTTGCGAATCTGCCTGAGTCTGCGTTAACAAAAACAGGGCAGAAACTCCAAGCGATACAAGAACAAGGAATCCAAGGGATGGTTGATGTCTGTCCGTGGTGTCATAAGATGTTTGATAGCAGACAAACCAAAGCAGGGGAGACCGTGGCTGCAAAACTCGATGTTCCCGTGTTGTATCTGACGCAGTTACTCGGATTAGCGATGGGGATAAGTGGTGAGAAACTCGGACTTGAACTGAATCTTAGTCCTGTAGAAAAACTCCAACTTGGAGATGTGAAATAAATGCGTCGCATCGGAGTGTTTGTCTGTCATTGCGGAATCAACATCGCACAAACCGTTGACGTCGAAGCACTTTCCGAGTACGCAAGTCATCTGAACGGTGTGGTAGTCACAAAACATTACAAGTATATGTGTTCTGATGTGGGTGCAACACTGATCAAAGACACGATTAAAGAATTCAAACTCGATGGTGTCGTAATCGCGTCATGTTCTCCTCGTATGCATGAACAAACATTCCGACGGGTTGCAAATGACGGCGGTGTGAACCCCTATAGGGTTGAGATTTCTAATATTCGTGAGCAATGCTCCTGGGTGCATAGCAATAAAGAACAAGCAACGGAGAAAGCGAAGTTTTTAGTTCGGAGTGCGGTGTCTAAAGCACTGTCGCTTGAACCATTGAAACCATCAACATTGAAGGTTATTCCAGAGGCGTTAGTGATTGGCGGAGGAATCGCAGGGATCCAGACATCCCTTGATCTCGCCAACGATGGATTCAAAGTTCACCTCGTGGAACGAGAACCAAGTATCGGCGGCCATATGGCGCAACTGGATAAAACCTTCCCAACCCTTGATTGTTCCTCCTGTATTCTTACTCCTAAGATGATGGAAGTTGCAAACCATAAGAACATCGAACTATTAAGTTACTCGGAAGTTGCCAGTATCGAAGGAAGCATCGGGAATTACACGGTGAAAATAAGGAAGAAACCACGATATATTGATGTTGACAAGTGTACAGGATGCGGTGATTGTGCCACCGCTTGTCGACTCAAAGATCGAATTGTCAGTGAATTTAATCAAGGGATGGGGAAACGAGGCGCAGCCTACATGCCGTTCCCTCAAGCGGTACCATTGAAATATGTTATTGACGACAAGAAATGTCTGTTTTTAACGAAAGGGAAATGCGGGGATGAACCTCTCTGTAAAAAAGCATGTGCACAAGATGCCATTAACTTTGATCAGAAAGAAGAAATAGTGGAACGTAAGGTCGGTGCTATCGTGGTTGCAACCGGGTATGACGTCATGGATCCCACCGCGGTTTACGAGTATGGCTACGATGTCTCTCCTGATGTTATTACCACCTTGGAGCTGGAACGATTGATCAGCTCCTCAGGACCAACCAAAGGGGAAATCTTGCGACCATCAAACCAGCAGAAACCAAAGAGTGTCACCTTCATTCTCTGTGTCGGCTCTCGTGATGAGACCCAGTGTACCTGGTGCTGCCGAATCGGGTGTATGACCGCATTAAAACAAGTCTATCTGCTTCGCGAGAAACTCGGGGAAGACGTTGAGATTAACCTCTGCTACAATGACCTACGCTCCTTTGGAAAAGGCTATGAGGAATTCTACCGTAAAGTCCGAGGTCTCCATACGAACATGTTCCGTGGCCGTCCCTCTGAAGTACGGACTATGAAAGAGTATCTAAAGATTGATATTTTTGATACGACAACCAATAAGTTGTTTGAAATAAAAACCGATATGGTTGTTCTTGTTCCCGCGATGATGCCACGAACCGATGCTACTGAGTTTGCACGACTCCTCCATTTGACCTTAAGTGGTGACGGGTTTTTCCTTGAGGCCCACCCGAAGCTTCGCCCGGTTGACACGTTTGTCAACGGTATATTTATCGCAGGATGCTGCCAAGCACCAAAAGATATTCAAGACACTGTTTCCCAGGCAAGTGCGGCTGCATCACGTGCAGCAACAATTTTGTCCCAAGAAGAACTGGAGATAGACCCGTTAATTGCGATGGTTGATGAGGATGTATGCACCGGGTGTGGTATCTGCGTGGAAGTCTGTCCGTACGAGGCACGTACGTTGAATGAAAGGAAACGGATCGCTGAGGTGAATGACGCCTTGTGCACTGGTTGTGGCGGCTGTATCGCCGCCTGTCCCAGCAATGCGTCGATTCATAAGAATTTCACTAAGAAACAATTACTGAATATGGTTGACGACATCATGTGAGTGTTACAAAATGAATGATGAAAAGAACCCTTCGATGACCTCTGCGAAACATGGCTCCGTGTTGGTCCTCGGTGGTGGTATTGCCGGCATTCAATCAGCATTGGATCTTGCCGATGCAGGATTTAAAGTCTACCTCGTTGAAAAACAACCAAGCATCGGTGGGACTATGCCCCAGTTAGATAAAACATTCCCAACCAATGACTGTGCCATGTGCATTCTCGCCCCAAAACTCGTTGCTACGGGCCGACATCCAAATATCGAACTCATTACCTACTCTGACCTGAAAAAAATAGAAGGTGTGCCTGGTAACTTTACCGTTACCATCAACAAAAAAGCACGATCTGTTGATGAGGTTCTCTGCAATGGGTGCGGGTTGTGCGTAGAACACTGTCTCGTCCGATTCAAACCACAGAAACCAAAGCACTATGATGCAAAAAAAGCAGTTGAGAAAAACGACCTTAGGACAGTAGACGACATCATAAACACCTATGGGAAAACATCTGATGCGCTCATCCCTATTATGCAGGCGATAAACGAACATTATAATCACCTTCCTAAGAACATTCTTTGTTATGTGGCTCAAGAGTTAGATGTTCCTCTTGCACAGGTGTACCATGTCGCAACCTTCTATACCTCGTTTTCTTTGAAACCACGGGGAAAGCACACCATAAAAGTGTGTATGGGTACTGCCTGTCATGTGCGTGGGAGCCCTAGAGTACTTGATGAGATACAGCGTCTTCTTAAGATAGAGCCTGGTGAGACGACTGATGATGATATGTTTACTTTGGAGACCGTGAACTGCCTTGGTGCCTGTGCATTAGGGCCTGTGGTGGTTGTTGATGAGAAATATTACATGGTAAAACCTGGTGAGTTTGGCAAGATTCTTAATACTATCACCCTTGAGAAGAGTTCTCCTCTTGTCGCAGAGGTGAAGCAATGAGCAGGAAGGATGCAGCTTCATCGAAGACTACCTTCTCACCTGATGAGATTATACAGAAGTTAAAACTGAACCCGCTTCACTCGCTACAAGAACTAGAGGATCTCATTCATAAACTCATAAAAGAAAGAGAGAACGATAAAAGAAGGACGGTGGTGGTTGCTGGTGGCACCTGTGGTCGTGCTCGTGGATCACAGGATATCTTGCATACGGTGCGAGATGAACTTGATAAAGCAGGGTTAGAGAAAAGTGTTACTCTCAGAGCCAGTGGTTGTCTCGGGTATTGTGATCAGGAGCCTCTCATCCTTATCCTCCCTGAACGAATATTTTACCCAAGAGTTGCTCCTTCCCAAGTTTCAGAAATTGTCACAAAGACAGCGAAAAATGGTACGGTCATAGAAGATCTCTTGTGGAAGGATCCTGGGAGTGGGAAGCGTATTTCCTGCATTGATGACCTTCCTTTTTATAAAAAACAAGTGCGTGTTATTTCTGGGAATAACGAGTATATTGATCCTGGTAATATTCTTGATTATCTTGCGATGGGTGGATATTCTGCGTTAATGAACATATTACGGCAGCAGACACACCCGGAAGACATTGTTGGGATGGTTACAAAATCAGGCTTGAGAGGTCGTGGTGGCGCTGGTTTTTCCACAGGGAAGAAATGGGAGTCAGCACGGAAAGCTCCTTCGATAGACGGGATAAAATATGTGATCTGTAATGCTGATGAGGGGGATCCTGGGGCATATGCGAATCGTAGTCTTCTCGAGGCGAATCCCCATAGCGTCTTAGAGGGCATGATTATTGGTGCGTATGCGGTGGGTTCAAACCAAGGGTATATCTATGTGCGAGCAGAATATCCGTTGGCCATCCAATATTTTGATCTTGCAATACGAAGCGCGGAAGCACTGGGGCTGCTGGGAGAGAACATATTGAACTCCGGATTCTCTTTTCATGCGAAAATCGCGAAGGGTGGAGGAGCATTTGTTTGTGGAGAATCCACGGCGCTTATGGCATCTATTGAAGGTAAAGCTGGTGAGCCGCGGGTTAAGCACATTCATAGTACGACACGAGGGTTATTTGAACGACCGACCGTGCTGAATAATGTAGAGACATGGGCAAACGTTCCTCTCATTGTCAACAGGGGTGCTGAGTGGTATAAAGAAATAGGTACCGAGGGAAGCAAAGGAACCAAAATATTTTCTATTGTTGGGAAGGTCAACAACACCGGTCTTGTTGAAGTTCCTATGGGAGCAACGATTCGAGAGATAGTCTATGAGATGGGTGGTGGGATAAAAGAAGGCAAGAAATTTAAGGCAGTACAAATCGGTGGGCCTTCCGGTGGCTGTATCCCAGAGCAACATCTCAATCTTCCCATTGACTACGACAGTCTTAGCGAGTCAGGAGCGATGATGGGCTCTGGCGGTATGATTGTGATGGATGAGAACACCTGCATGGTGGATGTCGCAAAATATTTTGTGAATTTCTTAAAAAATGAATCCTGTGGGAAATGCACCTCCTGCCGTGAGGGCCTTGTTCAGATGCATGGGATGTTGACCGATATCACGGAAGGCAGAGGTCGAAAAGAAGATATCGAACTGTTAGAAGAACTAGCAGAGATCGTAAAGGACGCATCACTATGCCAATTAGGAATCACTGCTCCAAATCCGATCCTGACGACCCTGCGGTATTTCAGAGATGAATATGAGGCACACATCAGAGACAAGAAATGTCCTGCTCATGTATGCAAACCCTTGATTACATTTACTGTTGATGCAAAAAAATGCGTCGGCTGCCAATTGTGCGCCAAGAAATGCCCCGTAGGAGCAGTGTCAGGTAAACCGAAACAGGCTCATGCCATTGATCAGAAGACCTGTATTAAATGCGGTATTTGTCATGATGCCTGCAAGTTTGATGCGCTGGAGGTGCAGTAAATGGTTCTTGTGACCATTGATTCGAAAGAATACGAAGCAGCTCCAGATGAGACTGTGCTAGAGGTATGCAAGAAAAATAATATCTTCATACCAACGTTGTGTCACCATCCGTCCATTACACCATATAGTTCATGCAGACTCTGCATCGTGGAGGTTACTCAGAAAGGCTGGGCGAAGCTGACCGCATCATGCAGTTTACCCGTAAAAGATGGAATGGTCATTGCGACAAACTCCCCACGCGTTCAAAGCGGAAGAAAAATTCTTATGGAACTCTACCTCGCCCGCTGTCCCACATCAGAACAGATCAAAGAACTCGCCAGTAAACTAGGAGTACAGAAAACCAGGTTTAAAACCTACACTGATCCAGACAATAAGTGTATTTTATGCGGGTTGTGTATGCGGGTCTGCGATGAAGTAATGAAGGTGAAAGCGTTAGGGTTTGCTCACCGTGGTGCAAAGAGAGAAATCGCGGTCCCCTTTCAAGAGTTTTCGCACGTCTGTATGACCTGTGGAGCATGTGCGTTTGTATGCCCGACACAATGTATTAACCTCTCTAAGTTAAGTCCGAACAAACCTGAGCCTCTCACCAGTGACTTTGATGCAGGGATGGCGCAACGAGGAGCCATTTACACTCAATTCCCTCAGGCGATACCAAACGTCCCGGTTATCGATAAAGAAGCATGCATGTACGCACTGAACGGTACGTGCAAATCCTGTGAGAACTTCTGTGATAAAGGGGCCCTGAAATACGACCAGGAGGACAAAGAAATCAAGGTCGATGTTGGCGCCGTGATTATCTCCCCTGGATTTGACAAATATGTGCCGCCAAAGGGAGATAGTTACGGATATCAGGTTTATCCAAATGTGTTCACTAGTATTGAATTTGAACGGATGCTTTCCTCATCAGGACCATACCAGGGGCATTTAGCCCGTATTTCCGATGGACAACCCCCGAAAAAAATCGCATGGCTGCAGTGCATTGGCTCCCGTGATGAAAGCTGCGACCGACGGTATTGCTCTTCAGTCTGCTGCATGTATGCAACCAAGGAAGCAATCATCGCAAAGGAACACCTCCCCGGGGTTGATACCCATATCTATTTCATGGACATGCGTTCGTTTGGGAAGGATTTTGAAAAATACTATGAACGGGCAAAAGACGAGTACGGGGTCGTCTATCGAAGATGCCGGATCCCCCAAGTTGAACAAGACAGAAAGACAAAACACCTTAACATTAGATACGTGGATGACGTTGGTACCTTACAGAAAGAATCCTACGATATGGTTGTCCTCTCTGTGGGTTTACAACCCTGTAAAGAACTTGCTGAGATGAGTAACATTCTTGAGGTGAATCTGAATCGTTATGGATTCATTGAAACCGATCCATACGACCAAGTCAGAACATCACGAAAAGGTATCTACGCGTCAGGGACAGTAACCGAACCAAAAGACATCCCAGAGAGCGTTACTCAAGCCTCGGCTGCCGCTGTCGAAGCGGCAAAGGATATCGCTGCGCTACGAGGAACTGAGATCACCGAGAAGGTATACCCTGATGAAAAAAATGTGAGCAACGAACTTCCACGAATCGGCGTGTTTGTCTGTCACTGTGGTATAAATATCAGCGGCGTTGTTGATGTGAAAAAGGTCGTCGCGGATGCAAAGGCATTACCATATGTTGTATACGCGGACGATAGCCTCTATACCTGTTCCCAGGATTCCAATGAAAAAATAAAGGAGAAAATCAAAGAACTTGGACTGAATCGCATTGTAATTGCATCATGTACACCGCGAACCCATGAGCCATTGTTTCAGGATACACTCCGTGAAGGAGGGCTCAATCCTCATCTTTTCGAGATGGCTAATATTCGTGATCAGAATTCATGGGTGCATAAAAACAATCCACAGAGTTCGACAGAAAAAGCTATTGATGCGGTGCGGATGGCGGTTGCAAAAGCATCGGATTTGTCCCCTATCCACCATTCGAAAATCCCTGTTGTTAACCATGCACTTATTATTGGTGGCGGGATCGCAGGGATGCATGCAGCATTGTCCATTGCAGACCAAGGATATGAAACAACCCTTGTGGAAAAAGAACCAATACTCGGTGGTCATCTAAGAGACATTTATCTTGGCATCAATGGGGAGAAACCACAAGAGCATCTGAACGAGACAATTGCACGAGTAAAGAGCCATTCGAAAATCCACGTGTTCACCGATACGACGGTTACGAACATTTCTGGGTACGTCGGGAATTTTAAGTCCCAGTTGCTAACAAAAGAGAAAAAGACACCTACCGAAGTTGAACATGGAGTAACTGTGGTAGCAACCGGCGGTCTTCCCTACAAACCTGTTGAATATCAGTACGAAAAAAGCGATGATATCATCACCCAGATCGAGTTTGAAAAAGACCTCTATGAGGAAAAACCGTATCTTAAAAATCTAAAGGAAGTCGCGATGATTCAATGTGTCGGCTCACGAAACGATGATCATCCGTATTGTAGCCGGGTGTGCTGCTCGCAGGCGCTGAAAAACGCACTTCGCTTCAAAGAGCTGAATCCTGATGCAACTGTCTATGTGTTGTACCGCGATATTCGGACCTACGGGTTCCGTGAAGACCTGCTGTATCAAAAGGCTCGGAAGAACGGGATTTTATTTATCCGATATAACGATGATGATGAGCCAAAAGTGACGCTTGAGGAGGGAAAACCTTTAGTGAAAACAAAGGAACATATCCTCAATAGAGAGCTGCATTTGCATCCCGATAAACTCGTGCTTAGCACCGGGATCATCCCGCAGGATAACACTCCGCTTGCGCAGCAATTGAAGGTACCATTAAACGAGGACTTGTTCTACTCGGAAGCTCATGTGAAGTTACGTCCGATTGATTTCTCTGCTGACGGGATTTTCCTCTGCGGCCTTGCGCATTCACCACGATTCATCGAAGAATCTATTCTTCAAGCAAAGGCAGCTGGCGCCCATGCAGCAACAATTCTTTCGAAGAAGTATCTTGAGACCAAAGGTAACATCGCTCGAGTGATATCCCGGAATTGTGCTGGGTGCCAACTCTGCGTGGAGATGTGCCCGTATGACGCGATCACATTTGATGAAGAAAAGAAAGTGGTGGTTATTAATGAAATTCTGTGTCAGGGGTGTGGCGCGTGTTGTGTTGTATGCCCAAGTGGTGTTTCGCAGCAGAATACGTTTACGAAACGTCAGATTGTTTCTATGATTGATGCGTGTCTGGAGTAAGAGAATATGAGTGAAGAAAAAAAGGACCATAAGAAGGAAGACTTCGAACCAAAGATCGTCGGGTTCCTCTGCAACTGGTGTAGTTACGCGGGTGCTGACCTTGCTGGGACGAGCCGTATCCAGTATCCGCCGAACGTCAGGATTATCCGAGTCATGTGCTCAGGGTCTGTTGATTCTATGTACATTCTGCGTGCATTGCTCGAGGGTGCTGACGGCGTGTTTGTCGGCGGCTGTCACCCGGGTGATTGTCATTACATTGATGGGAATTACAAGGCGCGACGACGTATGGTGTTACTCGAAAATATCCTCGGTACATTAGGCTTAGAGAAAGAGCGAGTGTGGCTGCGATGGATCTCTGCATCTGAAGGTCAGAAGTTTGCTGATACAATGAAAGAAATGGCTGAGGCGGTGAGGAAACTAGGACCCAGTCCAATCGCTAAACACTGGAATCTTTAATGGAGGATGAAAAAAAATGACGCACAAAGTAATCAAGGTCAAGGACAATGACGTAGTAGGATCAACCAATGATTTCTTGAGAAATCTCCTTTCATCAGGGAAAATCCAGGCGTTATTGGTCCCGCAAAATACTCCATCGAAAAAAGTTGCATTTCCTGTGCTGATTTCTGATCCGAAGAAGCTTCACGCTGATATTGTTGCCCCGATTCTTCCTGCGTCTACCGCTACAATTGTGTCGAAGATGACCAAGGTGCAGCCACCATCAAAACCCATCGGGGTTGTCATGCGGTCTTGTCAGATCCGAGCCCTTATCGAACTGGTAAAGTTGAATCAAGCGAGCCTTACGAACATCGTGATCATCGGAGTCGATTGCCCTGGTACGTTTCCAACAAACACGTATACCGAGTTCCCTGAAAAGAAAACACCAACGCAGTTCCTACTTGAAGCCTGGACGAAGAAATCCGATGAAGCAGAAAAATATTTCCGTTCGGCCTGCCGTGTCTGCAAAGACCCGATTCCGACAAACGCAGATATTATTCTTGGATTCTATGGTGCCGATATTGAAAAAGAAATTATAGTTGAGGCACACTCCGAGGTAGGAAAGAACATTCTGAAAGAATTACCCCTCGAGGATGAAGAAGAAGGGAAAAGTCGGGAGAAAGCAGTCAAAGAACTCCGTGAAGAAAAGGCCAAGAAACGTGCGGTATTCCTCAAAGAAAAAGAGGGACTCAAAGGAATTGATAAGGTCTCTGAGTTTTTTGATAAATGCGTCAACTGTCATAACTGCCGGCAGGCATGTCCGATTTGTTACTGTAAAGAGTGTTTGTTTGACTCATCAGTGTTTGACGCGGAGGCGTACAAGTTCCTTCGCAGAGCAGAAATCAAAGGGTTGTTTAAAATGCCGAACGATGCGTTGTTATTCCAGCTCGGACGAATGAACCATATGATTCTTTCTTGTGTGGAGTGTGGGTTATGTGAACAGGCATGCCCCAATAATATTCCGCTCATGGATGTGTTTATCCCCGCTGCAGAGAACGCGCAGAAAGAATTCGACTATCAGCCCGGGAAGGATACCAAAGAGAAGATCCCGATGATTGTGTATCGGGAGGATGAGTTCTTGGAGGTAGGAGAAAAATAATATGGATGTCATTGATTCCCGCAAGGTTGACCCGAGTTTCAAGTTTCAGATAGCAAAAGAAGAGGGCGGCGAAGGTATTCTGAAATGCTTTGCGTGTGGTGCCTGTACCGCTCGTTGCCCGGAGATGGACGTCAAACCAGAGTGGAACGCACGAGTCGTCATCCGGAAAGCACTGCTTGGCCTGAAAGAAGAAGTGCTGACAAGTGAATTTTTCTGGATCTGCAGCGCCCATTATCGTTGTTTGGAGAAATGTCCGCAAAAGGTGAATGTCAAAGAGGTGATGAATGCGGTGCGGGACGCCCGGCTTCTTGAGGAACAAACCGAGGACGTCACAGGGAAAAAGACGAAGAAGTACCTTGATTTGGATTTCAAATACACAATTACGCAGAGCAAGGCTGGGAAAGACCTCTATGAGTGTTTCTCCTGCGGTACGTGTACAGCAGGATGTCCGGAGCGGGAGCTTGATTCGCTTTATTCACCACGCAAAGTGATCAAGAATGTGTTACTTGGGATGAAGGACCCTGTGTTCTGTAATAAGTTTGTTGAAATTTGTTCGTCTCATCATCGGTGTTTCACTCAATGTCCACAAGGGGTGGAGATCCCGAAGTTGATGAATGCGATTAAAAACATTGCGATGAAAGAAGGATATTCTCGAACAACAAAATAGAAGGCCTATGGTAAAAAAATCTGATACGATCGGAGCTGTTGCTGTTGTCGGCGGTGGCATCGCCGGGGTACAGGCAGCTCTCGATCTCGCTGACATGGGATACAAAGTCTATGTGCTCGAGAAATCACCGACTATCGGTGGTGTCATGGCCCAGCTCGATAAGACATTCCCGACAAATGATTGTTCGATGTGTATTCTGTCCCCAAAGCTTGTCGATTGTGCTCGTCATCAAAATATTGAGATTCTTACGAACGCGGTGGTAGAAGGTATCGAAGGGAGCCCAGGGAATTTTACTGTAAAGGTCCTGAAGAAACCGCGATATATTGACCTGGAGAAATGTACCTCGTGCGGGAGCTGTGAGGCGGTCTGTCCGGTTTTGCTGCCGAATGCGTTTGAGTATGGTCTTGTGAAACGCAAGGCTATCTACAAGCCGTTCCCGCAGGCGATTCCGAATGCGTATGTGATCGATAAGGAAGGCGATGGGAAGCATCGCGGCTGTGTTGATTGCATGCGGTGTGTGACAGAGTGTAAGTCTGGTGCGATTAACCATGAACAGAAACCAGAGCAACTCACCTTTCAAGTTGGCGCGGTGATTATCGCTGCTGGTTCTCCACCGTTTGACCCGGTGGTGAAACCAGAGTTTGGGTACAAAAAATACAAGAATGTGCTGACGAGTGTGGAGTTTGAACGAATCTTATCAGCATCGGGGCCAACGCAGGGGAAGATTCTGCGACCGAGCGACCAGAAGCATCCGACGAAGGTCGCCTGGGTGCATTGTGTTGGCTCCCGTGACGCCTCCGTGAACCACGAGTATTGTTCTGCGATGTGCTGTATGTATACCGCAAAGGAAGCAATCATTGCCAAGGAGCATGCTTCCGATATTGAGCCGACGGTGTTCTACATCGATATCCGTTCGTATGGCAAGGATTTTGATAAATACATTAATCGAGCAAAAAAAGACTACGGACTTCGTTATGTTCGGTCACGGATCTCTGAGATTACTGAAGACCCGAAAACAAGGGACCTTTTCATAAAATACGAGGATGATAAAGGAGACTTCAAAGAAGAAACATATCATCTGGTGGTACTATCAGTCGGGTTGTGTGGCGCTGGTGAACGACGCAACGAGTTAATGGACACCCTCGGGTTTGATGCCAATGAGTTCAAATATGTGCGGACGAGTGCGGACGATCCAGTGGTTATCAAACCAGGGATTTTTGTCGCAGGCTCGTTCCTGGAACCGCAGGCGATCCCTGAGTCGGTGATGCAGGCATCTGCGGCAGCGGCCAACGCAGCTGCGTTGTTGAAGGATTCACGGGGCACGTTGGTAAAAGAAAAAAAGTATCCCGCGGAGAAGGATGTGTCTGCTGAGACGCCTCGTATTGGGGTGTTTCTCTGTCACTGCGGCATTAATATTGGTGGATATGTGGATGTCCCTGCAGTGGCTGAATATGTAAAATCACTAGAGGATGTCACCTTTGTCGAGGCGAACATTTACACCTGTTCTGAGGATACGCAGAAGAAGATTGTCGATGCGATTAAGAAATACGATTTGAACCGGATTTTAGTTGCTGCCTGTACTCCTCGGACGCATGAGCCGTTGTTCCAGAAAAGCTTACGGGATGCGGGGTTGAATCCGTATTTGTTGGAGATGACGAATATTCGGGAGCAGTGTTCCTGGGTGCATATGGATGAGCCAGCCAAGGCAACGGAAAAAGCAAAGCAGTTAATCGCAATGACGGTTGCAAAGACTCGGTTTTTACAACCGATTCAAGAAGCTGAGATCCCAGTTGTACAGAAGGCGTTGGTCATTGGTGGCGGGATCGCAGGCATGACTGCGGCCTTGTCTCTTGCAGATCAAGGATATGAGACTGTTTTGGTAGAAAAAGAACGCCAGCTTGGTGGGTACTTACATAAGGTGTACTATACCGTTGATGGTCTTGACATCCCACGATTACTAAAGAAGATGACAGAGAAGGTTCAGAAACATCCTCTTATAAAAGTGCATACCGGCTCACAGGTGAAATCCTTAAAAGGGTATGTGGGAAGCTACGAATCTGAGATTCAAACACCGACAGAGGTCGTACCCTTTTCTCATGGCGTGATCATTGTGACTATTGGTGCTGACGAATACAAACCACACACGTATCATTACGGGAAAGACCCCCGGGTGTCAACGCAATCAGAGCTGGAAAAGGACCTTAGTGAAAGCACAAAAGAAGATATCCATGATGGGGAGACATTCGTCATGATCCAGTGCGTGGAATCCCGTGATGAGAAACGGCCGTACTGTAGCAGGATTTGTTGCATGCAGGCGGTAAAGAACGCCCTGAAGATCAAGGAGTTGAACCCACGAGCTGAAGTGTTTCTTTTGTATCGCGATTTAATGACCTACGGGTTTAAAGAAAAATTCTATAAAGACGCACGGGAAAAAGGTGTGATGTTCCTGCAGTATGATCCTGAGAAAAAACCAGAGGTTGAAGCGAAGAATGGGCTTGTCGTGAAGATTCATGAACCGATGCTGGGAGAACTGTTAAAGATACCGACTGATCATCTTATTCTTTCGACCGGACTACAGCCGAATCCTGACAACCCGGTGATAGGCAAGCTCCTCAAGGTCCCGGTGAACGACGACGGATTCTTCCTTGAGGCACATGTGAAACTGCGACCTGTCGATTTTTCAACGCGTGGTGTGTTTGTCGCGGGGAACTGCCATGTGCCGAAGTTTATCAGTGAATCGATTTATCAGGCGCAGGCTGCTGCAGCGCGTGCAGCAACGATTCTGTGTAAACCTACTTTGAAGGCAGAGCCGAATGTCGCGTTTGTTGATGATGATCTCTGCAGCGGGTGCAGTATCTGTATTTCAGTATGTCCCTATAACGCGATTGAGCGTGTCGAAGAAGAAATCAACGGCAAAAAAGTGATACATGCGAAGGTCAACGAAGGGTTGTGCCAAGGATGCGGGACATGTGTGAGCGCGTGTCCAAGCAGTGCGATTCAGCAGCGTGGATTTAAGGATAAACAACTGCTTCCAATGATTGATGAAATCTCGTGTTGAAATCCCTTTTTAGTAGAGGTTTTCGAAAAAGTTGATAATCCTTCAGGATATGTTGATTACAGAAGAATCACTGGAAAAGAGGTATATCGTATGGACATGGAGATTACGTTTCCTGGTGGGAAAAGAGTTGAAGCACACTATGGTGGTTTTACGATAAAAACCGATCAACCAGTTACTGAAGGAGGGTCTGGGACTGCCCCGTCACCGTTCGATTTGTTTCTGGCATCAATTGGTACATGTACAGGATATTACGTGCTGAGTTTTTGTCAGAAGAATAACATTCCGACGGAGAATATGAGGCTGACTGCAAGCATACAGAGGAATCCAGGGACGCATCTGGTGGAGAACATTCGTCTTGACATTCATGTTCCAAAGGAGTTTCCTGAGAAATACAAAAACGCGGTGGTGAAAGCAGCAGACGTTTGTGCGGTGAAACGACATTTGAATAAACCACCAAAGATACATATCATCATAGCATCCCACTAGTCATTATCTTTATCTATCTCTTTTCCATTGCCAGGTGAGGGAAGACCATGACCGTAACGTTAGTGATCGGTACTCAGTGGGGCGATGAAGGAAAAGGAAAGGTTGTTGATTACTACGCAAAACATGCGGATTACGTGGTACGTTTTCAAGGCGGAAATAATGCAGGTCATACCATCAAAGTCGGAGAGGAAGTCTATAAACTCCACGTGGTACCCTCCGGCGTCATTCAGGGAAAAACAGGAATCATCGGCAATGGTGTGGTTATTGATCCGGGGATTCTTCTCCAAGAAATTGACGAATTAATTCAACGAGGAAAAAAACCAAAGCTGCTCATCAGTGACCGTGCCAACATCATCATGCCCTATCATAAAATCTTAGATGGTGCCGAAGAACAATACTTAGGTGATAAGAAAATCGGGACCACAAAACGTGGCATCGGACCCTGTTATAGCGATAAGGTAGCGCGCAATGGCATCAGAGCAATAGATCTTACCAACAAAGAAACATTACAGAAATTATTAGCCCGAATTCTTCCTCTTAAACAAAAATTAATCGATATCTACGGCATCAAGACGACACTTGATAGAAAAGAAATCCTGGAGGACTATTACGCATACGGGAAACGGTTAAAAGAATACATTACAACAACTCACATTGAACTGAACAAAGCAATCCAGAAAAAGAAAAACATACTGTTAGAGGGTGCCCAGGGGACCATGCTTGATGTTGAATTTGGCACCTACCCCTATACAACCTCGTCACATACGATTGCTGGCGGATCTACAATCGGCGCGGGAATCGGACCGAAAACCATTGATGAAATCATCGGAATTGTCAAAGCGTACACAACAAGAGTCGGCGAAGGACCACTCCCAACCGAACTGCTTGATAAAACCGGGAAGCATCTTCAACAAGTTGGTCATGAATTCGGGACGACAACAAGCAGACCACGACGATGTGGCTGGCTTGACCTAGTCGTTCTGAAACATTCTTGCATGATTTCGGGGATTACGAAACTAGCTATCACGAAACTTGATGTCTTAAATGGATTACCAGAAATCAATGTCTGCACCCAGTATCGTCTCAACGGGAAAAAGATCGACTATTTCCCTGCAAGCATCGAAGACGTCTCAGCCTGCAAACCAGTCTATAAAACATTCAAAGGCTGGACAACGATGAATCCTGCTTCTTCGAAATTTTCAGACTTACCGAAAGAAGCACAGACCTACCTGAGATTCATCGAAAAAGAAACAGACGTCCCCATAGCACTTATCTCTATTGGACCAGGACGAGACGAAACAATAGAGGTTTAAACAAGTTGTTTTACCGAAAGAGCAGTCGAAATCCACCGTAAATACGAGTTACACGCTGCCCTCAGAGAACTGACATCCTCAGACTCAATGGTGACCTTAAGGGTCTTTTTATCAACAGAAAAAGAGACAGTTGCTTTAGGTATCCTGTGCTGTATCTCCGGGGAAAGCGATTGTGCAATGACACAAGCATCCTGAGAAGAAGGAAAATGAAAAAGGAATCGTGCTTTGTTCGTCATACGCCTTTGATGCGTTTTGCGACAGTCGGCCGCTCTTTATAGAATACCTTGCTTCCGCAATACGGACATTGCATCCCGATGTTTTTCACATCGAACTGCACTGCTTTTTTACACAAACCACACTTATACCTGGTCACTTAGACTCCTCTTCAGTAGGTAACTCGACAGGAAGTCCCCTGAGGATTCGTTCTGCGGTCACACCGGCGGGTGTGGATGGCATATAGGCACCACCAGCAAAGATATTGCCGCATTTCTTGCATTCCCAAATACTTGTGCTCGTTCGTTGCACTGCTTTCTGACCGCACCGGGGGCACTCGTGACGGAGTTTCTGCTGGCTTTCCACTTCTCTGATCATGGTTCGTGATCGTACACCGTATCGCTCTGCGAAGCGACCGGACGTGCCAACTTTCTTTGTACGTTTTGACATGATATTTCCCTGTACTTACGATGAAGTAACTTCTTTTAACTTCTTTCGTATTTCTTTCCCGTTATCCAGAGCTCCTTTTATAACTTTTTGTATCTCTTCCTTGGAAAAACTGCCGGAAAGCCCCTTCTGCATCGCCCGAATATCACCGTTATGGTCTGTTGCAACCGTTAACCGCGCGTCTGCGATGACTTCTTCATCAAAACAAGGGTCAAAGAGGACAAAATCATTGATTTTAACTGCGGTACAAGAAATCGGTGGCTCTGACATAGGCAAGGGGAAATCTTCTTTTTGATGCCCCTCAGGGAGTTGATCCTCAAACCGCTTCGCAGGAACAATCGTCGTTGACAATGCAGCAAGAGCACCCAAGGACGCTGCATCAAAAAGATTCCCGTCGTAATCAAGGACATGGATATCGATGAAGACCAACCAGACCAGCTCACCGGGAGTTACAACAAGTTTTTGAACATCAACGACCTCTGATTCACGCACCCCACGGTCGACGACCCTGGCTAACTCAATGGCATCTTCTCGTGGTGGACCTGACTCAAAATCAGGGGATGCCAAAGGAACAAGCTCAGCAGCAGTGCTTAACACTCCCATGTTTGGGGTATCTGGGAATGGTTCACCCAGGCCCATTTTGATACCAACAAGAACTTGGGTATTCCCAATTTTTACTCGCGCTGATCCCTCTGCCTTGTTGACCACCTTTGTTTCAATCTCAATTTTCCGGTAATGATCAAAGTTCCGCCCGTCAATACGTTTCCCTTGCGCCGCAAGGTTTGTAATATAATCGCGCTTAATAATAGGGACAATGGTCATTCTTGCACCTCCGCAGCAATAGTTTGATACTTATGTATGACCGCTTTTTTCTGAATCTCAGAAACCGCATGACATCCTTTCACGGCGAGGTCAAACGCCTGGTTAAACTCATCAACGGTGAGATGTCCATCCATCTGTAATAAGAGTATTTCACCGGTTCGTGGTGAAATTGCGACAGGCAGGTCAGCATCACCAAAGTTATCCTCCTCTTTTCCCAGGTCTAGGACAACCTGACCATTGATTTTTCCGGCAGCAATTGCAACCGGGATGTCTCTCATGGGGATCCCTGCATCGATGAGGGCGACACCGGCAGCGGTTAACCCGGCACAGCGTGTTCCTGCCTCTGCATCCAGCACCTCGATGTTCACATTCACGGTTGCCCGGGGGAACTGCTCGGTAAGGATCACTTTTTCCAGGGCTTCTGAGATAACTTTTGAAATCTCGACGCTTCGTCGGTCAGGACCTGGACGTTTACGATCTTCGACGCTGAACGCAGCCATATTATACCGCGCTTGCACAATCGCTCTGAGCGGATTCTGCGTGTGTCGTGGTACTGCCTCTCGAGGGCCATACACGGCTACGAGGACTTTGTTGCCACCCCATTCTAGGTAACATGAGCCGTCTGCTCGATGAAGCACGCCAGCCTCGATTTTGATTTTCCGTATATCTTCTGGACCTCGTCCATCTAATCGTTTTCCTTCACTGGTTATTAACTTAATATCTGATTTCATTATCTTACATCCTTTGCATCTTTTTTCAAGAGTTCTTCTATTCTATCAGTGAGCCCGAACGTAGCAGCCTCACTTTCTATCTTAGAGATCGCTTGTAGCACCTTTGCGATGCCTTCCGCATCTCCATCTAGCCAAATACGACCGTTCTTACCGACTTTGATTCGGCAGCGGGTGTATTTTTGTATTATCTCTATCATCGAATATTGTTTTCCCATAATGCGGCGATAAATTGAGGGTTCAAATTCAATGATATGACCGCCTTTGAGTTTAAACAGGTTACGATCATTCAGTGTTATCTGAAGTTTCTTTGATTCATCAACCGAGAGAACCTTTGCCAGTATGGCATCACCGGTGTTTAAATATTTTTCTGTATCGGCGAATTCGATCTCCCAGGGCACCTCGTGTACATGTAAGAGTGCCGGGTACGGGGCGTTGATATCAACCATCCAGTTCGATGTTGATGCTTCTTCCACGACACCGATGACAACATCACCGACAATCGGCTCATATCGTCCTTTTAACGGAATGACGTTAATGAAATTATCTTGTATGTTCATTACTCCAAGTCGCTCTGCGTAGATTTTTTTGTTTTCTACAAACGTTCCCCGACCAGGCTTGAAGGCAGGCATATCACCGAGAATCTGACCAGGAATTACAATTTGACGTCCTTCATTTGGCATAAAATCAATTATCCTTTTTCACAAACCTACTTCAAAATTCTTGTTTCAACATTTCCTTTCGTAAGTGTATTTAACCGATCATAAAAATCCGTTTGCATTCCTGCAGGAAGTTTCACAATGCCGATCCAGGTTCCATCTGACTGCCATTCCTCCCGCTCGAGTGTACCAAAGCTGCGGACCGCACCGTACGCTTTCCCAACATGTTCAGGGGGGATTTTCACAGAGACCCGTGTCTGATCCATCGAGATAGGGAGAAGAGGTCGGAGCATCTCAATGATGGTTTTCATCTGTTGGTTCACGGACTTAAAGGGATCGATATGCACCTTTGCTTCATCCATCGCAAGTTCAATCCGGGTTCTGGGATGTGGCATCTTTGTGTGTGGGTCCATCGCATTCCTCACTATCAAATCAACGATACGTTTCTTCTTCTGCTCCTGCATTTCATGACGCTGCTCTGTTGTCAGCTGGATTTCTCCTTTCTGAATGATTTCTTTGGCAATCGTTGAAATATCAGTGGTGTTGAAATGTTTCTGAAGCGATTCGATGGGTGCATGGGTCCCTTTCTTTGAATCACTAAAAACCGCATCAATCGCAAGAGCGGAGAGAATATTTTCTGTTTTTCCCTCCAGGATATGCTCTGCCTCATGAGGATCCACGAGGATCTCGAAACGATCTGCTCCTTTATGCAAACGCGCAATCACTGCGTTTTCTAGACTTACCAACTCTACTTACCTCCAATCGCCTTGGTCACATACGTCTTTGTTTCCGCAGGTGACATGATATGGAATTTGACTCCTTTTTTCACCACACCAATTTCGATCGCATCAGGATTCAACTTCCCTTCAGTACCCTTATGTAATGCTTTCACACCCATATCAACAGCCTCTTCCATAGACATGTTTTCTTTATAATGTTCCTCGAAATAGGCCATTGCCCCTGTGCGTCCGGCGCCTTCACTGGCTGCCTTGTATTCCATGAGGGCACCAGATGGATCCGTGGAAAATAGGCGAGCACCGGTTTGATCCACACCAGCAATCAACAATGCAGTTCCAAACGGTCGAACACCACCATACTGGGTGTATGTTTGTTTAAAATCACAAATTCGTTTCACCAGTGTTTCGACCTGAATTTTTTCACCATAGGTTATCTCATTGATTTGCGCATCCAGGCGAGCTCTATCAATCAAGCATCGAGCATCGGCAACAAGACCAGATGTTGCGCATCCAATGTGATCATCGATAATGAAAATCTTCTCAATGGAATCTGGCTCAATGAGTCGAGATGTAATACGTTTATCAACAATTAAGATAGCGCCTTCTCGGAATTTCATTCCCACTGTTGTTGTTCCGCGTTTTACTGCTTCTCGTGCGTACTCCACTTGAAACAATCGTCCATCGGGGGAAAAGACGGTAATCGCTCTATCATACGCCATATTTGATGGTTGCATTTTTTATTTCACCTCATATTTTCTTCTGTTTTTCTCTGTTATCTCTCTCAATTTTAACCATGAATGCACTTTTGATGTATATAGTTTGTGTTCACGTTTCTTCTCTAGAGAAATACGATAAGAATGACAATAAGTTATACTCCTCTTTTTGTTCCCCAAATGATTTTATGCAGTTGCAGTGCCAGTCGCACCGGTACTCCATCGTTGAGAATCCATGACGCAAGCTTCTTTGGGCTTATGCTCCAAACAGGTTGGAAAAACACGGTGCATGGTGGGTTGTATTTTTTGAGAATTTTTTTCGCGTAATCGTAATCTTCTTTGTTTTTAATGATGAATTTAAGTTGGTCCTTTTTTGAAAGATATGATATATTTTTCATGTTCATTTGCTCATGCGAACCTGACGATGGGCATTTGATGTCCAGAGAGATCATTAAGGATTTTTTTCCCACAAACTTCTTGATGCTGATGCTTCCGTTTGTTTCAAGACATATCTTGTAATTTTTTTGAAGGAGATACTCCATAAGCTTCGGTGTGTCTTTTTGCAGCAGTGGTTCCCCACCCGTGAGACAAACATAGGTGCAAGCAAATTTCTTAATCTCATCGAGGATCTCTTGTATACTCATCTCGGTTCCTTGTTCGTAGGCATACGTAGTATCGCAGAAGGAACAACGTAAGTTACACCCGGTCAGTCTCAGAAAAATGCTGGGTACACCAACCAATGTGCCTTCTCCTTGTATTGAGTAAAATATTTCATTTACTTTCATTCGTGTGATGTATTTGGGACGTCAATTAAAATCTTTGCTCGGTAGAAAAAGGAAAACACAGCGGATAGAATGGATGTAAAAATATTTATAGGGGAAGTAATATTACGGGTAAGCCGTTCCAACGTTACTTGATATAGCGTATAGTATAAATAGTGAGTGGAACTGTGGCCCGTCCTTGGGCCTGTAGCTCAGCTAGGTAGAGCATCTGGCTTTTAACCAGGTGGCCAAGGGTTCGAATCCCTTCAGGCCCGCCTTTCCTCAAAAGGAACGTAGGAGGAATGTAGTATCGCAGCCCCGCCAAAAAAATATTACGACATCTTAGGACATAAGCTTGTTCCGGAACATACTATTTTATCTGAGAAAGAGAAAAAGGAGCTGTTGGAGAAATACGATGTCAGACCTGATCAACTGCCACGTATTCTTGCAAATGATCCAGCAGTGATTTCCGCGGGAGCCAAACCAGGACAGATTGTGAAGATTATCCGGAAAAGCCCTACTGCGAAATATGCGACCGCGTATCGGTTAGTTGTTGAGAGTGATACCTCTGAGAGTTTTGTCTTCGCTGAGCCATCTGAAGAGCTCAGCACGGCAAGTGAAGAGATATAGAAAGGGGAATATGAGGAGTAGTTATGAGAGAACTTGTTGATGCGTTTTATAGAGAAAGAAGTATTGTTAACCATCAGATCGCCTCCTACGATGATTTTTTACGACATCGTCTGCAGCGGATTGTCGATGGCACGATCATTGGTCAGGAAGAAGAAGGGATGAAGAGAGGGTATATCTACCCGGAGATTGAAGGATATAAAATTAAGTTCGGGAAGATCAAAGTTGGTCTTCCACAGGTAAAAGAAGCGGATGGAACCGAGCGGCCTTTGACACCGATGGAGGCGCGGTTACGAGATCTTACGTATGAGGCGCCGATTGAGCTTGAGTTCATTCCTGTGAAAAATGAGGTGGAGTACGAGCCTGAGACGGTTCGCGTTGGTGAACTGCCCATCATGGTGAAGTCTCTGCGATGTAACATCTCCCAAAAAGTTTTAGAAGAAAAATTAGATCGGCCGTTCTCTGATGAGGATTATCGAAAAGAGCTCCAGCAGTTGCAGGAAGACCCGTTGGATCCTGGTGGGTATTTCATTAGCAACGGGACAGAACGAGTGTTGATCACGGTTGAGGATCTAGCTCCAAACAGGGTTCTTGTTGAGCGATCAAGCAGATATGGTACCGATGTTGAGGTTGCTAAAGTTTTTTCCCAACGGGAAGGATATCGTGCGTTAACAGTGGTGGAAAAACGGAAAGACGGCATGCTCATGGTGAGTTTGCCGACAACGTATGGTCAGATCCCGCTTATTATCTTATTGCGCGCTCTAGGGATGGAGAACGATAAAGAAATCGTTGATGTCATCTGTGTTGATCCGAAGATGGAGCCGTATGTGCTTGCGAACATCGAGGAATGCGCGAAGGAATATAGTATCGCAACAAAGGAAGACGCAGTTGCGTATCTTGGGAAGAAGTTCGCTGGTGGGCAGGCAAAAGAGTACCGTGTGAAACGTGTTGAAACCATCATGGATCGGCATCTTCTGGCTCATCTTGGGAATGACCCTGATGATCGTTTAAAAAAGGCTATTTTCGTGGCTCGCATGGGGATGGCTGTGTTAGAACTCGCACTCGGGAAACGAGAGCAGGATGACAAAGACCATTACGCAAACAAGCGTTTGAAGCTTGCGGGGGATCTCATGGAGGATCTTTTCCGAGTCGCGTTCACCGCCTTGTGTAAGGATCTAAAATATCAGATTGAACGCATTCATGCCAAAGGAAAAGAAATCAAGATCGCGTCATCACTACGTTCCGATGTTCTCAGTCAACGTATTCATCACGCGCTTGCAACAGGGAACTGGGTTGGTGGACGAGCAGGAGTCTCACAGCTTCTTGATCGAACCAGCAATTTAGCGGTTCTGAGTCACTTACGACGAGTTACGTCACCGTTGACCAGGTCACAACCACATTTCGAAGCACGAGATTTGCATTCAACCCAATGGGGACGACTTTGCCCGAATGAAACGCCAGAAGGACCGAACTGTGGTCTGGTCAAGAACCTTGCACTTACTGTCGAAATCTCAGAAGGTTTCGGAGAAAAAGAAGTGGAAACAGTCCTGCGAGAACTTGGGATTAAGGAACTGACGAAACACGTCACAGGTGCCCGTGTGTATCTGAACGGGGACCTCATCGGGATGCATCCGAACGGTGCAGATCTTGTCAAGAAATTGCGAGAACGACGACGAAAGGGAATGCTGAGTACCGAAATCAATGTTACCTATGATATTGAAGGAAACGATGTAATTGTGAACTGTGATTGTGGACGGTTACGACGACCGCTGCTTGTTGTTGAAAATGGTAAACTCTTGGTAAATCAAAAAAACCTTGCTGAGCTTAAAGAAGGAAAGAAGAAATGGTCTAATCTTATCAATGAGGGGGCTGTCGAATACATAGATGCTGAAGAAGAAGAAAACGCACTCATTGCGTTACGAGAAGAAAATCTGACCCCAGATCATACCCATATGGAGCTCGACCCGATGTGCATTCTCGGGATCGGTGCATCCCTTGTTCCCTATCCGGAGCATAACTCATCTCCAAGAATTACGATGGGCGCAGGAATGGGAAAACAATCGCTCGGGTTCGGTGCATCAAACTACCGTATACGACCGGACACACGGAGTCATCTGCTTCACTATCCACAGATGCCGTTAGTGCAGACACATCCGATTAATTATATTCGATTTAGAGAACGACCTGCTGGGCAGAACTATATTGTCGCGGTTGCCTCGTTTCAGGGATATAACATGGAAGATGCCTTGATCATGAGCAAGTCATCGATCGAACGAGGACTCGGTCGGAGTACATTCATCCGAACATATAGCAGTGAAGAGAAGCGATATCCTGGTGGTCAAGAGGATCATTTTGAAATCCCGAATCCGGATTGTCGGGGCGTCCGCAGTGAAGACGCGTATAACAATCTAGGTGAAGACGGGTTGATTTCTCCAGAATGTGGCGCAAACGGCGGAGACGTTTTGATTGGGAAAACATCACCACCGCGTTTCCTTGAAGAACCGACTGATTTTCTTACGCCTCAGAAACGAAGAGAGACCTCGGTTACGGTTCAACATGGGGAAGGCGGTGTTGTTGACAAAGTCATGTTGTCTGAGTCTGTCAATGGGTCACGAATGGTGAAGATAAAAGTCAGAGAACAACGAATCCCTGAACTCGGGGATAAGTTCGCATCAAAACATGGTCAGAAAGGAGTGATTGGATATGTGGTATCTGCGGAAAACATGCCGTTCACCCAAGACGGCATGACACCTGATTTAATCATTAACCCACATGCTATCCCATCAAGAATGACGGTTGCGCATGTGCTTGAGATGATCGGTGGGAAAGTCGGATCACTTGAGGGGCGAATCGTTGATGGAACAGCTTTTAGCGGGGAAGACGAAGATCAACTCCGAGCGGCTTTAGTGAAAAATGGGTTTAACCACGCGGGTAAAGAAATCTTCTATGATGGACTCACCGGACGACCATTGGAATGTGATATTTTTGTTGGATGTATCTATTATCAGAAGCTTCATCATATGGTCGCAGGTAAGATTCATGCCAGATCACGAGGACCCGTGCAGATTCTCACTCG
Source organism: Thermoplasmata archaeon (assembly GCA_014894395.1). Lineage (GTDB taxonomy): Archaea > Thermoplasmatota > E2 > DHVEG-1 > DHVEG-1 > SM1-50. Next base: position 45,153 of record JADBLO010000119.1, read on the forward strand.
ACAACCAACAGAGGGACGAGCCAGGGAAGGTGGTCTGCGGTTTGGAGAAATGGAACGTGACTGTCTCATTGGTCATGGTGCCGCCATGGTCATTAAAGATCGATTACTTGATGAATCAGATATCACGATGAAGTATGTCTGTAACACGTGTGGTCATATCGCGATGATTGATCGTCATGGGCGGTTACATTGTCCGGTCTGTGGTGATAAAGCAGATATCCACCCAGTGGAGATGAGCTACGCGTTCAAGTTGCTGATTGATGAGTTGAAATCTCTTGTGGTTGTACCACGTATTAAACTGGAGTCGTTGGTGTAGGGGGTAAAAGAAATGGCAGGACGGAATATCACAAAAAAGATTGGGGCGTTGAAGTTTTCAGTGCTTTCGCCAACTGAGATTCGTAAGATGAGCGCTACAAAGGTTATTACTGCTGATACCTACGATGATGACGGGTTCCCTATCACCATGGGGCTGATGGATCAGCGTCTTAGTGTCATTGAACCTGGGCTGCGTTGTAAGACGTGCGGATTGAAAGTCGGGAAAGACAAATGTCCAGGGCATTTCGGGCATATTGATCTTGCGATGCCGGTGATTCATGTCGGGTTTGTAAAGACGATCAGGAATTCTTTACGAGCGACCTGTCGGAAATGCGGACGAATCCTTCTCTCCGATAAAGAGTTGGAGGAGTACCGAAAAACTATCATAAAAAACAGCTCAGAGGGACGCGACAACGCATACATGTTCAAGATGATTATCAGCAGCGCGGTAAAAACAGACGCATGTCCACGGTGCGGGGCTATTAGTGGGAAAATCGACTTGGATAAACCCACGTCGTTTCGGGAGAACGGAAAGAAACTCACGCCAACAGAGATTCGAGAGTGGCTCGAGAAAATCCCTGATGAAGACCTTCCTTTATTAGATATTAATGTACATTCAGCGCGACCAGAATGGATGGTTCTGACCGTTTTACCGGTACCGCCGGTCACGGTACGACCGTCCGTTACCCTTGAGACTGGTGAACGATCAGAAGATGATCTGACCCATAAGCTTGTTGATGTCATCAGGATTAACCAGCGGTTACAGGAAAACCGGGACGCTGGAGCGCCTCAATTAATCGTCGAGGATCTCTGGGAGCTCTTACAGTACCATGTGACCACTTATCTGGATAATCAAACCTCTGGTATTCCGCCGGCGCGACATAGGTCCGGAAGACCACTGAAAACCCTTGCGCAACGATTGAAAGGAAAAGAAGGCAGGTTCAGAAGTAATCTTTCAGGGAAACGAGTGAATTTCTCCGCGCGTACGGTTATTTCACCGGACCCCAATCTGAGTATTAATGAAATTGGTGTACCTGCAGAGATCGCCAGAGAACTCACCATACCTGTTCGTGTCACCACCCATAACCTTGAATGGTGTAAGAACCTCATTAAACAAACAGCTCAAGGGGAAAAGCCTGGTGACAACTACCGACCTCATGTGAACTACGTGAAACGATACCGTGAGGGTGTAGAGCAGCGTATGAAAGTCACAGAGAAAAACTCGGATGATATCTCTGATAAACTTGAGCTTGGGTTTATCATCGAACGACAGCTCATGAATGGAGATATCGCGTTGTTCAATCGTCAGCCGTCCTTGCATCGGATGTCGATGATGGCGCATCGAATTAAGGTCATGCCGAATCGGTCATTCCGATTCAACCTTTCTGTCTGTCCCCCGTATAACGCTGATTTTGATGGTGATGAAATGAACCTTCATGTGTTGCAGGGTGAAGAGGCAAAAGCAGAAGCAGAGATTCTCATGAAAGTGCAGGAGAATCTGATGTCACCTCGATTTGGTGGTATCATCATCGGTGGGCTGCATGATCATATTTCAGGCTGTTTCCTTCTTACCTATCAGGATAAGACGTTTTCAAAAGAGAAAACCTCTGAGATGTTGGCAACGTTCAAGTATAAGGGGAAGTTCCCTGAGGTCCATGAAGAAAACGGTGAGAGTGTTGTCTACGGAAAAGATATCTTCAGCGTGTTACTCCCCAAGGACTTAAGCATCGAGTATAAAGCAAAAGCATGTTTCCACTGTGAAGTCTGTAAAGCTGCTGAGTGTCCTAATGGTGCGTATGTGATCGTTAAAAACGGTAAACTGAAACAAGGAATCGTTGACGAAAACAGCATTGGGGCATTCAAAGGCAGAATCATTGAGCGGATCATCAGAGATCATGGGACGACCGCAGGAAGAATGTTCATTGATGACGTCACAAGGCTAGGGATCGCGGTGGTGACTGTTATCGGGTTTACCACGAGTATTGCTGATGAGGATATACCAGCGGAGGCAAAACGACAGATTGAGGAAGGATTGCAGAAAGCACAAAACAAGATCAACACCTTAGTCACTGCATATGAACATGGGGAGCTTGAATCCCTCCCTGGTCGAAGCCTGGAAGAAACCTTAGAAATGGAGATCATGCGAGTCACTGGTCGAGCAAGAGACATGGCTGGTGAAATCGCGAGTAAATACCTTGGGTTGAACAATAGCGCTGTCATCATGGCAAAATCAGGCGCCAGGGGATCCATGCTGAACCTGTCTCAGATGTCTGGGTGTGTCGGGCAACAAGCAGTCCGAGGAGAACGAATCTCCCGAGGATACAAGTACCGGACTTTGCCGCATTTCAAAAAAGGAGACCTAGGAGCAAGTGCAAAAGGATTCGTTGCCAATAGTTACAAGAGCGGGCTGAACCCCACTGAATATTTCTTCCATTCGATGGGAGGTCGAGAGGGTCTTGTTGATACCGCTGTTCGTACCTCCAGGTCAGGGTATATGCAGCGACGTCTCGTCAACGCATTAGAAGACCTTAAAGTAGAAAGCGACGGGACTGTACGACACACAAGTGGAGAAATCATCCAATTCATGTATGGTGAAGATGGGGTTGACCCTACACGAAGCACCGCAGGAAAAGCAGTGGATCTTGATCGGATCATTTATGATGTGAAACAGGAGGGATAATCACATGGCAAAACCAGTTCCTAAGAAGAATCGCACACAAAAAAAAGTGGAGAAGAAAAAGCCTGTGAAATTGGCTAAGCCAAAAATCATCCCTGTTAACATAAAGAAACAACCCGTGAAAACAGTGGTAAAGAGCAAGGTCCTAAAACCTACGAAAAAATTACAAAAAGTTGAGACTGTTCTCGAGAAGAAAAAACCAGTAGAAAAGAAAACAAAAAAAGAAACGAAAGCGTCTGAGAAAAAAATTGAGAAGAAAAAAGAGCCGGAGCGAACGTTCCTTCCCCCGCCAATAAAAACAGTAGAAGAACCGAAAGAATACAAGGTGATACGAGCAGAAATAAACAAACTGCTGAAAAACCATTTTCTGCCTATTTCTATTATCGATGGTATTGTCGAGCGTGTTGCACGGGATAAAAAATTAGAGGCTAAATTGAAATACATTGTTGAAAAAGCACTTGAAGAATACGCGAAAAATCTGATTGACCCGACTGAAGCATGTGGCATAATTGGTGCGCAGAGCATCGGGGAGCCTGGCACACAGATGACCATGAGAACGTTCCACTACGCTGGTGTCGCAGAAATTAACGTTACCCTTGGATTACCACGATTAATTGAGATAGTGGATGCCAGATCATCTCCATCAACTCCCATGATGAACATTTATCTTCGAGATGAGTATCGGGTGAACCCAGATTTAGCAAAAGAGATCGCTAATAAGATAGAGATAACCCGGCTCACTGATGTTGCTGATATCGAAATGGACCTCGTGAACATCACGATATCCATTAAACCAAATAAGAAAACCATGGAGAAAAAAGGAATCGCCATCAATGAACTATTGGAGCGGGTGCAGTCGGTCCGGAAACTTTCTGCGAAAATCGAAAAAGAAACCGTGAAAGTGACGTTGGATGAGCCTGGTTATAAGATACTTCAGAATACGAACGAGACACTCAAGAACCTGAAAATCAAGGGAATCGACGGGATCAAACGAGTCATCATCCGAAAGGAGCCGAATGAAGGGTATGTTATCTACAGCGAAGGCAGTAATCTCAAAGAAGTCTTAGATATCGAAGGCGTTGACCCCTACCGGACAACAACGAATGATATCCATGGGATTGCTAGGGAACTAGGGATTGAAGCAGCACGAAACATGATCATCCATGAAGCAAATGCTACCTTGTCAGAACAGGGGTTGAATGTTGATATGAGACATATCATGCTTGTTGCTGATGTGATGACTGCTGATGGGACCGTCCGGGCGATTGGCCGACATGGTGTCAGTGGTGAGAAAAGTTCAGTTCTTTCACGAGCAGCGTTTGAAATCACGGTGAATCATCTCCTGCTGGCGAGTCAGCGGGGAGAATCAGACGAGCTCAATGGTGTCGCAGAGAACATTATCGTTGGGCAGCCAGTGAACCTTGGTACTGGTGCGATTGAACTTGTTATGAATACAAGAAAACCAAAACAGAAGGGGAAATAGATGGTAGACGTAAATAAAGCATTAAAAGATGTTTCAAAGAAAGGAAAGATCATTATCGGGGAAAAACAGACGAAAGCAGCGATCCAGAAGGGTACAGCAAAACTCGTGGTAATGGCAAATAACTGCCCGTACGCCAAAGCTATTACCACCCTTGTAACGGAAAACAAGGTGCCACTATACAATTACACCTCCAATGGTGTTGAGCTTGGGTATACCTGCGGGAAGAGCTTTGCGGTTTCCTCCTTTGCAGTGCTTGCTGAAGGGGAATCAAACATCCTGCAGCTCGTGAAGAAAAGGAAATAACCAGAATGGCAGAGATAACCCTTTCAAACGAGACCGTTCAGTATATCAACCTTGCATCCATACATTCTGGGGCAAACATCAGAGACTGTGTCGTTGAGGATGACCGTGTGGTGTTTGTCGTTGAGAAAGGACAACTCGGGATCGCTATAGGAAGCAAAGCGAAGAATCTGGAGAAGCTCCGGTCTCTTTTTAAGAAAAGTGTGAAGTTCGTTGAATTTGATGAGGATAAAGCCAGGTTTGTACAAAATCTCTGCAAACCCTATGAAGTGACCAAGGTCAGCCTTGAAGGAAACGATGATGCAAGCGTGGTGCGAATAGAGGTGAACCCCAGGGATAAGTCAAAATTGATTGGGAAAGGCGGACGAAACATCAATATGATCCGGAAGATGGCACAACGTCATCATCCGATAAAGGATGTTCAAATCGTTTAGGACATCTCTCCTGTAGGTAATACTTTTAAAGGGTGTTGTATTCCAGGATGGTAGGGGGTATCGTGTGCGCATACGAGCTCATCCCATTATTGATTTTAAGAAACGAGCGGAGCTTCCGTTTTATTTTCAAAAAAAGAAGATAGTTGGCGAGGAGGGTGACACGATCGCCGCTGCGTTGCATGCGGCAGGGGTGAGAACGTTGACGACCAGTCTCAAGTACGGGAGTCCTCGAGGGTTTTTTTGCGGGATTGGGAAATGTTCCTCGTGTCTGATGAGGGTGAACGGTGTTCCGAATGTGCGGACTTGTATCGCGCCTTTGAAAGAAGGAATCCTTGTTGAAATGCAAGAGAAACTCGCTGAGTTACCAGACGCAGAGTTCTTCGGAGAACCCAAAAAAACTATCGATGTTGATGTGCTGATTGTTGGTGCTGGTCCTGCTGGCCTGTGCGCAGCAATCGAGAGTGCGGCGCAGGGAGCATCGGTCTTGATTGTTGATGAAAACCAAAGTGTTGGGGGACAGTTGGTTAAACAGACCCATAAGTTCTTTGGTTCCAAACAAGAACGTGCAGGCACCCGGGGTATTGATATCGCAAAAGAACTGGAAAACGACCTGCGGAGACTGGAGAGTGAAGGGAAAATCCAGGTTATGATCGATGCGACCGTTATTGGCTGTTATGAGAGTGACAAAAAGCATCGGTTTGGGGTGGTGGAACGCCGTGAATACACAAGTACATTGTACGACGTTCGATGTGACGCAGTGATCCTGGCTTGTGGTGCTATGGAGAACATGCTGTTGTTCCCTGGTAACGACCTGCCCGGGGTGTACGGAGCTGGTGCTGTTCAGACACTTATGAACGTCTATGGGGTAAAGCCAGGTGAGCGTGTCCTTATGGTTGGCGCAGGTAACGTCGGCTTGATTGTGTCATATCAATTATTACAGGCCGGTATTGCAGTTGACCGGGTCGTTGAGGCAGCCCCCGTTATAGGCGGGTATAATGTTCATGCAGCGAAACTCCGACGATGCGGCGTGCCGATACAAACCTCTCATTCTATCAAAGAAGTTTGCGGCGAGAAGAAAGTGGAAGGCGCGGTTGTCGTACGACTTGATGAGAATTGGAAACCAATCAAAGACTCGGAGGAATATATCAAATGTGATACGATTTGTCTTGCGGTTGGTTTGACTCCTTCGACTCGATTGCTCTCTCAGATTGGCGTTGATCTTGAGTTTATTCCTGAGGCAGGTGGGTACGTCGCTCCTCATGATGGGGCGATGCAGACGTCGGTCAAAGGCGTGTATGTGGCAGGGGATGCCTCTGGTATTGAGGAGGCATCAACCGCGATGATCGAAGGAAAAATTGCTGGTCTTTCCCCAGCAATCCTTCTAGGTCGTTCTAAGAATAAGAAACTCTTAGCACAGTATCGTGAGGAACTCGCGCAACTCCGAGCAGGGCCTTTTGGGGAAAAACCACGGATCGCAAAGCAAAAAATAGCAACACTGGCGGAGGCACACCATGCGTGAGTATGAGAAAACCGGTTTACTCTCGATGAAAGAGTTGCAGGTTCCCTCAAAGAAGCAGCTAGCAAAAGGGGTCGCAATCCTTGAGTGTGTTCAGGAGATCCCTTGTAACCCATGCGTGGATTCCTGTCCGGTTCATGCGATCTCTATGAAAGATATCAACGCGCCACCAGTGAATGATTTTGAGAAGTGCATTGGGTGTACGAAATGTGTTGGCGTGTGTCCTGGTTTAGCAATTTTTGTGGTAAAAGTCAAAGACGATAAAGCATGGGTAACGTTACCGTATGAATTTATTACAGTGCCTAAGGTAGGAGACAGTGTACAAGCATTGGATAGAACAGGTACGGTACGGAGTAAAGCGTTAGTTAAAAAAATAGTGAAGCATGGGAAAACCATGGTTGTTACGATTGAGGTCGAGAGCTGTTTGGCAATGGATATTAGGAACATAAAGGTTTGATGCATGAAGCGAAGTATCGTCTGTCGATGTGAAGATATCAGCGAAGAAGATGTAATTCAAGCAATTGAGGAAGGGTACACGGATATCGAGGAGCTTCGCAAGAAACTACGGATTGGCATGGGTCCTTGTCAGGGTCGTGTCTGTATTCAGCTGGTGGCACGAATCCTTGAGAGGAAAACCGGCAAGAAGATATCAAAGATTCGGCTTCCGACGGTCCGGCCTCCGTTGGTTCCTGTGTCTCTTGGAACACTGGCAAGTGAGAACGATGAAAAGTAAGGCGGATGTCGTCATCATTGGCGGTGGAGTGAACGGTTGTTCTCTTGCGTACCGTCTCGCAAAAAAAGGGTTGGATGTCGTCGTTGTTGAGAAAAGATATCTTTCAGCGGGTGCGACTGGCGCGTGTGGTGCTGGGATTCGGCAGCAGTGGTCCACACGGGAGAACGCGCAACTTGCGATTCAAAGTGTTAAGATCTTCGAACGGTTAAGTAAGCAGCTTGGTCAGGATATTGAGTTCCGTCAAGGCGGGTATCTGATTGCTGTTCATGATGAAAAAGAGATGAAGCAAGCAGAAAAGAATGTCGCGATGCAGCGATCCCTTGGGTTAACAGTCAATATCTTGGAACCAGAGGAAATAACCGGTGTTGTCCCCATCCTTGATATCAAGGGGATGAGGGCGATTGGTGCGACGTTCTGTCCGACCGATGGTCATGCGAACCCTTTTAAAACCACGTTTGCGTATGCGGATGCAGCACGAAAACTTGGTGCTGAAATCAACACCCATACCACAGTAATTAATGTGAAAACAGCAAAGAAAACAATTCGTGCAGTGGTGACTGATCAGGGGACCATACAGACGGACGTGGTCGTAAACGCTGCAGGGATTGATTCTAAAACAATAGCTGAGATGGTAAAGGTAAAACTGCCTCTCACCCCGTTCCGTAAGGAGATACTGGCAACAGAGCGGCTGCAGCCGTTGTTTGAAGCCATGGTGATTTCTTTTAAAGACGGGATTTATTTTAGTCAGCAGAAAGAAGGACAGATCGTTGGTGGCATCCCCATCCCCGAGGAGAAAGGAGGGTATAAGACGATGCCAACGTTTGCGTTTCTTTCGCATATGGCACAAACATTGACGAGGTATGCTCCGGTGTTAAAACATGTGAATGTGTTGCGGCATTGGACCGGGTTTTATGATGTGACTCCTGACGCGAGGCCTATCCTTGGTGAGGTAAAAGAGGTGAAAGGCTTCATCCAGTGTAGTGGGTTTAGTGGTCATGGATTTATGATATCACCGATGGTATCATTCCTCCTTACCGAGTTGATCGCTGAACAAAAGACTTCTGAGGTCCTTGAAAGTCTTAGCCTTGATCGATTCAAAGGAAAGAACATCGAAAAGGAGCTCTCAGTCGTTGGCTAGTCGTAACCATAATAAATATTGGTTTGGTATCGTGTCGATGTCTATGGATTATAAAGCGATTGGTTTTAAGGCCGGATTAGAGATTCATCAGCAACTTGATACCCATAAGTTGTTTTGTCAGTGCCAATCCAAGATTACAGAGAATGCTGAGTATACATTTGAAAGACTGCTTCGACCAACGCAAAGTGAACTTGGTGATGTTGACCGGGCTGCACTTGAAGAAGCAGCGCGGAAGAGACGGTTCCTGTATTCCGCCTCAGGGACATCAACGTGTCTGGTGGAGGCAGATGAGGAGCCGCCACATGCTGCGAACGAAGAAGCAATCGATATCTGTCTAACCATGGCGATGCTTCTTGGCGCAAAACCGGTAGATGAAATACAGTTCATGAGGAAAATCGTCATTGACGGATCTAACACCACCGGGTTTCAGCGAACCGCCTTGGTTGCGATGGGTGGGTCACTTACGAACGTGCGGATTTCCAGCCTTGCCTTAGAGGAGGATGCTGCTCGGAAGCTCACCGAGAAAGAGAAACTGGTGAACTACGGTCTTGACCGTCTTGGGATACCACTTATTGAGATCACCACCGAGGCAGATATCACCTCTCCAGAGCATGCACAGCAGGTAGTTGAACAGCTTGGGGTGCTGTTGCAGGCGACAAAAAAGGTGAAACGAGGGTTAGGGACGATACGACAGGATCTGAATATTTCTATCGCGTACGGAGCACGTATCGAGGTCAAAGGGATACAATCGCTGAGTTCAATTTCAAAGGTAGCGGAAAATGAAGCGCTCCGACAGAAGGGTGTTCTGGAAATCGCAGAAACATTAAGGAGTCGAGCCAAGAAAAGCGATCTGAAGGGTATTCATAGTATTGACTTGTCCGCTGTGTTTATGAATTCAAAATCGAAACTGATTCAGAATCAGCTAAAAAACAAGGGACTTGTCAAGGGAATCCGTCTTGCTGGATATCATGGGTTGCTTAAATTGGAGCAGACACGTATCGGGAAAGACCTTGCGGTCTACACAGGTCTTGCCTCAGGTATCGGCGGTATTATCCATAGCGATGAGATGCCAGGCTATGGTTTCTCAGAACAAGAGATGCAGGAAGTGAGTAAGCGATTACAACTGGGTAGCCAGGATGCGTTTGTCCTCGCGCTCGGTAATGAAACCATGGTTGATGCTGCCTTAAATGCTGTTCTGCGAAGGGCAACGATGTTTTTTGATGGAGTTCCTGAAGAGGTCCGCAGAAGCCTTCCGGATAACACGACTGAGTATATGCGACCGTTACCAGGCGCCGCACGCATGTATCCAGAGACAGATGTGCCTCCAGTGCGAATAACAACAGAACGATTACGACGGATACAACTCCCAGAGAAACCTGAGGAGAAACGAAAGCGACTTACCATGCAGTACAACCTGAATGAGGAGCAAATCAATCAGTTGCTCTCCAGCGGCTATGAAGACGATTTCGAACGGCTGGCGAAGCAATTCCCTGTCCTGGAAAGTGTGATCATGCGGACGTATCTGAATACGTTTTCGGAGCTGCAAAACGAAGGGATACGACTAGAATTTATCGATGAAAAAATGCTCATCGAGGTGTTTACTGCTTTATTAAAAGGAAGGTATGCAAAAGAAGCAGTCCCTGCTATCTTGAAATATCTTGTCATGCATCCCGATTCATCTGTGGAGGATGCGATTCAAGGGTGCGGTTTCCAACCCACGGGGGAAAAGGAGATCGTACTGGTTGTACGGAGAATCGTTGCAGAGCGAAAAGACTTTGTCAAAGAACGAGGGATGAGCGCGCTTGGTCCACTCATGGGTCTGGTGATGAAGGAGCTGCGAGGAAAGGCTGACGGCAAGCTGATCAGTACAACCCTTCATGAGGAGATTGTAAAGATTATTTCGTCGACCACTCAAACCAACTAACGTTTCCGTTCTCTAGAATGCTCTTGATATGGTCTTGTTCTGGGGTACGAATTGTTTTTCTTGTTTTAAACCAGACAAAGAGGATTTTATCGTCTTCAAATTGAATTCCATCGATAGGATCCCCAAGATACCGGAAATTTTCAGGGTTATAGGGGTACTGTTTCATGAACGTGTGATATTGTTGTGAGGTGAGTTTCCCTATTCTTTGATGTAACGGGGTAATTGCTGTTCGATAGGAGAGTGCTATTCCTACGATGACTCCGATTATAATACCGATGAAAAATACCCATACCGTCATTAATGAATCCATGGTTTTTTCCTCACGTAAAAGGGATACAAGAAGAGGTTGAATATGTTTTCTCATCAGATTTTTTTAGAAGGGGTTACTCGTTTTTTGAAGAGGAATTTTAGGTTCTTTATGCCGTCTTTGAAGCTTTCGAGTTTCACCTGGCCTTCTCGTGGGTAGAGGGTTGATGGTATTTCTTTTGCCTTGATGTGTCTATTGGTGAACATTTCTATCTTTATTTCTTCGGAGAACGGCATGCCGTCGTTGAATGTTTCTAAGGGTTGTATTTTGGAGAGTGCGTCTCGTTTGAAGATCCACATGCCTGATTGGGAGTCTCGGATGTTGACTAAGAAAAGGATTCGAAGGGTCCAGGCTAAGGTCAGGTTCCCGAACCGGTGTTTGAGAGACATCGAGCCGTGTTTGAGTGCTGCAAAGCGATCCGTGGTGATGAAATCAAGGTGTGAATCAAGGAGTAGTTGGATGTATTCATGGATGGTATTAAACGGGTAGGTCGCATCTGCATCACCAGTAACGATGATTTCACCTGTTGCTTGGGCTAACCCTATTTTATAAGCCCGGCCGTATCCTTTTCGTTTCTCTAGAATAACCTGAGCTCCTTTGCTTGATGCGATTTCCCTTGTTTTATCCTTGGAATCACCATCGACGATGAGGATCTCAAGATCCCATGTATGTTTCGTTAAATAGTCTCTGTTCACCGCGTCAATGGTTTTGCCAATACCGCGTTCCTCGTTAACTGCGGGGATAACAATACTGATCTTCAGATTTACTCACTCCAGGATAGAGTATAAAAACAAGGGGGTTAAAAGGGTTTTGAAAAAAAAGATAAAAAAAGAGATAAAAAAGGGGTAAAACCCCTTTATGTTTGCGTTTAGTTCCGTCTGCGTCTGAGGAGCAGGAATGCTACTCCGATTGCTGCGACTAGTGTTAGGAGTTCAAATCCGGGAATTCCGCCGCCTTTCACGACAGTCACTGTGGATGATACCGATCCAAATCCTGGGAAGGTCGCTGAGACTGGATAGCTGCCTTCAGTTGTAGGCGCAGTTAAAGTGACAACTCCGCCAGCACCAGTGGTGTAGGTTTTTCCTTCAAAGGTGATGGTTGCACCAATGACGGGGTTACCCATATCGTTAGCAATGGTCAAGGTGAATGTCTGTCCAGCTTTTACGTCACCAGAGACGGCGATGATAAGTTTCGGAACGTTCAAGACCATAATAGTGCCTGAAACGCTGGCGTATCCCTCGGTGGTTGCCGTGATTGAGTAGGTTAATGAGGTTTGCACGGAGGGAGCAGTGATTGTTGCGACACCGGTTGTGGTCGGCCAGGTTTGTCCGTTGAAGGTGAACGTTACTGTCGCATCGGTGATGAGTTCTCCGTTGGTTTTTGCTTCAATGGTGAAGGTCTTCCCTTCGTCAACTGATGGATCATTACTGATCGTCATCTGCTTTCGAGCTGTTGCAACGATGACGAATTCGTTATCAGGATCTGTTTCGTTCTCAATGAAGATGGTGACGTTACCACTTGCTTCTGCGGTGATCGCAAACGTTACTTTACCTTGTGCATCGGTGAATGCATTCGTGGGTAACTTGCTGAGGATGGTCGTGGTACTGTTCAAGTCGATGTCTAAGCCAACTTCGACACCCTGTAAAGCAGCACCGGTTGCCGGGTGGGTAATGGTAATAGTGACGGAGGTTGCCTCTCCAACATAGATTGTAGCTGGACTGGGGGTCCCTGTTGCGGTTGTCACACGGAGTAATCCATCAGCAGGCCGATCTTCACCATCTTCTGGGTTATAGGTAAAGGTGACGTTTCCAAGGGTTGTTGCGTTCACATCATCAAGCGTGCCTACACCATTTTGAATATCGATATCCATGGCTTCACCCACATCGGAGCAGTTCGGTAGGCTTGACATGTTCTCGATTGTCAACGTACCGTTACCAGCAGGTGTGACCTGGAAAGTCATGTTGACAGATTGATCAATCTTCCATGCAAGTACTGAGGGAGAAGAGGCGACTGTATAGGCAGTAATGATCAGTGTTGCGTTGTGTCCTGCACTATCATGTGTGTCGTTATGGGCATAGAGGTAGTAGGTTCCTGCTGAAAGGGCTTTTGTTGCTGTAATATGGTAAGCGTTTGATTCATGCCATACGTCTTCAACTGCGGTGACAAGGTCACCAGTTGAATTGTACAAGTCTAACATAAGAGTTGCATCTTTGTTTGGATGTCCACCTTCAACGAGGTTAATATCGACAACGTAATCAGTTGAATCTCCAGCAAAAGCAGTTGTCGATGTGACGTTTACCATCATATTGTGGCCCCGTTCCATGATTACTTTAGTGTATCCCCAGAAGCCGGCGTACCACATAGCCGCTATCGTGATGTTCTGTGGAGCTGTAGTAGGATAGTGATCATCATCATTATCAGGGTTGATCCAGAACGTGTATTCGCCATTGAGACCGTTCCCAACCTTATTATCACCAGTCGTTTTGTTAAGCTCTGTGGAACTGCCTTCCCACATGAGGTAAACATTAGCGTTTTTCACAGGGTCACCATCCATATCTGTGACGGTGACGGTAAGGTTGTAATCCGCTCCAACAGTGAATTTATCAACTGCTGAGGTGACGTATGTTCCGTTGACAATCTCAATGGTTTGAGTTGCGGTTCCGTTATCGTCTCCAGGCCAATCGATTGTTATTGTGATTGTTCCACCTGGTTTTGTCGGTGTTACATGAGTATACCATCTTCCTTTAATTCCAGTGTGTCTAAGGGTGGTTGAATCGACTGGATATAAGATATCGCCTTCCACCGTGATATTCTTCTCGTCCTCCCAAGAAGTGTTGTCACCATAGTATGCTCTTCCTTTAGCATCGTTAATGCTTGTCCCAAAGATATCGAAGGAGATATTTATTATCGGAGCATGATAAACTCCATCGACGTAGACAGGAACATCTACTTTTTTGTCAGTGTAGTTAACAAGTATTAGCTGTACTGGTGGACTTGCACTCTTCACAACGAAACTTGCGGTACCGTTCCATTCATCAATATCATCGTCGTTGCTATTGTTTGTGAAAACTACTCTCCAGGTACCAGCGGTAGCACCAGCGGTAGCACCAAGGTTTGACCAATTCGCCCATGGAGTTGATGGCACACGTGGAATCTCAATAGTATAGTTACCATTTCCAGTTTCGTTTATATAGACATCAGTGTAATCATAATAAGTGCTTCCGTGTTTTAGTTTAATTGCAGTACAATTTGTTTTTGCTGCACTGTTATTGGTTAATCCTTTTCCATCACTATCAGTGACGTTGACATCAATCCTTGTTTCGAATCCCCAGTAGATAGTAGTGTTCGTTAAGGTAATAGTTGGTTCTCCGGTGTTTACAGTAAATGTTACGTCTGTGGCGTTCATTTCTGGTGGATCCCAAGGACCAACATTAGTATAACTATAGTATTCGGCATGTGTGCTTGGAGATGCTGGGAACGTACCACCGCTTCCATAATACGCGCTATAGTTCTGATAATCGCTAGTTACTACTACATCATGATAGATATTTGTGCCAGTGATTGCATCGAGATCCGCATATGCTTTTATGGTATAATCACCTGCTTTTGTAAAATTATCGACACCGATAGGTAGAGTTACTCCTGTGGAACGATATTCATTATAAAACGTATGGTTATCTGGATCCATGATAGCTATGTTGCAACCAACTCCTCCTGTTTCAACAGAAAATTCCTTAGTCCCTGAATCTCCAAAGTTTATATCTGTGACAGAGTTTATTGTAAAGTTCGTTGTAGCATTCACCCAGATATATCCTGCAAAAGTACTTGTGTCATTCCCTTTATGAACAGCAGCAACATCATCAAATATCCACATACCTGATCGGTTAAATTTAATAGCATTACCATTAGTGTTGAGTTTATCTTTTCCAGTAAGAAGTGTATTTGCAGTAGTTGCTGTTACTGTTACAGGAAAACCACCTATAGTATAGGGTCCATCCCATGAAAATAGATATGCTTGTGGTACTGTAGCATTACATTTATAGGTAGGATAGTACACATAATATACTGTTCCATTTGTCCACTTGCCACCTGATGTGTTTATAATAATGCTATCAGATGCATACCCTATATTATATTTTAATTCCGTAGTTGCGTTTCCCCACCCAGTTCGGCCAGGTGTTGCTGCACCAGCTTCTCCTATAACGTTAATATTTAACTTATTCAATACTACCAGCGTTGATAATACCATTGCGAGTACTACCAAGGTAGCGATTATTTTGTTTCCTTTCATTTTTTGTGTCCTCCAAATTTTGTGTATTATATATCATGTTCCGTAAGGCACCGGTACAACACCTGTTAGCTCACACCGTGAACCAACAAATAAGTCCCTCACTATCACAGAGTAGGTAACTTACAGTGGCGTCCTCACCGGACCTCACCACCTAAATAATTACCTTGTTTATATAGATTACGATTTTCTTTCCTTATCTTATTAACAACTATTGGTATAAAATTTAGATTAATCGCTTAAATGGTTTTTCGTTTCGATTCGTGTTTATCGTGCAACAATTTCTTGAACATAACGCTTTTCCCATCTAACTCGGCGTTGAGTAGACCGATCGCCTGCCGTAACTTTTCTTGAGACTCGGTTTCGTAATATATTTTTAACTTTTCCAAGGTAAGTGTTTTTCCGCAGCCAGTACATTTTGTGGTCTTCGAAGAAAGATTCACTCCTTTCACTTGTTTACACTGCGGACAGACAATCACACCCAGCCTCATAAGATACGTTCTTGAGAAACAAACCTTAACTAATAAATATACCTATCATTATTTGGGCTTGACAGATTCCCCCGCCTTAGCTCAGTCTGGCTGGAGCGGCCGGCTGTAGACTCTATGGCCGTTACCGGCAGGTCCCCGGTTCAAATCCGGGAGGCGGGACTCCTTTCTTTTTTCGCATTCATTCCATAATGTTTATTCATGTATCAGATATATACAATAGATGAGATGGCAACAAAGAAAACAAAGGCAGTGTGTGCTCCGCTTACAGAAGCTGAACCCCTCCGGAGATCTCTGCGAGAACGAAATCTTTTACGCGACGATGTCGAGATAGTAAAAGAAGGGGGATGTATTTATTTTCCTGTCAAAAACATCCCAGATGAGTTATATTCCTATAAGGTTGTCACCAAATCATTTAAGTTGAAAGCTGCAAAACCTCACTGCTACAAAGACCGTCTCAAGCTCTCAAAGAAGCTCATGGGGGAGCTTCCGACATCGTATGATGTGGTGGGAGCAATTATTCTGATTAAGTTGCCGAAAACTCTTTTTCACTATCGAAAGGAAATCGGTAAAGCATTGTTGGAGACACATAAAAATATTCGAACGGTCTGTTTGATTGATCCTGTTTCAGGGGAGTTTCGCACGCGAAATGTCGCGATTATCGCCGGGGAAAACCAAACCTTCACCACACATATTGAATATGGGTTATCGTTTGATGTTGATGTAGAAACCACGTATTTTTCCCCACGGCTTGCATCAGAAAGAAAACGAGTTGCTGATCTCGTAAAGCCAGGGGAAATCGTGGTTGATATGTTCGCCGGGGTAGCCCCGTTCTCCATCATGATTGCGCGGTATGCGAAACCAAAAATTGTGTATGCGATCGATAAAAACAAAGAAGCGGTACTATTAGCACAACAGAATGTGAAACAGAATCATGTCCTTGATACGGTTGAAATAATTCATGCTGATGCTAACGACGTCGAAAAGGTAGTTCCTAAAAAAGCAGATCGGATTATTATGAACCTTCCGTTTTCAGCCTACAATTTTTTTTCGTTGGCGTTGTCCATTGCTGCGCAAACGTGTATAGTACATTATTATGATATAATAAAGGAAGAAGACATCGAAGCAAGAATTGATGCGTTGAAAAAAATCGCTGCAGAACATAGCTATATTCTCGCTGATTTATCGATTCGCAAGATCAAGTCGTATGCGCCAAGAGAATTTTATATAGGAATAGATATTACCGCTACGAAACACGCCGACGTAGCTTAGCCCGGTTGAGCGGCTGACTTGTAATCAGCAGGTCGGGGGTCCAAATCCCTCCGTCGGCTTTTCACCTCTTTGTTTGCCTGTTTTCTTCTGGAGATTGTTTTTTGCATTTTGGCAGTTTGCCACGTTATGTTTAAATATCATCATTGCTAGAAGTTAACACGTTACAGTATATCAATAACAAGGAGAGATAAGGAGAAGAAAACAACATGACTCCCAATCAAGAACAACAAGGAGAAAAGGGACAACCGCAACGATTCATTGAATTGGACATCCTCAGAGGATTTGCTATCCTTTTCATGATCATCCTTCATCTATTCTGGGATCTTGATTACTTCGGAATACTCTCTCTCAATAAAAATTTCTATTCACTCAATATCATCGTACCAGTCATGTTCTTCCTGCTCGTCGGAATCTGCCAAGCAGTCAACAACAATAAATACCAGAGCCAACCAAAAAAGATGTACCTTCGAACGATACAACGAGGACTCTGGGTCCTCAATCTTGGAATGCTCTTCACCCTACTCACCGCAGTGTTCCTTCCCGATAGACCAATTCTTTTTGGAGTCCTTCATTGCATCGGATGCTGCATCATCCTCAGTGTGCCATTCCTTAAATTCAAATCTACTAACGTCGTCTTCGCAACACTAATCATCATCGCAGGGATAACTATAGGAGCTTTTTTTACGGTGGAAAACGCAAATATCTTCCAACTCGCAGCTGGCTTCCACCAATCAGATATTGCAGCACACACCATTGATTATTTCCCAATCCTCCCCTGGCTTGGCGTCTGCCTCATCGGGATTACACTCGGAAACATCCTCTACAAAGACAACAAAAGGAGATTCCCGCTCCCCGATCTCTCAAAATACAAACCAACCAAAATATTCTCCTGGCTGGGCCAACATTCCTTAGCAATCTACCTCGTCCATCAGCCAGTCATCGCAGGTGTCTTATTCCTCGTTGTGATGATCTAAAACCTACACGCGGGTCATTTTCACGCCAACGATCAGACACCAGACAAACGCAGGAAAACACGAAAGCGCCTCCGTGATCGCAATACCTTCCAGATGGAAGAGAAAAAATGTAGAACCCATTGCTATCAACGCAAATACGAAGGCAAGAGACCCCATGCTCCGCTCAAACGGATTCTGTTTTATAGTCAGTCCAATGATCAGCAAAGCAACCGTAAGAAGCACAAAAAACGATGCCGACGTAATAAAATGAAGAGCAAAGAGCGTTTCTGGAAACAAACCAATTCCGATGAGAGCAACGGAGCTCAACGCAAGAAGATACGCCCCGATTTTATTGGATAAAATCTTTATCAATCCAAGGGAAAAAACTAAGGTAAGAATACCACCAAGGATCATACCATAATTGAATAACGCGGCAGTGTTTGCTTGGATACCGAGGTCACTTAACGCGTGTTGTGTCCAGGTAAACCAGGGGGATGAAGCAATCGAAAGCCCCAGACACGTGAAAATAACAACAGGGATGAAAATACCACAAATCCCTGCAACCCGGGTGATTCCAGATTGTCCCCTATCGAAATAATTCCACATCGATAGGAGAGTGAGCTTCGAAGGTATTTATAACTTTTCATTTAAATATATAAAAGAGATAGAAGTGTTCCTCTAGCGGCTCAGTCCTTATCTTCTTTGCTTGTTGTATATGAGGAGCCCGACAAGAACAGCAAGCAACACGAGAATGATATCAAACCCAGGGGTTTTCTTCTCCACCGCCTTCACAGCGATAGTGGTTGAAAATGACCCGGTTGCATCCCCATCATCTTTGACTTCTAAAGTCACAATTGAGGAACCAACAGAAGAAAACGTATTGGTTGTTACTGAGACATTCAGCCAGTCGGTATCAAAGATTCCATCGCCATTGAAATCCCAACGATACCCAACAATTGTACCATCGGTATCGTTACTCCCAGAAGCATCGAAGCTTACCTGCTGGTTCACCGAAACCGAAGAAAGAGCAGTGAACATCGCAACAGGAGGACTATTCAAATAAATGGTTCCTTGGATCGTCGCGGTCGTATTCGCCATACTGCTTCGTCCATCATTATCAACAACCGTTAAGGTTACGGTGTAGACGCCAGGGTCTATGTACGTATGTATCGGTGTCTTGTCAAGAATCTGACTGCTTCCATCCCCAAAATTCCACCGGTAAAAAATAATGGTTCCATCAGGATCACTGCTCTCAGAACCATCGAAGGAGACCGACTGATTAAGTGTCGTTAGATATGGTCCCCCTGGATTAGCCACCGGTTTTTTATTCTCGGGAGGCCGCTGTTTCGTCGTAAAAAACCAGATATCAGATTGATTTTCCTGCAGGCTATCGTTCGCTATAGTATACCAGGCATAGGTCGTATCAAACGGCAACGTCAGACTGCACGACGCATTCTTCCCATTAGCCACATTCTTAGCAGAACCAATAAACGTATTGTCCGCTGCGTTATAGAAATTGACAGTCGGGATCATGCTACTATCAACATCGACAATCTTCACATATAATTTAACTTTCAAGCCGACATTCTCTTTATCATCCGCGGGTGATGGATCTGAAGGTTTTTGTGGTGGTTTTAAGAAAATACCGACAGGATATCGATCCAGACCACCTGTAGCAACTGTAAAGGGAAGGTCCCCGATGCCATCGCGATTTCTATCCACATACTTGTAGGTATCCCAATAATTTCCTTTCGTCCCGTCATCCCATTGATTACTCCCTTGCTCTCTTGCATTCTTATTATTTCTGAGGAAATGATTCAAGCATATGATGTTATTTTTACTTCCCTGAATTGCAGAAAGAGCGGTAGAGCTCATGTTTTGAAAGGTATTATTACGTATTTGACATCCGGTTTTTTGCAGACTGATACCGATTTGACCACGATCGAACATATTATCTACAACGGTACAGTCGTAGGAATCGAGGGTGACTCCGCTCACGGTGTTAATTTTAAAAAAATTTGCTCGAATAACATCATTTCTATCTCCAGTCAAATAGATACCATGGAAAAGGTTTTTCGTGATTGTGTTCAGGGTAATGTTCGTATTTGAACAATCTCTTGCGTAGATCCCAAAAGTACTAGTAGTGAAACGGTTTTGATAGAGAATATTTCTATTTGAGGAACGGAGGTTTATCCCAGCATCACTTGAATTGGAGATGTCATTGCTTGAAAAAACGTTATTATTCGAGGAGGATACGAACACTCCTTTGGTGTCGTTAATCAAATTTCCACTAATGGTATTATCATCAGATGAATCAAGATAAATTCCCCAGAGATCACAGCTTGAAATATTATTCTTCTGTAAAACAACATTATTTGCAGTCACATGGACAAGTGCACCATACTGCGATGTAATATGGCGTCCTTTATCTTGTATGACGAAATTTTCCAAAGTTACGAAATCCGCGGTGATCTCTACCATGTATTTTAGTTCAGCACCGCGAGAAATAATACTTGGTTGATCATCAATTCCACCGATAAGAGAAATACGTTTATTGATGGTAAGACTTTCATTATAGGTTCCACTAAACACAAAAATAGTATCGCCTTCACTTGCGAGGTTCATAGCCTCAGTGATTGTTAGATACGGGTGCTCTGCAGTGCCATCTCTAGGATAGGAGAAACTATCATCAACATAAATCTCTCTTCCAGCTGCAGCTGTCTGTTCAGTAAGATAGAGCATCGAAAGACCGTTTATTAATAAAAAACTCAGCATCAACACAAAAAAAGTTGCATGTTTTGTGCTCATAATCCCATCCTTTTAATGAAAGATGCATCAAATCACAGAATTAAATAGTTTTCCGAACACATACATTTAAAGATTCTTTTGCCATGGTTACTCGTATGAACGTATGCCTCGGCGGGACGTTTTATCCTCTTCATAAAGGACATAAAGCGCTCCTCAAAAAAGCGTTTCAGGTCGCAGGAGCGAAAGGTTCTGTTTTTATTGGCGTGACATACGCTGCAATGGCAAAAAAGAAAGGAGAGCTTGCATCGTTTGAGAAGAGGAAACAATCGATAGAACAGTTCTTAGCAGAAGAAAATGTTCTTGAGCAGGCCACCATTCAACCGCTCTGCAATATATTTGGTCAAACGCTCGAAGGAGATTTCGATGCAATCGTCGTCTCCCCGGAAACCAAACCGACTGCGGAAGAGATCAACAAGAGACGAAAACAACTCGGGAAAAAACCATTACAAATCGTTGTCATCCCGTTTGTGCTTTCAGAGGATAACCAACCAATTAGTTCGTCGAGAATACGACGGAAAGAAATCGATGAAAACGGAACAATGCTCAAGCAGGAGTAGATTTATATAGAATAATTCTTGGTTTATCGTGGATTATATAATTTAAGAGTTTTTCAAAGGTCTTTCGAGGAATATATTCCTAAGTCCATCCGCCAATATATAATATAATCGAGCAAGTTCTTAGGAATATATTTTTTAATGTTTTTTAGAAAAAGGAGAATAATATTCCCTATGATTTCATACTTTCTCTTTTATCGCATCCGCAGTGATTATGTTCTTTAAATTTTTAATAAAAACAAGTGCAGGGGAAGGGATTTGAACACAAAATTACCGACATGAAAATGATTGACGATTAATAACTAATGGTATATAATTGATTACATAGCGAAAGTGTTTTCATAGGTAAAGTTTTTATAATTTATTTAAATACTAGATTTTCTTACCGTTATAAAACTCGTAAATGTGATATCATGGAAGGTACGGAATATTTCTATGAACTCTCTTCGGGTCTTCCTTGTGGTGGACCTAGAGACAACAAATCTACACAAAATTTGTTATTATATCCTTACTTCAGGTTGAAACATGGTAAAAAAATGATAACGGAATATAATTTCAAATCGAGAATACGAGGACTCTAGCGGAGCATAAAAATGTCGTTCAAAAAAATTCTACTCATTAAACCATCTGGGAGACATGGTCTATCTTTTGCATTTGATATAATTCCTACTGGCCTTGAGTATATTGCTGCATATGTAGAGGATGTAGTTGATGAAGTCAATATTATAGATTTAGAGATGGAACCTAAGCCGATTCAAAAAACTGTTGAAAAATATTTGGACATGCTTAAGCCAGATCTCGTTGGAATTTCAATGTCTGCAACAGAACACAGCGAAGGGTTACAAATTGCAAAATATGCAAAAAATCAAGGTATCACGACGGTTCTTGGCGGATATCACCCTACAGTAATTCCAGATGAATTGCTCTCTCACTCGCAAGTAGACATCGTGGTTCGAGGTGAAGGTGAACACATAATGCATAAACTGATTACAAAAGGGGATGCAAAATGTGTTAACGGTGTTTCTTATAAAGATGGTAAAGAAATAATTCATAATCCGAATCAAGAATTCATCGAGGATTTAGATAGCCTTCCGTTTCCAGCACGACATCTCAGGCGATATACATATCATACGACGATAACGCGGGATAGAGAATATGATGTGCTTACAACGTCTAGGGGCTGCTGGGGTCGATGTAGTTTTTGTTGTGAGCCTAACATGAGTAACAGTCATCAGCGATATCGTTCTCCGGAGAACGTGATCGAAGAGATTTTAGAAATGGTTAAATTTCATAATGAAAAACCTCTTAGTATAGAGGTTACAGACCCGCATTTTATGGGTAACCCTAAACTCGTTGAACAATTTTGCGACATACTCGCCGAGCATAAATTAGATATAAAATTCGGCGTAAAGGTACGACCTGATTCAATAGCGAAACATCCTGAGATTGTACGAAAAATGA
Source organism: Thermoplasmata archaeon (assembly GCA_014894395.1). Classification (GTDB taxonomy): domain Archaea; phylum Thermoplasmatota; class E2; order DHVEG-1; family DHVEG-1; genus SM1-50. The sequence goes on from JADBLO010000119.1 coordinate 67,804, forward strand.
TTGCAGTGGGGATAGAGGACTTTGAAATGGGTATTGAAAGTCCAAATATGAAGGATATTAATTCAACGTCTAAAGGTTTAAAAACCGATGTTCACGTTAAAGCAGCTAATAATATTAGAAAATGGGGTGGATCTGCTGGGGGCACGTTTGTTATTGGTTTACCAGATCAGACTGAAGATGAAATATTAAAATTCCCGCAGTATGCGAAAAAAATCGGGCTTACAAGTTCCGCGTATGGTATTGCTACACCATATCCAGGAACAAAATTTTATGCTGAGTTAAACTCACAGGGTTTAATCTTTGAAACCGATTGGAATAGATTCGATGAAATGCATTCCGTATTCAAAACCAAACATCTGTCAAGGGAACGAATTGAAGAACTAGCATCAATATGCATGGCAAAATTCTGGACAATAGATACTTTCATCGAAAGAGAACGAATACGTATGATAAAATACAAGACTAAAACACCATTAACAACGTTCATCGCTGATCGATTAGCTGAACTGACATTTTCAGTTGATGCTGGTTCTCAACTTCAAGAGGGTAATTTTAGTCAGCATGCTCGGGAGTTTCTGGAGGCATCACCAGACCCAGTAATTAAAAAATACACTGAAACAGTAGGTATGCACAATGTCATAGAGATGTCCAGATTTTTAAGGTTACTTGGCGCTCAAACAATACAAATCACCGTGAAAAATGATGGGGCACCTCCTACAAGTTGGATTTTTAAAACCACAAAAGATACGGTGGAACATATTCAAGTTATCCAAGGGAAACTGAATGAAAGTACAATTAATTTTAATGTAGATACACAGGATTTCCAATTAGATGGACAACGAAACCTGTCACAGATTAATAATCTTCGAATTGTTGTTAAATTACTTGCGTCAAACAAAGGTCTTAAACGACAGTTCAATATGATGCGGTTATTTGCTGCAGGTGGTATTGAGTTTATCAAATATTTAGGGACAAAAAAAAACGCTTCAAACAGTATGGACCCCAGTAACTGAAGAAAGTGAGCTTTTAGCATAAATTAGTGCAGGGGAAGGGATACCAACTCGAAGTTTAAATCTCGTACTTCCTATAAGGATTTGACATAATAGCCACAAGATTCTCATCGGGAAAAGAGCTTGAATTTACCAGTAAACATGGACAAGTAAATATTTACTGTCTTGCCCAGGTCGAAATCAACATTTGCTTCCTTAAAAAGATATCTTTTAAAATTACATTATGTTAAAATAGAGCATGGAAAGTCTGGGAGATAGAAAATGCTTTTTTATTTTTTTAATCCATCTCGGTAGATTGCCAGTATATCAATGCTTTTAATCCCTGGTATCACCCTGATAGCATCTGCTAATTGTTTCTCGGTCACAGGATTGCCTATGCTTGTGACCTCAACCATAAATCGCCTAGTGATGTTCATCTTAATCCTCCATCAAACTTACAATTTCCTAACAATTATTTCTTTAAAAACCTATATATCTAAAACTAACTTATTTTTTGTGCAGGTAGTCGCTGAGTTACCATCGGTCAGGGAACCTTTATATAATATTCTCCCCTTACGCTACTCCGAGGAAATAATATGGCATTTGAAAAAGATGGGTATGTCCTACACACACGCGAAGTCCAGCTGAAAGGCGGAAGAAACCAGAAAATATACTATTTTTGCAAAGCAGGAAACAAACCAAAAAGTGGCAAACCCTGCGATATGCCCGATGGGTATACAACTGGTGTCAACAAACGAACAGGATTACCATATCTAAAAAAGAAATAAATTTTTCTTTTGAGCTTGTCTGAGAATTATTTCCAGAAATTTTAGGTAAATTATTTGAAGAAAA
>JADBLO010000145.1 GCA_014894395.1 Thermoplasmata archaeon
AAAATTATTCCTAAGTATTTTTTAAAATTTGAAAATTTTTTTGGAGGTAAAAATGAAAAATAATTTAAAAAGTCGCTTAACTTTTTTGTTTATGCTTTTATGTTTGACTGTATTTCTTTCAGGAATGATTTTTGCAGCAGCGGCACAGGAAATTGACCTGCAGACAGCCAGCTGGGACGAGATAGTTGCTGCTGCTAAGGCGGAAGGGCAGGTAACCTTCTATGCCTGGTATTTCGCGGACTACTTTAAAGATGCAGCTGAGGCATTTGAGAGTCAATATGGCGTTAAAGTCAATTTGATTATCGGGGATCAGACAGCTAATTTCAATAAAGCCATATCGGAGAAGGATCGTGCCGTTGGCACCATCGACGTAATGATTGTTGGAGGACAGTGGGTGAAGACCACTATGGATCTGGATCTGTTCTACGGACCCATGAAAAACGTGATACCCGATGCAGACAAGCTGGCTCCGACTATCTGGGAAGTTCAGGAGGGTGTGTTGACCAAAGGATATCTCACTCCCTTCCATAGAAACCAGACCGGTATTCTCTATGATCCGGAACGTGTTTCCAATCCGCCCCAGACCTGGGCAGAACTCGAAGCATGGATAGATGCCAATCCCAAGAAATTCGGCTTCAACGATCCTTCAAAAGGTGGTTCCGGCCAATCCTTCGTTCACACATTGATCAAGGAGACCACCGGAGGTTTGGACAAGTATAAGGGCGACACCGACGTGGTTCCGGAGAAGGTGGCGAATTGGAATCTGGCTTGGGAGTGGGTCAATGCCCGCAAGGATAAGCTGACCTTTACCGTATCAAACAATGACTCCATCACCAGGCTCAATGACGGCGAGATCGCCATGACCTTCGCTTGGGATGACAATGTCAAGGATATGATGAATAAAGGCAACATCTTCACCAGAGCCAAAATGTATATTCCACGGATGGGGGCAGCCGGTGGTGGAGATACCCTGGGTGTGCTTAAGAATTCACCGAACAAGGCCGCCGCAGCGCTTTTTATCTATCATATCATCTCAAAAGAGCAGCAGCTTAAGAAGTTCGAGATGGTGGGTGCCTATCCCGCAAGAACCGATATTCCTATTGAAGGAACGCTGTTGACCGAAGAAGACAGAGCGAATAATGCGATTGCATGGTTCCCTGCGCCTTACAAAAGTTTCATGATTTCCGAGTTCGTCAAGAATGTGTTGATGAAATAAAGGGTGTGCGAATACGGGCCGGGGATAATCCATCCCCGGCTCGCGGAGACCACCTGCAGTCTAAAATAAAGTTGTGCTGTAAGCTTTAAATTTTATACGAATAGGGGAGTCTTGTGGCAAACCTGAGAATTGTAAACTTAACCAAAAGATTTAGTGAAGTCCTTGCTGTGGATAACCTAAGCTTAGAAGTGGCTGATGGTGAATTTGTCACCCTGCTCGGCCCTTCAGGCTGTGGGAAGACAACAACCTTAAGAACCATTGCAGGATTCTGCTATCCTGACGAGGGTGAGATCTTTTTTGGAGACAAGATCATGAACAATATTTCCCCAAACAAGCGGAATACAGCCATGTGCTTCCAATCCTATGCCTTATTTCCCCATATGTCCGTCTGGAACAACATAAGCTTCGGGTTGAAAATGCAGAAAATTTCACAACAGGAACAGAAGGAAAGGGTCTTAAAAGTGATGGGGATGTTGGGAATTGAGGGTTTGGAAAAACGCAAACCCGGGGAGCTGTCAGGAGGGCAGCAGCAACGGGTCGCTCTGGCAAGAGCTATCGTGACAGAGCCTCAAGTTCTTCTTTTTGATGAACCGCTTTCTAACCTGGATGCCAAGTTACGTGTACAGGTGCGGGTTGAGATACGGGAAATGCAAAAACGGCTGGGAATAACAACTATCTATGTGACCCATGACCAGGATGAGGCCCTGGCGATATCGGACAGGATTGTGGTTATGAACCGAGGTCATATTGAACAGTTAGGGGACCCCTACACCATCTACCGGAATCCTGAAACCAGTTTTGTGGCTGGATTTATCGGTTTGGCGAATATCTATGAAGGGACCATAGTATCCAGAGATGGCAGCCGGTATACCGTGGAAGCTCCTTTTGGAAAGGTGGTGATCGTCTCTGATGGCCAGAAGATACCTGAAGCGAGTAAAACAGTGAAGTTCGTCTGGCGACCTGAGGATATGAAGATCTATACCCCAGGAGCACCGAATAGAGTCAAGGGGAAAATCCTGCAGGCTGTATTCATGGGAAATATTAGCGATATCTTCATGGATGTTCAGGGAAACAAGATGCGTGCCCAAACTGATGAATCCAGGAAACTCGTTGCGGGAGAAGTCATGGAGTTCAGTATTCCCGAAGACGCCTTCAGCATCTTGAGGAGGTAAAAGATGAAAGAAAAGGAGATTTCGCCCATAGATATTCTGATGCTTTTTCCAGGTGTGGGATTCATCCTGTTGTTTATTGGATCCTCAATCTTCCTGACCCTCGTGCAAAGCTTCGGTCTCTTTAGTATCACAGGAAAGTCGATGTTCACCTTAGAAAACTGGAAAGCGATATTGCAAACCAGAGAATCCATGGATTCTCTGTTCTTTTCCCTCAAGATGGGTCTTTTAAGTTCGATAGGTACCGTAGTAGTTGCCTTTCCCATCGCATTGTTCTTCAGAAAAGGTGGAACCGGAAAAGGAATCCTGGGTTCTATCATCAAAGTGCCGCTCTTTATACCTGCCTTGGTGGCAGCTTTTCTCATCCTGAACCTTATTTCCTACCATGGGCTGGTGAATACTGCACTCATGCGGCTTAATCTGATCAATGAGCCATTGCGCATGCTCAATGACAAATTCGGCTGGGGGGTAGTATTCATTCAGATCTGGAAGAACCTGCCCTTTGTGCTGCTGATCGTGATGGCGGCGTTAGCGTCGATCAGGGATGATACCATCGATGCAGCGAAAAATCTGGGGGCGGGGTACTGGTCGGTATTTTTCAGGATGTATGTGCCGTTGTCCATGCCCGGGATATTGGTTTCTATGATCCTCATGTTTATCAAGGCCTTTGGAGATTTCCCCATATGCAGTGTCGCAGGACCGATCTATCCCTCTTCCATGGCACAACGGATGCAGATCATGGCCACCATATATCAGGAATGGGATCAGGCAGCTGTATTGGGAGTGATCATTATCGTGACCGCGTTCATTGTTATTTGGGCCTATTCACGATTCGCGGAACTTTTTAAGGGAGAGGTTTAGTATGGCTTCAATAGATAGCACAGTAAAAATACCCCTACATCTCATCCAGGCACGAAGGATGAGGCATTTCTACTTGCTCCTGATGATCTTTTTTATGATCGTCCTGATTTTGTGGGTCGGTATTCCAATCCTTATGGCTGTGATGTGGTCTTTGGTTGATCCGAAGAACCCCTGGTCTTACCCGAATATTTTCCCGCCAAGCTTTTCGCTTGCGCAATGGAAATTTGTATTCGATTATACCAATATCGGACGGGCATTGCGTACTAGCTATAGTCTCGCTCCGCTGGCAGTGCTTCTCTCATTAGTCTTATCATTGCCCACCTCCTATGTATTGGGTAGAAAGAGAATACCCGGGAAGAAACTTTTTATGCTGGTGGTGCTCCTCCCTATCATCATGCCTGGGATGGTGGTAGCGCTTTTCCTCAGCAGGGTCTTCGCCGCATTCGGATTGAGTCAAACGTTTTTTGGTCTGGTGCTTGCACACACGCTTATGAGCATACCCTATATGATCCGGGTGATGACCACCAGTTTCCAGGCAATCCCCCAAGACGTGATAGACGCGGCAGAGAATCTAGGGGCAAATACTTTCGTTAAAATCAGGGATATCTTCTTGCCCATGATTCGTCCTGGATTGCTGGCAGGTATGATCTTTGCGTTTACTGTCAGTATCGAAGAGTTCAACCTGACTTTTATTATCGGTACCCCTACCTTCGAGACCATACCTACCATTCTCTATTCATTTATGGGGTATAATTTCGTACGAACCAATGCCTCAGTAGTGGCACTGCTCATGATGACACCGAATATTATCATGCTTTTTATCGTGGAGCGTTTTCTAAAATCTGACTATTTAGCAGCATCCTTGGGGAAAATGTGAT
>JADBLO010000135.1 GCA_014894395.1 Thermoplasmata archaeon
TTCCTTGCTTACCGCTAATCATTCGTCGTTTGGCAATAAGTTGGAACAAGGTTTGATGAAATGCAGTATCATGGACTGCATCACAGACAATGCCATCCTGGTTATCAGAATGAACTTTAAATAAAACGGATTGCGGCATTTCACGCTGGAGGTATTCTGCTTTTTCCTTTTCCAGATAAGAAAGAGGAAGAAGGTAATATTCTTCCAATCCTTCATCATAGCCAACTTTTAGAAAAACCAACAAAGAAGTACTATTCGCATTTCTTACCGGTATTTTTTCTGTGATATTAACTTTTCTTATTCTTTGTGATTTTTTGCCAAACCAGCGCTGTTCTTTTAAGAAAGAGGGAATAATCGTACTTTCCAACAGTTGGGCTGTTTTGCCTTCAAAAAGGTTTAGCCAATTGGTTTGGGTACTTAAGACCGGGATTTGTTCCCTTTTTTGGGTCATTCCCGGATCATCTTCTTTTTGGAGGGAAAAACAGAAATAGTCATGAAATCCCATGGTTAAGATATAGGGCGTTCCCTTAATGACCGGAAACTGATTTTTACTGAAAATTTCTACCGGATGATACCCGGCATATTGGGCTAAATCCAATTCTGCCACCTGGGAAAAGCGGGATAAATTGACCACTACCAGGATAATTTCATCTTGATATCGACGAATAAAAGCCAGAATCTTGTAATTTTCCGGATGAAGAAATTCAATTTCCCCTCTACCGAAGGCTTTATATTTTTTTCGCATATCGATCACTCTTTTCATCCACCAAAGAAATGATGTTTGATTTCTTTCCTGGTTTTCCACGTTCACGGTTTCATAATGGTATTCCGGATCGATAATGACCGGTAGATAGAGTTTTTGGGTGTTAGCTCGAGAAAAACCGGCATTACGGTCTGTGCTCCATTGCATCGGGGTTCTCACTCCATCCCGGTCTCCCAGGAAGTGATTATCTCCCATGGCAATTTCGTCACCATAATAGATGGTCGGGGTTCCCGGTAGAGAAAAAAGGAGTATATTCATAATTTCCATTTTTCTTCGGTGATTATCCAACAAGGGAGCCAGTCGTCGGCGAATACCCAAATTAATTCGGGCGGTAGTATCCCGGGCGTACACTCGATACATATAATCTCTTTCCTCATCAGTGACCATTTCCAGGGTCAATTCATCGTGGTTTCTTAAAAAAAGAGCCCATTGACAGTTTTCCGGAATCGATGGGGTTTGTTCTAAAATATCAATGATGGGAAATCGATCCTCCATTTTTAGCGCCATAAACATGCGGGGCATTAGCGGGAAGTGAAAAGCCATATGGCAGGCGTCTCCTTGACCGAAATATTGGATGGCATCTTCCGGCCATTGATTCGCTTCTGCCAGTATCATCCTGTTTTGGTAATGCTTATCCATATGGGAACGTATTTTTTTTAAAAAATCCAGTGATTCCGGCAGGTTTTCACAATTGGTTCCTTCTCTTTCAAATAAATAGGGAACCGCATCCAGACGGATTCCGTCAACCCCCATTTTCATCCAGAAATCAATCACTTTCAACATGGCTTTCTGGACCTCCGGATTATCATAATTTAAATCGGGCTGATGAGAATAGAAACGATGCCAGTAATAATAGCCAGATATCGGGTCTCTGGTCCAGTTGGATGATTCGAAATCTTTAAAAATAATTCGGGCCTCCTGGTATTTATCCGGGGTTTCACTCCAGATATAAAACTTTCCCCATCTTGAATTAGGGCCTCCCTTTCTTGCCCTTTGAAACCAGATATGCTGGTCAGAGGTATGGTTTAAGACCAATTCTATAACCACTTTCATTTCCCGTCGATGAGCTTCTTTTAAAAAATACTTGAAATGGCGTAAATTACCGTAATTGGGATGGATATTGAAATAGTCAGCAATATCATATCCATCATCCTTTAAGGGAGATGGGAAAAAAGGAAGCAGCCAGATGGTGTTAATTCCCAGACGGTCCAGGTAATCTAATTTTTCGGTTAATCCCTGAAAATCGCCGATTCCGTCTTCATTTTTATCATAAAATGTTTTTACGTGAAGTTCATAGATAATGGCATCTTTGTACCATAAAGGGGTTTCCAGATAAGTCTCTTGGGTAGTCATGAGACCTCCTTATATGAAATAATCAAAGTCAGTTTCTTTCTTAAGTTTTTTTTTGATTTTAAGGATATGAGCAGGGAGGATATTCGGATTTAATTCCACGTAATTGTATTCACCTTGCCAGATATATTGATCGCCCCCCAACAGGTCCTGAGCCAGGAAGGGCTGATCAGGTTTTATACCCATTTCGGATAGCGGTACCTGAACCCATCCGGACTGGATGTAATGAGGATCCAGGTTAATAACAATTAAAATAATATCAGAAAGATCTTCGCTAAATTTACCAAAATAAAGCAAATTATCATTATCAACATGATAAAATTTGAGATTATTGGTCATTTGCAAGGCAGGATTTTCCCGTCTGATTTGATTGATTCGGGAAATAAAATCACGAGTGCTCTCTTTGATATCTTTATTTTCCCATTGTTTTATTTCATATTTCTCCGAATTTAGATATTCTTCTTTTCCGGAAACAGCCTGATTGATAAACCGTTCATAGGGAGGTCCATAAATTCCGTAATTGGAAGATAGGGTGGCAGCTAAAATGAACCGAATGAAAAAAGCCGACTGGCCTCCTAATTGTAGGTATTCAGACAGGATATCCGGGGTGTTGGGCCAAAAATTGGGCCGAAAATATTCTCTAACCCCGGTATTGGTCAGCTCATTCAGGTATTCCGTTAATTCATATTTGGTATTTCTCCAGGTGAAATAATTATAAGATTGGGTAAAACCGATTTTGGCCAGACGATACATCACTTTGGGCCTGGTAAAGGATTCTGACAGAAAGATAACTTCCGGATATTTTTCTTTAACCTGGCCAATCAACCACTCCCAAAATAGAAAAGGTTTAGTATGAGGATTATCAACGCGAAAGATTTTAATCCCTTGTTCTACCCAGTAAAGGGTAATTTTCTTGAGTTCTTGCCATAATTCTTGCCAGTGACCTGTTTCAAAATCAAAGGGAACGATATCCTCATATTTTTTCGGCGGATTTTCGGCATACTGGATGGTTCCGTCAGCCCGCCATCTAAACCATTCTGGATGGGTTTTAATATAAGGATGATCCCGGGAACATTGAAAAGCCAGATCCAGGGCTATTTCAATACCATATTCTTTTGCTTTTTTGATCAATCGATGTAAATCATTTAGGCTTCCCAGTTGGGGATGAATAGCCATATGGCCGCCTGTTTCATCCCCGATTGCCCAGGGACTCCCCGGGTCTCCTTTTTGGGTAGTTATGGCATTATTCTTCCCCTTGCGGTGAGTCATTCCAATGGGATGAATCGGGGGGAAATACAGAATGTCAAAACCCAGATTAGCAATATCAGGCAGGATCTTTTCACAATCCAAAAAAGTGCCCTGCTGGTTTATTTCTGGTGAACAGGAACGGGGAAACAGCTCATACCAGGCGCTGAATAAAGCTTTTTTTCGATCGACTATCACCTTTAATTCCTTGGGATAGCGGGTTTTATGATTTTTTAAAGGATTTTCTTCGATAATAACTATCAGTAGTTTGTCTTGGAGAATAGCCATTAATTTTTCGGGATGCTCTTCTTCCTTTAATCTGCTAATCAGCTGGCTAATATATTTTTCTCCCTTTAAGGTTATTTGTTGGGTTAATCTTTCCAGGAGAGGAATACCGCTTAAGATGTCAACTTTAATTTTTTCCTGCGCCTGAAATCTTTTTTGGATATCTTTCAGCCAGGTCATTAAATGATCGACCCATCCTTCGATGGTATACTCGTAGATTCCGATTTCTTCAACTGTGAATTCTCCAGACCACCGGTCATTTCCTACAAAACTCATCGGAGAAAGTTGCCATTTTTCTTTCCCTTGTTTTCGAAACAGAAGGGCGGCTCTGACCTGGTCATGACCGTCGGCAAAGATATCAGCTGTGACCTTTACTTTTTCTCCGATAATTCTTTTGATGGGGAAATAACCACCATCGATTTCAGGTTGGACATGCTCAATGACCACCCTGTTTTTT
>JADBLO010000069.1 GCA_014894395.1 Thermoplasmata archaeon
GGATGTAATTGAATCCTAATTTATTAATTTGTCCAAAAACTAATGACTTTTACTAAATTTACCTAAAAATAGAGCTTTATGAATCATTTGTGTTTTCAATAGCTTTTTGCAAAACATTAATATTAACCTTTGGTATTCACCATATTAGCAATATATGGGTGAGGAAGTATGAATAGAAAGATAGTGAGTATTTGTATTTGTATGCTGGTGTGTTTAACGGCAATTATCGGGATCATCCCTAAGACGACAAAAGTAGAAGCAACTCCTTGCAGCGAACCCGGAAATGTTGGTTTGAACTATATCCTGATTTACAATATCACGGAAGTGTTGTCCAAAATAGTATTTGGGACTAATGGTTTAAACCATGGTATACAGATGGGGAGATGGTTTGGTACACCAGGTGAAAGACATGCTGCAAACCTTACGAAAAATTGGATGGATAGATTTGCGAAATACTATATAGACAATAACAAAATGGAGGAATTACCAACGAAAGAACAAATAGACCTAAATAATAAGATGGAAGTAACGAGTTTCAGTTTAACCCTTCATAAAGGAGATTGCGAGGCGGTTATTTCCAATAATGAATGTTACCTTGCTCCAAGGTGGAGTGTCCTGAACCAAGCATCCTATTCCGGAGAAAACATCAAGGTTGAAAGGATCTCCCCTGGTCGAGGTGGATTAGAAGAATACGAATCATTGTTCAACATTTCTTATCGTTTGTTTAATAGTTCCAATGTGAGTTTCTACGGGGAATTGACTTATATTTCGAATTATTCGAACGCTTCTGAAAATGAGACGTATATGAAGGTTCATCTGATCAATTGTTCTGATGATGAGTTTAATGAGACTGTTAATCTTGTGAATAACTCCAACGGTTTTGCATTCATTTTAATGAGGGATAATATCTCTAATATTTCGAACTGGGATTTGCCGATTCCCGGATTAGCTGTTTCAACGGAAAATGGTAGTTTATTGTATAATATGACGCAGAATAATAGCATTGTTGTCGGAGTATTCACACCTTATGATAGTCCTATTCCTGAAAATGGAAATCTGACAATCTATAGCTGTTCCACAGACCCAATATTAGATGACGATAAATTTTTCCTTGTTAATTTAAGTGATCAAGATATGTTAACTATGGTGAGGATGCTGAATCGACATGTTAAAGGGGCTATAGTCACTGATATTTTATATGATGAAACTCACTGGATGGGTGTCCCAAATGGACTAGAATACTTAATTGTTTGGAATCAGTTTCTTTTTAAAGAGCATTATTATTCATGCCTTCTAAAACCTCAATATTACGTCAATTATACAATTCATTGCAATAATAATCATAATCATAAAATTTTCGAGTGGTACGATGAGGAAGGAACCCTTTATGCCGACTATTCCGGTACTCAGCAGAAAGAAAATCCAGCTTGTTATAACGTCTATTGTACTGTAGAAGGACGGGATCATAGCAAAAGAGTGATAATTAGCGGCGGTCACCTTGATGGGATGTGGGGGCAGATGGCTATCGATGATCCTATCGGTGTTGCGATAATGCTCGGTATTTTGAAGTATATGAATGATAGCAGAATTATTCCAAAGTACGACACCACGTTCATTGCTTTTTGCGGTGAGGAATGGATTGATAGGGGGTCCAGAGACTGGGTAATAGAACATATACTTGAAGGTGATCTTAATCCTAGTACTGTTTTAATGATGATTAACCTTGATGTACTTGCCTATAAGAATTGTACAACTTTGGATGTAAAATGTTGCAAAAAAAATGATGAATCTGGAGCATATGATATCTACAAAATAGTAGATAATATAACAAAATCAACAAATTATGATGGTATAATTAATGTCATTCCTCGTCATTCATCGTTTACTACACCACATAACGACGCATTTCCTTTTTGGATGCAAGGTATTCCATTTATCGAATTCGGTGAACAACAGTATCGGGCTATTCAACATAAAACCGGTCATGACCATACAAAAGGAGATGTCATGAGTGAGTTAGATTACAATGACCTAAACTATACAACTGATACGGTATGGAATGTTACGAAGTATTACTGTGTTAATCCCAACTGCTGGTTTAGCAATGTAACCTATGCGGCTATTGATTCACCAGATGATGGAGACGGTTTACACGATTCTATCAAAGCTAATTTCACCATTAATTCCGCCATACCAAATGATCTTGTCATGGTTGAACTACGATATAATAAATACGGTAATCCTCCAGCGAATGAAACCTATGCATTTACAAATTACACAGTGAAATCCGGCAAAAGAACAGCAGAACTTGTTTTTACCATCCCGGACCAATACGCCAAGGGGAATTTCTCGATATATTTAAGAGGCTACAACTCCACCGGACGGATTAACAAGATCGTTTTTTGGACAAATGAGTATAATGCAACAACAGCCTCTTCAAACCCCTTTAACCTGTATCATTCATTTGGGTATACCAAAGTGGGAAGTTACACCAAAGGTGTTGAGAGCAACATAACTGGGTCTGTCTTTACTGCGAATGAAAACAACACCGCTGACAGCATCACGGCATATGTTCGTGTGGTTTGTACGAATCCACCTGGTCCACCAGAGTACAAATGCATGATTTACAGAAAGAACGATTCGATGCTTATAGGAACAACCGAAGCATGGACACCAGTATCAGGGAGAGGGTCCACTCCCGATTCCATATGGGTCACACTTAATTTCACAGGATTAAAACCAGCTCTTACAAAAGATACAGAATATGTACTCACTATCTGGGGCAACAACTCCAATGCTAAAATTCGTTACGATAATTTTTTATTCTCTCGTGGCCGTTACAACGATTCAGATTATGGTATTCCACCAACTTATCCGACGTTCACCATCGAAAACAGATTGTATTCCATTTACTGTAATTATGCGAAACCCCAGATAAATAACGTGACTGAGAATCCTCATACTGTCGGTTTCGGATACAACGTAACCATTTCTACCGATGTTACCGCACCTGGGAGTTATGTCGATATCGTGAAGGTTTGTATTGATTACCCGAATGACGAAACAGGAAATTATACAATGACTCATATCTCGGGAAATACCTATCAATACATTTTCAACACCACCTGGCAAACCGGACAGTACAACTACATTATCTGGGCTTCTGATATCTACAATAATAGTAACAGTAGCAGTGAGCATCACTTCCATGTCTCCGCTGCGGCGACCATCGGCATCGCCACCCTGAAAGATAGCTACAATGGCAACCAATACATCAACATCACCGACCCCCCGAACCCGCCGGAAAACTATACACTGGTTGGTCGAGGGCTCACCTGGAATACATATTACAATGATTCCACGGGTGAAAACATCCTTGAAGCATACCAAGGGCCGGTGAACTACAAGGAAGATAACGGTATGTGGATGCCGATCAACAATTCCCTAAATCAGTTGACAAGCGATCATCCTGCCTACAACTACGGATATCGGACAGGGGATGATTGTGGGTTATTCGGCGTCTACTTCAAATCCAATGCGCAGAACGATTGGCCAGTAGCGTTCACGTACAATAGATCAGACAATCCCACCACTCATGTCATCCGAAGTAAGCTTGTGGGCGTCGGATACGTTGATCCCCAGAGCAACTGGGCGTACCAGTACCTGCAGAACGTGCAGAGCAGCCAGGGACAGACAAATGGCAATTCCATAACCTATGAAGATGTCTTCACCGGCACCGACGTTACCTGGAGTTACGGGAATACTGGACTTAAGGAAGAAATCATGCTGAGCAATGCGACAAAGACTGTGTTACAGAATCACCCACCGTCACAGTATGGGCTCAATGATGCAAGCTCGTACCTGGTGTTCATCACCAAGCTGGACCATCAGAACCTCGACATCTGGAATGCCTCAGGGAAGCTCACCGGAAACGTCACGATCTCCGATGCAGGGGTTGATTTCAAGGATGCACTCGGACAGTTCAAGTGTGCTCTGCCACTTGGGGAAGCGTACGAACTGAATAACGAATCCATGCGGCAGAAGCTGACGTACCGCATCATACACCTGAACGGCAACACCTATCTCCTCTCGGGATTGA
>JADBLO010000118.1 GCA_014894395.1 Thermoplasmata archaeon
TTATAATGATAATTGGTGTTGTTTACTTATCAGTTATTCTAATTGTTTAGTTATTCATAATATTTTATATAGGATTGTTGAACAACAACAGGAAGATATTTTTACTGGATGGATGTTTACTATATGTTTAAATATTTGTTTAATTCAACCTATCTTTTTTTGGTGCCATATAGGATTTTATGACAGTTATAACCGTTCAAGAAATGGTTGGGTATTCACTGCGGGTTTAAATGACATAGTAAGATGGAACGGTCATTTGGATGGAGGAATACTACATTATAATGGAGAACATAATCAATATAATGAAACGGTTGGGGCAATAGGATTTACTGGGATAAATATTTTATTCCCTTACAAATTCGGATGGGAAAGTACAAATTTTATCCTTGGAACAGCATTCCATGCGAAATTTATCACTTCTATATATCAATATTAAACAGTAGATGAAAAGAGCAAGTATGAAATTGTAGATGATGTGAGGACTTTTTGTTTGGCAATCCTGTTTTTCCTCGAGCAAAAGATATAAAACGCTCTTGCCCCATTGTTTTTATGGTGATAACTGAAATATGAAAGGAGAAAACAAACCAAGAAAAAATATTTGTATTTCAGAACTCCTTTTATCATAAAAATATTCCGATGTAGCGGATGGAGAAAACAGGTAATCTTAGCGTTCCCAGGTCGTTCGTGTGTCAAGATACGTTGTCCAAAACAATCGTAGGTTCTCAGTAAGAAGATCGTTATGATCAATAATCATAAACCCTTTTCGAATCACAAGGTCAATATGTTTACCTAGACTGAGTTGTTTTATCTGGTCTTCTAAAAGGTCTTGGATATTGGTGTACTCGCGTTCTATTTCAACGTATAATCGTTTGTTTTTTTCAAATGGTTTTTTTCTTGTTCGCGGGTTGTCGAACCATTTTTGTATGAATTCCTCTGCATTTTTTTTCAGCATGACCGGTGGTCCCGCATGCAGAACGATTTTCGATAGGGTTCTTGTCTTTGGGCGAAGAACAATATACACGTTTGCCTTCTCAATAGAAAATGTGGCATCTAGAATCGTGAATTCATACTGCTCGCAGAGATCTCTAATTGCTCGTACAGCTTTTCGTACCTGCGGGTAGAGGTTTTCAGGGATAATTTCTGGTTTTGGTAGGTTTACGCCGACGAACACGTTTGTTCCAATTACTTGCTTGATTTTCTCTAGCGACCAGGGTTGGAGTTCGTTGGGAAAGAAGAAGGTGAGACGCGGTTTCTTTGTATATTCCTTGCATGCGGTAATGAATAGCTCAAATTTGTCTTTTGAGAGAGCAGAAGCGACGTTTCTTTCAGAGTCCACTGGGTCGATGAAGGTTAACGGTGTCTCAAAAAGAGGGGACGTTCCTTCTTCAAGGGCGAGTGTTTCTCCATGATGCCAGTATTGAACATTCTCAACCAGTTGTTGAAACGTTTTGTATTTTATAATCATGATTTCGCAGAGGTATCCGGAGAATCCTTCGATTTCTGCTTCTGCACCGTAGCAGCCGATGCCTTTCAGGAATTGTTTGAAGAGTCTGACTTCTTTTTTCTGTGATTCGTTCAGATGTTTTTTCACATATCTTGTGTGCAATGGTGTGCGGTCGACTGCGGAAAGTTTCTGCGACGCGAACTCTATTTTATAGCAAGGGACAAGTTCGGTTTTATAGCCCTGGAACACACCTCGGACATAGGGGTGTTCAGCGAAGCATTCTTCTTGTTGTTCAAGAATCGCTCGTCCGATCGTAAGGCCTTTTTCTTGTAGTACTTCTCGCGAAACCGTGGTGGGAAAGACCAGGAAAAGGTCGATATCGACCGAGGTTCGTATATAGGTGTCTTTTGCGGTGGAACCGACTAGTTCAATGGTGATTGGTATCTTGGTTTTTTTGATTTCTTTGGCGACTTGTTCTTTAAGTGTTGCGATGATGCGGTCTATCTGTTTTTTTTCTGTTGCATCTGGCGTGATTTTTTTAAGCACGTTGGTCTCAATTGGTTCTGAGCCTGGGATCATTTATGTC
The DNA here is from genome assembly GCA_014894395.1 of Thermoplasmata archaeon. GTDB lineage: Archaea > Thermoplasmatota > E2 > DHVEG-1 > DHVEG-1 > SM1-50. Next base: position 2,031 of record JADBLO010000118.1, read on the forward strand.
TCCTTTATGAATCGTTTGACAAGGTAGAATACCGCGAATGCAAGGAGTATTCCACCGATTACATCGGTTATCCAGTGGATGGCTAAATAGATAACTGAGCAGATCACACAGAAAGCGCAGAAGTACGCAAGGTAGATGAATCTTTTGTTATTTGTAAGGGAAACGGTTTTTGCGACGAGCAATGCCATTGCAACGTGGAGCGAGGGGAAACAATTGTTGTTTGTTGTAGCGGCATAGAAGAACTGTTCAACACCAGGGATGACTGTATTTAGTGCTGAAGCAGATCCATAATAAATATAGACGTTTGTGACTGGGAGAAACAGATAAAACGGTAATGCAATCGCGTAGATAATCACCAGTGCATATGCAAATGTTTTCATTGCTTTTCTCTCATCAGCAATCAGGAAATAGAGTAGTGAAAACCAAAGGGTAAATGGGTACAGAACGATGTAAATGAAGACAAAAAAATACACAAGCACCGGTGTCCAGTTTTGTGAAAACCAGTAGACGACCCCGTCTTCAATCATTTGAATCGTTGGTGTGAAGTTACTACCGACGAGTCTTGTCATAAACGAATCGATGATGTTTACTTCGAGAAGGTGAACAGCGACAACAACAATGATAAGAAGAAGATATACGGAATGATACGAGAACATTTGTTTATAATCAGACCATGATGTTTTCCAGATTTTCTTTGGGACGAGAAACAACATTGCAATAAAAAACAGAAAGAGATTCAGCACCCCAATGACAACAAACCAATAGTCTATGATTTCACCGCCATCTTATAGTGATACCTCCCTAAGGGTTGTATAGATTGGTCCTTTTGGAGTGAGCTCGCTTTTTTTAAGTGTAATTGATTGTACCTTTTGAATAGTGAATTCGACTGCTTTGTAGTTTTCTATCACTTTGAGGAGTTGGTCTTTATTTCTTGCTGTTTTTACGCGGCCTACGGTTAAATGGGGAGAAAAACCTCTGTTTTCTTTTTTAAATCCGAGCGGTTCAAGTTTTTCATCAATGGCATGTACAATGGTTTCAATGTTGCCTCCATCAATGATTCCAATCCATAAAACTTTCATATAGTTTTGATTAGGGAATACACCGGTTCCTTTGAGTGTGATGAGAAATGGTTTTATTGCAAGCACCGATTCTTTCATACTCTGTTCGATGGCATTGATAAGATTTTCATCGGTGTCTCCAAGGAATTTTACTGTGATGTGGATGTTTCCTGGTTCAACAAGTTTAACATCAGCACCTGTTTTTGCTATCTCTTTTTCAAACGATGTTATCTGAGGTGTGGCTTTAATATCGATTGCGATGAACCCTCGAAAGGTTGACATAATATCCTCCGATTGGTATCAATAAATCATTTACCTCTTTAAAACAGTATTTCACCTCGAAAAGCCTGAACCGGTGTTCTTTTTTTTAGTGTTCCAGTTCAATAGCATATGTGTTCTGCGGATTTTCTACATGGATCATGTGAGCTTGTTGTTCTGACATGATGTTCTCTGCAAGCAGGTTTTTTGTAAGTTTGGGGACTGTTTTTGGCCCTAGCACAGCTCCTGGCCGTCGGAGGTCATCGATATAATCCGTTTCCATTAAAAACCGTACACCTTTCTGTAATGCCTCAACAATATTCTTTTTAATCGCAAGAACAGATGGCATAAGACCAAAATTTTCATCAGATGTGATAAGCGGAGGCGAAAAATGTTTCACTATTTTTTCTGGGTTTAGACCAACTTTTCTACCAATTTCAACAAGCTCTTTGCATTGCATAGGTGTCGTACTTTCTGTGTGTAGGACAACAGGTACTCCAACGTCTTTTGCTTTCTGCATACCATAGAAAAGAATATCATTTGAATCTTGAAGAATTTGTTGATCGACAGGAAAATGTGGCCGTCCGATTTCACCGATGGCGATACATTTCCGCTCTTCACATAATACTGCTGCTTCATCCATCCCCTTTTTCATGATCGCGATTGCTATCTCTCTTCCGAATTTTTCTTGCAACGGGAGAATATCAACAGGATACGGACCGACAACAACAAACACACCGATTCCCACAGCAGCACGTATCTCCTCTGCCATTTGTAGCGTCTCTTGATAACAAGATTTGTAGCTTTTCTCTTTCAAGACAAGTACCGGCATCGGATATTGACAGAGAATGAAATGGGTTCCGCCAGCATTTTGGAACTCTCGCACTGCATCAAGAAACCTTCCGTCTCTCCGAAGGTGTAGATGGTTATCAAACAAGATCACGTATCATACCTCAAAAAGAGAATAAAAAAGAATGATATAAAGAGATAGAGTATGAAGCAAGACTTATACTTCAAATTCAGCTTCATTCTGAGTGTTTTTCTTACCTGAGACTATCTCAAGAACATCGCGTGCGAGAATCCAGCCAATGTACCCCATGAAGAACGTGAAGAACCCAATAATGCTGTAAATGACGATATTTTTTAGTGACTCAGTTCCGTCTTGAATCATCACAATGGCCGTACCAGCAGCAAGATAGATAAAGATCAATAAAAAGATCCATTGTAACGCATTCATGGTGAAGTGAAGATTCATAAAAGGCCGTACCGTAATCGGCCCCTTTCTCCCAGATTTTTTTACGCTTTTCCCCGTGGTTCGAGTTACTTCTTCCACCGTGTATTGAATTGTTGAAGGAGGAAGCGGTGTGAGTTTGTTTTCCTCCATCACTTGTTTTTTAATTTTTTGTTTTACTCGGTGTCTTATATGAAATGTTGTCATAGGAAGCACCCGTAACGGTGCTTTTCTTGTTTTGAGATTTCTAGAGAGTCTTTTATTGCTGATTTTTCTTATTGACACCTTTCTTCCTCCTAATGAAGTTTATTGTTGAGTGATCCCAAAAAAGCAACTGCTGAGGACTATAAAAGGCTGTTTTGCAGCTACCTATGCATCTACAGGGCAGCTCATTATCCCTCTGCTATGCAGCTCTTTATGCACCTACATGCTCGACAAAGTATCCCCTTCATGTTTTTAAACATCTGCGATGATGCTGATGATATCCCCGTCTTTTAGGGGGTGATCTGCACCGATAACGCGATGTGCGCGTGCATCGATTCCCCTGATGAAATGGTCCCCTAGATCAGTATGAACTTTATAGGCGAGGTCTTTTGCGGTTGAGCCTCGTGGGATTAAATGTGCATCAGGCAGCACCCGTCCTTCTTTGTCGGTGAGATGATGTTCGTCCTCCACTGGGTACACGACGATGAGGTCAAGCATCCGTACTGCTTCGTCTATGCATCGCTGCACACCAGTTGAACCATACTTTGCGAGCACATGAGTTCTGATGTATTCCAATGCTTTGAGTTGTTTTTCGGTGATTTCTTCTTTTTTTAGTAACGTAAAATCATTACTGCCCGGTGTATATGCAATCATTCCTTTTTCTGCCGCGTTGCTGAGTGCAAGTTCACTTTCTGCACTAGCTGGAATAACTATGTATTTTGTCAGTTCGTTTCTTTTTTCCATGAGGTTCTCTGGAGCTTTGTCACATTTGTTAAACGCGATGATGATTGGTTTGCTAATCGCGCGCACATAGTCTGTGAGTTTGAAAATCTCCTCGTCTCTCCACTGAGATGGTTTGGCTGTATTAAGATTGATTTTCCGTATGGCTCCCGTGATATGTTCTTCCTTTATTCCCAGTCCTGTGAGCTGCTCCGTGAGCATTTTTTCAATTTTTTTTCCTTCAAGTTCACATTTTCGTGCAATAATTTCCCAGCTTTTCTTAATGATGCCGAAGAGCCAATAATTGATTTCTTTTTCTAGAAATGCAACGTCTGAGAGTGGGTCATGGGCACCCACTTCGCAAGGATTTCCTTCTGCGTCAGTACTTCCTGATGCGTCTACGATATGAATAAGTGCGTGCGCTTGTCGTAAATCATCAAGGAACTTATTTCCCAATCCTTTTCCTTTATGGGCATCTGGTACTAATCCGGCAACATCGATTGCTTCGATAGGCACAAATCGTATTCCATTGAGACATCGTGAGTTTCGAGGTGTACACGTTACATGAATGTCTCTGCAGGGGCATGGTTTGCGGATGTACATGACACCACGATTTGCTTCAATCGTAGTGAAAGGGTAGTTGGCAACCTCCGCATGGGCTTTGGTTGCGGCGTTGAAAAATGTGGATTTCCCGACATTTGGTTTTCCAACAATTCCGAGTTGCATTTTTTCTACTCCAACATTTCTTTTACTTCATCAACAACATCGACATCGCTTTCAAAGCGTTTAACCTTTTCAGTGGCCTGTTCTTTTAAGACATCTTGAAATGAGATGCCTTTCTTTCCGAGGAGTGTTCCTTGTATTGATGCGGTTTTTGAAAGAAATATCTCTTCCCCGGAAACGTTCCCGAAAATCTCAACCTGTTCAGTGATATTGACCGTGCCTGTAGAGGTAATGTTTCCATGGATTTTTACCTTTTTTCCACAGAAGACGTTCCCAGTCGCTTTCAAGGTGCCAAGGATCTCTGATTTCTCATCAACCGAGATGTTTCCTTTGATGTCGTAGTTACCTGGTAGTTTACATTCTTTGCCGATTTGAAGACTCCCGTCCACTTTTGAATTTGATACACTGATAATGGAGTTATTAGGTAAAAAAAGGAATGATTCCGAAATAGGTATTGTTCCTCCTTCGTTTTGTTCAAGTTCTTCGAGTATGCGTTCGATTTCTTCACTTCGTCCCATTTTCAACAACTGCATGAGATATACAAAAATATATATAACAACTGGAACGGGGTTCCTTATATTAATCCACCCTTTCGCTTCAAACCCTTTTTCAATTTCGACACTATCACCAACATCCAAGTCCCCTTTGAGCGATAGTGTCCCTTTAATCTTCGCTTTCTCTCCCAAATAAACATTACCCCCGCTCTTGATATCTCCGCCAATCGTTGAAAAAATATCCACGCGCACATCGTTTGTCGCCTCAAGATTTCCATCGATAATTGCGTGTTCTCCGACAAAGATTCGACCATCGGTGTTGACCCCAAATCGCAGGAGCGATCGATCGCCGATTACCACATCTCCTTTGGTTATAATCACTTGTTCCTCAAAATAGGTTTTATCTGGAATAATCAGCGTTTTTCTGTCAAAAGTCATTACTCAAGCGATATTAACTAATGTATTATAAAGTCAACGGCGTTTCATTTCTCAGGAAAGAAAAAAATTGATATATGCAATGCGTATATGTCGGTGAATCTGCAACGAGTACGCTCTATAGTGAACTCGTACGTAGGGAGTTTTGAACATGGCCACAAAACAAACAGAAGTGCAACTGGAACAAAATGAACAAGGTAAAGAGGAGTTACCTCCTATCGATAAATGGATCCAGGGTATTAAATTTAAAACAACTGAGGAAATCAAAGTCCCCGAAAGCCTCCTAGATCAGGTTATTGGACAAGATCAGTCCGTTGCTATTGTCAAGAAAGCAGCTGAACAGAAACGACATGTGATGTTAATCGGTGACCCTGGAACGGGGAAGTCTATGGTTGCTCGTGCCATGACCGAGTTTTTACCGAAAGGGGAACTTGAAGATATTATCGTCTATCCAAATAACGAGGATACTAATACTCCAACTATCCGTGTTGTTCCTGCGGGAAAGGCACATGAGATTATTAAGACGCAGCGAGAGGAAGCGAAACGAAAAGGGGAGCAGCAAAACAGTATGATTCTTGGCATTGTTTTGTTGATTGTGACATTATCCTTCGTTGGGGCGATAGTCACCCAACATTTTGAATATGCGATTTTTGGTGTGATTGCAGCAGTCATGGTGTATTTAATTGTCGCAAGAGGCGGGTTTTCTCAGAGACGGGAACTGCATATGATTCCGAAGCTCCTTGTATCTCACGAGAAGAATGATGTACCCCCGTTTATTGATGCCACTGCTGCACATTCTGGTGCATTACTTGGTGATGTGCGTCATGACCCGTTTCAATCTGCTGGATTAGAAACCCCACCGCATCAACTTGTAGAAGCTGGAGCGATCCACCGGGCGCATAAAGGAGTGTTATATATTGATGAGATTAACACGTTAAGTTTACCCTCGCAGCAGCATCTGTTAACCGCGATTCAGGAGAAAAAATTTCAGATCACGGGGCAGTCAGAACGGAGTTTTGGTGCAATGGTAAAAACAGAACCGGCACCATGTGATTTTATCCTGGTTTGTGCAGGGAACCTTGATGCGTTAAATGGAATGCATCCTGCATTGCGATCTCGTATTCGAGGATATGGATATGAAAACTACCTCAACAGCGTGATGGATGATACTCATGAGAATCGAGAGAAACTGATTCGGTTTGTTGCTCAAGAAGTAAAGAAAGACGGGAAGATTTGTCATTTCGATAAAGAAGCGGTCGCAGAAGTCATCCATGAGGCACAGCGTCGAGCAGGCCGGAAAGGGAAACTGTCATTACGATTACGAGAACTTGGTGGTTTGATCAGGGTTGCTGGGGATATTGCCTACGAGCGAAAAGATAAAATTATCACGCAGCAGCATGTAATTGAGGCAAAACGTATCGCTCGATCGTTAGAACAACAGGTCGCGGATCGGGCATTGGAGTCACAGAAGACCTATCGTTCCTTTAGAACCCTGGGTGTAGAAGTCGGTGTTGTGAACGGTCTTGCCGTGCATTCTGCTGATCCTTCAATGAGCGAGTTTTCTGGGTTGGTCTTGCCGATTGTTGCGGAAGTAACCCCTGCAGGATCACAATCTGAGGGAAAGGTGATTGCAACCGGGAAACTTGGGGATATCGCAAAAGAATCAGTACAGAACATCTCCGCGATTATCAAAAAATATATGGGTAGGGATATCTCCAAACATGACATTCATATTCAGTTTATTGGCACGTATGAGGGCGTTGAGGGTGACTCTGCGAGTATTTCTCTGATCACCGCAGTGATTTCCGCAATGGAGAATGTTCCGGTGCGACAGGATGTCGCAATGACTGGCTCAATTAGCATCCGAGGGACCGTGCTTCCGATTGGTGGTGTAACAGCAAAAATCGAGGCAGCTGCTGAGGCCGGATTGAAGACTGTGCTTATCCCGAAGGCGAATATGAATGATGTGCTCATTGAGGATAAATATAAAGCATTAATTGAAATCATCCCAGTCGAGACGTTAACCGATGTTCTGCAAACAGCATTAGTCGGTGAAGGAAAAGAGGAGCTGTTGCGGAAATTAAAGGAGATGCGACCTCCGAAAATCATTGGTAAAGTGGAACTGGAGTCAGAGCGGAAGATGCAAACTCCTCTTAAATCTGAAGAAGGAAAAAATTAAAAAAAAAACAGATTATTTGTTAAAAGCAAAAGAAAAAGTAAAAATCTTCCTTCGCGATTCGTTGGTTTGATATGAAGGCATTATTTATCGGGCGTTTTCAACCCTTCCATCTGGGGCATTTATTGTTGTTACAACGACTGAGTACACAGTATGAGGAGATCATCATCGGTGTCGGGTCTTCACAATACCGTAACACCTGTGATAATCCATTTTCTGAAGTGGAACGAAAACAGATGATCATGCAATCATTAGATGCTGCGGGAATTCATAAGTATCGAATTGTTTCAATTCCTGATATTCATGATCCCCCTCGATGGGTTGATTACGTCTGCTCCATTGTCTCAGATTTTGATGTTATCATTGCGAATAATCCATTTACCAGGAAATTGTTTTCCGAAAAAGGGTATGTGGTGAAGGGAACAGCATTTTTTGATCGAAAACGATATTCTGGAAAAGAGATACGCAGACGTATAATCCAGGACGAGCCATGGGATGAATTGGTTCCCGAAGTCGTGTTTAAAATTATCAACAATATCGATGGCATTAAGCGTGTAAAAAGTGTATCACATTAATTTTATTAAAAAATTAATTTTTTGATAAGAACTGTACAGATATATTTATATAAAAAAAGAAGCACCGTATCATTATGACTGGTGTAGGTGAGGTTGTGATTCATAAAATACGTGTTTATCTTGAACTTCTCAGGCCGTTTACTCTCCTAGCTCCCCTGATCGTCTCCAGTAGTGTCATGATTGCTAGTCTTGTGAATTCTGGAACTACCGATCTTTCTTTTGTTTCCCTTCTTTGGACTATTCTATCTGCAAGCTTTTGTTTCGCATTGCTCAATGGTGCCTCCAATGTATTAAATCAGGCAACTGATTGGAAAGAAGACGCGCTCTCGAAACCGTATCGTCCGATCCCAAAAGGGATCATCACTCCTAAGGAGGCCTATAAAGTCTCCTTTTTCTTGTATACGGTTGCGCTTCTTCTCTCCCTCGCCGTAAATATTCTCTTCAGTTTCTTTATTTTCCTCATCGCGTTTTTCTCTATTACGTATTCACTACCGCCACGTATGAAAAAATTCCTTTTTCTTAATCAACTATGGGTCGCTCTCCCACGAGGTTTCTTTGGTATTGTTGGTTCCTGGAGTGTTTTTGGGAATCCTTTTGAACCACTTCCGCTCGCTATAGGATGCGTTGCTGCCCTGTTTCTTTTCGGAGGAACTGCTACAAAAGATATTTTGGATGCAGAGGCAGATCGAACCGTTGGAACTAAAACCCTGGTGAATGTCTTTGGAGTGAAAACAGCCGCATTTTTCTCGCTTGTTTTCATGACAGGTGCGTTTGGTTTGATTATTCCACTGGTGTATTTTCATATCATTCATGATAGTTTTCTTCCCCTTGCGTTTCTTGGTATTTTAAGTGTTCTTATCGGATAGTTGATGTTTCATAAACACAAAAATACAAAATGTGAAAACACATCAGCCTGGACGTTGATGTATGCAACATATTTTATCTTTGCACTCAGTTTCGCGGTGATAACAATTTCTTTTTCTGCATAACCCTGGTTCTAATATCTAATAATAAGGCTATGACTGCAACAATTACTGCAATGAAGATGAAATAAAACCCTGTACTAAATCCCCAGCTTGACTGCATCATTACTTCTTCTGATTCAATTGAAATAGTCAATGCACCTTCACCTTGGACAGCACCAATACTTGTTTCAGCTAATTTTGTAGTCCCAAAATAAAACGATAGTAGCAAGATACATAGAAGAACAACTCCAGCGATGTTTAACAGCAGGGCATATTGTTTTTTCCTTATTTTTTTCATCAGGACCCCAAGGCCAAGGCTCAGACATGCAAGTGATGCAAGCGGGACTATTGCTCCGAGAAACAAAAGGAACATATCAGGCATTTCCGCGATATTAAGCGATGTTTCACCGTAGTACTTTCTTGTTTCAATCATTACTCCAGGGTTTACATACATTGTCGTGGTTTTTTCTACTGGAGGTATCGTACTCGAACCTGTAAACAACCACCACGGCTGGAAAAACGATAGGATAATAAAAAGGATGACAAGAGATTTCAACAGAGAAGAAAGCGAGAATTTTTTTAACAACGTCAACACAACAAAAAACCCAAATAAGACACACAAGAGCAAAGAGAGAACAGCTGGAAGCAGGGAATCAACTGTTGTTACAAACGTGAGATGTTTATCATTGGTAAGCTCCACGTGTTTTCCCCCGATAAGGTCATCTTTTATATAAGCATTAATTGTATATTTGGCGGGGGGAAGGGATACTGTTTTTTCATTTGTTTTTTCAACGGTTTGATTGTCACGAGAGATCATAAATTCTATATTATTATCCGTAAGAGGATTTCCTTTCGAATCAAATAAATCAATGGTGAGATCAAAGAGAGCTGAAAATTTCATAGGAATGCTATTACCTGAATCAGGAACTGTTACGTGAATATCGTCCATAAAATCCCCGTAACTAATTTGGAGATTGTAATCCCCTCTAGGGACACCTTCGAATGAGAACACTCCTTTACCGTTCTCTTGAGGGGTGAATTGAATGGTCCTGTTATCTTTAGATGTTACAAGCAAGGGTGTAATTTCAACGCCTGGCGGGAAATCAAGAGTATCGGTTACGATGACACTGAAGTTATAGAGTTCAAGGTTGACTTGTTCATTCAATTTCTTAATGGTTTTTTGTAGTTCCTTATCATAGATAACAAAATCTTTATACTCTGCTCGCAGTGTATAGGGATCTCTCATATTGTAGGGAGCTTTAACAATTAATTCCCCGTTTTTTTGTGTAATATTTTCATCGTAGAGTATACCATCTTTATTCGTCAACCAGCCATGGATTCCTGGTATTCCGCGTCCATGTTGATCAAGAAATGTGAATTTTATTGTTCGTTCCCATGTACAAAACACCGTCACCTTCGTATTCTTATCTAAATGAAGAATCGTTGACCCAGTGAAAACCTTCGTTGCATTCCCTCTTTTTAAAAACATCTTAACAAGGTAGTCACCTTCCAAAACACTTGAGAACGTTTTTTTCGCTCTTGTAAAAAGTGATCGATTTGCAGCTCCTTCAACAATCAAGCGTCCTTCACGATGGAGTTCGATCCACATCACTGGAAACGCACCGCCACTTAGGTTGGACAGCCATGGATAGGTAAAATGTGTGCCTCCGAATCTGGTGATGATCGTTACATTATACCGTTTTTGTTCTCGTTCAAATGGAATATCACCAGAACGCTGACGCGACTTTACTAATGTTTGATATATAGTTGATTCTTTTTGAACAGCGGTGTATCCTCCGGTGTCTGATGCAAAGACTTCTGCATCAAACTGAACCATGAGATCCGATGGTATCGTTACATCATGACTGTGTCCTGGTTTGTATGAATGTCTCCCAAAATTAATCGAAGCGTAATCCACCTCAGTTCCAAGGAAGTTCACATACTCCCTTTCTGCGACTTTTAACTGGATGCCATCTCGTTCATCAGTTCCTGATGTGACGATTCCTTCGTTCGAAGCAAAAAGAACAGCATTTGCTTTTCCTCCTTTTCCCTCTCCATAACATAACCATGCTTCTTTTCCCAAGCTAGCATCATCCTTAAATGAGATGATCCATTCCCGGTCTTTAGTGGCAGGATTCTGATTTAATTGGTATTGTTCGATTTTATCATCCTCGCCGTAGAAATTCAGGTATGGGTAGATTTCTCCAAAGTTAAGAGATTCAACAGCGGCACTCCGTGCTTTTATTGAGATGAGAGAGCCAAATCGTCCGTCTATATTATCAATTCCTTGCACGGTTGCATCTTTCGACATCTCATGTTTAACGTGAACATTTATTCGTTTTTCGTCAAGCGGGTAGTAATAATATCTATAAATGGCAGTCGTCTGAATATCTTTCTTTTTTGATTCACTGATAATACCAAATTCAACCATTAGGTTTCCATCAACGAAGATTTTCTTATCGATAAAAACCTGATCGGATGAACTTTCATCTTTTTCTTTACTTCCATAATAATATGAAAATGCAAATGATACGATCTGATCAGAGCCAAGAACATCAAATTTCTTGGTGTCTTTCTTTTGTTTTACGACCACTTGAGCGCAAGATCTATCTAAAAGCTGCCCTTCTTGTCCTACCCCATAAACACAATACCCGTCTTCCTTAATGCCGTAGAATCTTGCTTGTGCTGATACGTCAGGTAAGGGGGATGAAGAATAGTTTGCATCTTCAATGCTCACATGATCCTTATAGTTTGGTTTTGGTGTTTCGCTATCTGTATAGTAAATGAAGTATCGTTCCGTTCCATCTGCGAAAGCAGGGATTAGGAATATGACGTTGCACTCATTGATGTAGGTTGTCTCTCCTACACCTTTTATAATATCGTAGATTTGTGATTCAAGATCATACCATTCTTCTTTATACCAGCAACCAATTCGAATGGAGGTTTTATTTTCATTTTCCGTCCAACACGGTTTTTCGAAGGTGATACGCAGGTCGATTGGTTGGTAATGGGCTGTAGAATCGTTTGTTGGAATAGGAAGCTGTAATTCTTGTCGATATGACCATTCTGACCATTCTGTGTGCCAAAATGGAATTACATCTTCCTGCGAGGATCCTGGTATGCTTGCCGCTGGGAAGATAAACAGAAGAAGCATGCTGACTATGATGACGTTTGACCCTCGCATAGGTCTCCTTTCTTTATATTAATAATTGTTTCTATATAAAAGAGTTGTTTTCTGGATATAAGAACCTTTTTAATACAGGGACTTAGCCTAGTGCTTGTGTTTCTCCTTATCTTTAATAAAAAATAACAGAAATCCCAATAATTTCGTATTAAATTGGTTGGATAAAACTCAGTTGCCCAAGTTCCCCTAAAATAATGAGTGTGGTGAAGCCTATTGCATAGAAGAGATACGTCACATACATCAATGACCATGCTGGTACGTTTTCTAAGGTTTCGTTTTGTGGTTGTTTGAGCATAAAATAGAAGATGAAGAAACTTGGTATGATGAAGATTGTAAGTGGTAACAAATACAAGTTAATCATGTGATAATGGATAAAAATAGGAATCATTGCGAACGGAACGATAAGAAAGGGAAGGGATATGAAGGCTGCTTTTCTGATGCCAAAGGTGTTGATAAGGGTTCGTGTTCCTGTTTTTCGGTCTGCTTCGCAATCAACAATATCTTTTGTAGTCATTGCTCCCATGAAAAACACGAGTGCTATCAAACCAATCATCAGCGGAACCATCTGGAACGGGTTACCAAATACGCTCCAGGAGGCAAGGATAGCAAACAATCCTCGAGGAATAGCGATCCAGACTTGGTTTACAAAGAGGAATCGTTTCATCCGTGGCGGAAGAGAATAGACCACAGTGAACAACATGATCAGGAAGACAAACACCCCAAACCATGTGTTAATCGTAACCGCACGAAGCAAGGCGAAGAGGTAAAGAATGTAGGCGATACTTTGTGCCTCATCACGCTCCACAACTCCCCGGGGAATCGGTCGGTACGGTTTTGATATTTTATCTGATTCTACATCCGTTGCCTGGTTCAACGCGTTCGATGCCCCGTTGAGAAACGCTAAAGTAAGGCTTGCTTGACCAATGATGATCCACCAGTTCGGGAATTCAACGAACTTGTCGTTGTAAACAAGACTTGCGAACATGATACACATAGAGACGAAAAAGGGTGCAAGTAAGGTAAATGGTCTGAGTAAATCGAAGTATCCTCTAAATTTTTTTGAAAGAAACCTACTTTTTGAATATGGTTCTTTCATGGTTAATTTTACTGACATTTCAACACCATAATCAGGATACAGTGTTTGTAGGTAATGAGAAATTCCATTATATTTGTTACTGTGTTGGGAGTAGATACAATATACCTTTCTTCCTTTAAAACCCGAGTTTCGCACTTAATAAATATTAAGTGCCTTCAGCAGTTTGTGTTTTAT
>JADBLO010000039.1 GCA_014894395.1 Thermoplasmata archaeon
TTGGAAAACCTACTCAGACAAGAACTCTGTCTATCCTCAAGCTAAACAAATACGAAAAAAGAGGTTTTTCCTTTTATTTTTAACATGATAATTTTGGACAAGACTTATGAAAGAAAGTAGTTCAAGTTACAATTTATTTTTTTTTGTATTTGAATAAAAAAGCGAAGAAACACTTTAAGGAATAAAACACAGGAGTACTTAAGGAAAAACACCGTTTTAAATTCTAATACTTGTGAAATTCGATAAGCTATTAATACACAATCTTCATACAGACTTAGTGACAAAAATATTTTATTTTTGTACAGAATGACGACATTAAAGGGTGAGGGAATTGAAAGGAAACGATAGTGTGAAATCGTGGGATAAGGAATCTATTTTAGCAATGGTAAGGGATACTAAAGTTCTTTTTGTTCGATTACAATTTATTGACATTCTTGGGGTGCCGAAAAATATCGTTATCCCTGTGAGTGGACTGGAGTCTGCATTAGATGAGGGTGTGCCCTTTGATGCATCATCAATCGCTGGATATGCAACCATTGAGGAATCCGATAAACTCGCAAAACCTGATCCTGCTAGTTTTGTGATTCTTCCAGAGAGCGTTGAGCAACGGAAAACTGCGAAACTCAACTGTGATATTTTCGAGCCAAATGGGAAACGCTTCGAAGGTGATGTCAAATACATTTTAGAAAAAATGGTGGAGAAAGCAGCGAAACTCGGTTACATCTACAACACCGGTCCTGAATGTGAATTCTTTTTGTTTAAGAAAAACGGTGGGGATTCAACGGTCACTCCGAATGATACCGCAGGATACTTTGATTTGTCACATCGTGATCTAGCTGAGGGTGTACGTGCCGACATTTCCCTTGCGTTAGAAGAGGTTGGAATCCAGCCATATACTGCGCATCATGAATGTGCTGATGGGCAGCAAGAAATAAACTTTCATTACGCTGATGCGATCATCACCGCGGATCGTGTGATCACCTTAAAGTACATTACAAAGGTTATCGCAACGAAACATAACTTGCATGCGTCGTTCATGCCAAAACCTCTCTATGGGCAATGTGGTTCTGGGATGCATACGCACCAATCACTCTTTACCAGGGATGGTACTAATGCGTTCCATGATCCTCATGATAAAAACGAATTAAGTCCGGTCGCGTATCATTTCATCGCAGGTCTGCTGAAATACATTAAAGAACTGTCTGGTGTCCTGAACCAGACCGTGAACTCCTACAAACGACTCGTCCCCGGGTACGAGGCGCCAACCTATATCTCATGGGCAAACCAGAACCGTAGCGCCCTTATCCGCATCCCTTCGAAACGAGGAAAAGGCACACGTTGTGAACTTCGAAACCCTGATGTCTCCTGTAACCCGTATCTTGCGTTTTCAGTGATGCTTGCGGCAGGGCTGAAAGGAATTGAAGACAAGCTCGAGGCACCAGCACCGGTTGAAAAAAATATCTATATGTTAACCGAAAAAGAACGGCAGGAATACGGTATTGAACAACTCCCAGAAAGCCTCGGGCATGCATTAGCAGTGATGAGTAAAAGCCAGTTGGTGAGAGAAACGCTCGGTGACCATGTATTCGAGAACCTCCTGCATGTGAAGCGAAAAGAATGGGATACATACCGACTGCAGGTGACGGAATGGGAACTGGAAAATTACCTTCCCGTCCTCTGAATTAAAGGTTACCTCACTACATTATTATTTTTTTTCCTTTTTATTGTTAAAGAAACGTTATTAATTGGAGAATGTATTCGGGAGTATCGAGGTTTCAGCTATGACATTTGAAATGCAAGTTGTCAGCAATACGCCACTGACCGGTGAAGAGGATTTTGATACCGCTGCAAAGATGTTCTTTGAGCAAATCGGGTATCTTTCGAAAGGCTCTGACCCGACTATTCCCTACAAAATATTTGCAGATTTTTTCCTCAAGCATCCGATGAAGGCATGGTTTGTTGATGATATCGCAGCGACATTGAAAACCTCGCGACCAACCGTGTACAGACATTTAAACAAACTGAAAGGATTTGATATCCTGGAAGAAGTATCGGTTTTTGATGAGATAACCAAACAACAGAAAAAAGCGTATCGACTAAGATATGGGAGTTTTCAGAAAGCATGGAATTTTGTGGAAGCACACATTAAAGTAGCAGTTGAGAATTACGGCAAGACCGTCGAGCATCTCCAAAAACTTATAGAAACAAAACGGAAGTGAATCAATGGATAAAAAAGAGGACTGGAAACCGACAGAAGGGTCACGATACAAGATCATCTCAATTGGGGGGCGAGATAGTTCCCTGGAAACCGAAGGGGTATTCAAAGGATACGCTACGATAGGTATTGAAGAAGCTGGTTTGCTCATTGAAATGGATGAACCCCATGGAGAACATCAAGGTAAACTGCGCATTGTCCCTTTGCATGCCATTCTTGCTGTTGATATTCTCGATGTAAAAGAACATGAAACGATAAACGAAGATAAAGAACCGAGCAGTCATTATTACGGGTAAAACAATTCCTTTCGCATCAGTTATGCTGCAATTAAAAAAAATGTTTATAAAAGAGGAATGATTTTTAATCTTTGATACCTCAATGAGATCAACCATTTTTCTGGGGAGGTTGAATAGGTATGGTAGAAAAAGAGAAAAAGAAAATCGACACCGACAGTAACAGTATCTATGTCGGGAATAAGCCACCGATGAATTATGTCACCGCGATCATGGCGCTTTTAAATTCTGGGAGTTTTACTGAGGTGGTCCTGAAAGCGAGAGGAAACGCGATTAGCAGGGCGGTTGATGCTGCAGAAATAACACATAATCGGTTTTTTAACAAACGCGGAAGTCAAACACATCGATATCGGAACTGAAGTCGTTACCAACGAGGACGGTGGGAAATCAAATGTTTCCTCGATCGAAATCTGCTTGGCAATGAAAAAAACCGAGAAATAACCTTCAAGGCTGATTTGCAATTTCTTTCCGTTTGATTAACCATTACTCAAACAACCTTTTTCCTGGGAAAAAATACTAAAAAGAAGACGATATTGCACCCTCATCCATGGAACCAGTTTTTGACCTCCTTGATCAGCGTATCCGAGACCTACTCTCTGCCAATAAGATAGAGCGGCCTACAGAACCACAAAGAATCGCGATCCCCTCCATTCTCAAAGGGCAGCATGTGCTCCTCATCGCACCAACCGGGTTGGGAAAAACAGAGTCTGCTCTGCTTCCTATCTTTCATAATTATTTGATACGAAAAGAATCCTTCTTTTCTAACAAGGACGTAAAAGGAATCTCGATTCTTTACATTACTCCACTACGTGCGCTGAATCGGGATATGCTCCGTCGGACGTTCGAATGGGGGAAACAACTTGGGGTTTCAGTCTCGGTCCGCCATGGGGACACATCTCAAAGCGAGCGGGCCAAACAAGCAAAGTCACCCCCAGATATGTTGATTACGACTCCCGAAACCCTGCAGATTCTTTTCACTGGCAAACGCATTCGAAAACATTTGAGCACTGTTCGCTGGGTCGTGATCGATGAGGTGCATGAGCTCGCCGGTGACGAACGTGGCGCGCAACTTGCGATAGGATTAGAACGATTACTGGAAATTACCAAACAGGCGGGACATGAGTTTCAACGAATCGGCCTTTCCGCAACCGTTGGCTTGCCAGCGGAAGTTGCACGGTATCTCGGTGGTAAAGAAAATACTCTATTTCGTCCGGTGGAGATTCTTGAAATTGATGTCACCAAACATATTGACATCCGGGTTGAAATGCCTTTAGTAAAAAAAGATGATGACCCGCTTGCGAATCGTTTATCAATTGAACCGATCTCGTTTGCGCTGCTGCGGAGAAGTAAAGAACTAATCAATGAGCATACCTCCACGCTCTTGTTCATAAACACCAGAGACGGAGCAGAAATCTTGGCGTCTCGTTTTCACCTCTGGCAGGAGGACCTGAAAATCGGTGTACATCATGGGTCACTGTCAAAACATGCCCGTATTGAAGCGGAAAACGAGTTTAAAGCAGGAATCCTGAAGTCATTGGTATGTACCTCATCTCTGGAACTTGGTATCGATGTGGGTGATACTGATTTTGTGATCCAGTATAATTCACCTCGTGAAGTAACCCGTGTGGTCCAACGAGTTGGACGATCAGGACACCGTGTCGGACGAACATCGAAAGGTATGATTCTTGCGACAAACCCTGAGGATCTCTCCGAAAGCCTCGTGATCGCCCGACGAGCACTTGCAGGTACCTTAGAGCAGTTTTCCATACGACAAAACCCACTGTCGGTGCTCTCCAATCAAATCATCTCCCTCGCATTAGAATATGGACGAATCAAGGCAAAAACTGCATATGAGGTAATCTCACGATCATACCCTTTTCACATGCTTTCGTGGGCTGTCTTTGAATCGGTCGTTCATCAATTAAAAGATCAACGATCCGTGTGGTTAGATGAAGAAAATAACGAACTTATCCTTGTGAAACGGATGAATTCACGGCATTATTTCCTTGATAATATCTCCATGATTCCTGATGAAAAAAACTACCCGGTCATTGATATCAGCACAAGGAAATCCATAGGGACACTAGATGAAAGCTTTGTGCTCAGTAGCGGATTTGAGGGGGAGAAATTTATCTTGCGTGGCAGACCATGGATGATTGTGAAGCGAGAGGATAACGAGATCCTGGTGTCCCCGATTAAAGAGATTGGGGCGATTCCCTCCTGGGTGGGCGAAGACATCCCGGTGCCGTTTGAGGTGGCACAGGAGGTCGGACGACTTAGGAGACAAGCATCAGAGCAAAAGGATCTTTCCAACTATCCCTGTAGTGCGGAAACCCTGAAGAAGTTCGTTGAATACGTCACGAATCAAAAACAGCAAGGGTTTGTCATTCCTGATGATACTACGATGACCTTTGATGTGGAAGAAAAGACCATAGTGATTAACGCATGTTTTGGTACCAAAATCAATGAGACTCTTGGACGGTTAATCGCTGCAGTGCTTGCGCAATCCATTGGTGAAAGCATCGGGATTAACAGTGATTCATATCGTATTATATTAGAGCTCCCTGGTCGGATTCCACCTGAACGAGTCAAAGAGGTTCTGTTTTCCATTCAACCTGAAACACTGGAGTACATGATGAAAACAATCCTTCGGAATTCAACGTATCTCCGCTGGCAATTGGTTCACGTGGCGCGAAAATTCGGTGCCCTACGAAAGGATTTTGATTACAAGACCATAGGGATAAAACGGCTTTTTAGTCTTTTCGAACAATCATTGATTCTTGAAGAAGCATTGAATAAATTAATGTGGGAACGCATGGATATTACCCGTACTGTACAAGTGTTGCAGAAGATACAGAACGGTGAGATTGCGATCCATATCCAAGGGTTATCGCCGATAGCACTCACTGGATTTGAGACAATCCGTGGACTCATGGTTCCTCAGCGTGCAGACCGATCTATTCTTATGGCGTTGAAGAAACGATTGGAAGACGCAGATATCACTATGGTGTGTACGAACTGTCATCATTCATGGAATACGGTTGCAGGGCGAGCCTCTCTGCGGCCAACATGTTCGAAGTGTGGTGCGATTAAAATCGCGGTTGTTCGACGTTACAATAAAAAGTTTCTTCCACTGCTTTCCAAGAAACATCGAACTGCTGAAGAAAACAAAGAAGTACAACGTTTACATAAAAATGCGAGCCTCGTATTGAGCTATGGGAAATTTGCGGTGCTTGCGTTAGTCGGTCGTGGCATCGGCCCTGATACGGCAGCACGTATTCTTGGTCGATACAATAAACTTGAACTGGCAAAATCTGAGGAGCGGGAAATTAAATTTTTACGTGATATCCTGCAAGCAGAGCTCCAGTATGCAAAAACACGTGGTTTTTGGGATTCATAAACCACAATGGTAATATTTATATGGTAGACATTTATATTATCATATTGGTGATAAACTATGAAGAGAAGGATAATTGTTGGGAGTATAATAGCTATTTTTCTGATGGTCCTTGTTCCAGTAACAAATGCGATCCAGATACAAACAGTTGAAAAAGAAAGGTCAACATCATATATTTCGTATGAAAAAATAAAAAATATGGATGCCGATGAACTCATTATCTTTATCCAAAATCTTGCAAAAGATTATCCACAACTCTATGTAGAATTCCAACGCTGTGTCGACGAGATGGAAAACACACCGGTTTCATCTATGGTTACCAAACAACTCAGTGACATTCCTATCACTAAAAATCAGGGGCCACAACCGAAAAGTGACAATCAAACATTCATTGAAAAAATTTTTTGGAAAATATTCAACTATCGAGTGTTCCGATTATATATCAGTACCTGCTTGTTCCTCTATTTCCAGTCGAAATTTACACTCATGCGGACGATGACCTGGGGGATAAAACTTCTTCGCTTGGTAAAAATCGGCATACTGTTAGGATTTATTGATCCAACCCCGCAACAACCTCAAACACCGGATATTGTTTTTGAACAAGACGAGGTAAACAAAACCTTGATGGTAGTATCTGTGAACCCGGACAATGTTCTCTGGAGTGATATTGATCAAATCGGTTCTGGCAGTTGCGATCCGCTGCCCATGGGAAACGTCACCGTTGGTGGCGAAATAACCAATTGTTCAGGCATCATCGTATTACAGTACATACCGACTGAAGCAATTCTCGGGGTTTTTGAATTTAATTCAACAACATTGTTTTAAGTACAATAATATCTACGGACAAAAATCATAGCTATTGCATATGATTTCTTACGATGAGATGTATTTCTAAATGAATTGTACCTTGGATAAAAAGATCATTGTCCAAAATCCTGATTAAATCAAATTTTTTTGAGCGTCAATGCAACAAAGATTTTTCTACCATCTATCATTATGGGAGACCCAATGTCATTTTATGATGATATACTTGACTTGATCCTTACAAGGAAAATTCAAACAAAAGAGGAGCTCCATCGTGAGAAAATAAATCTTTGCAAAAAATATAAAATTGATATGATCCCTCGCGATAGTGAAATTCTTGCTCATCTACCCGTTGATTTCACCGATGAGGAGATAACCTATGCCCTTCTTCGGAAAAAATCCACGAGGTCGATTTCCGGCGTCACCATTGTTGCGGTTATGACATCGCCTGCATCCTGTCCCCATGGTCGATGCATCCCCTGTCCTGGTGGCCCTGAACAGGATACCCCGCAAAGCTACACCGGACATGAACCAGCAGCTCTTCGTGCGATATCAAACAACTTTGATCCGTATCTCCAAACAACGAGTCGGTTGGACCAGTTAAAGGCCATTGGTCATTCAATTGATAAAATTGATTTCATCGTTATGGGTGGGACATTCACCTCGCGACACCCTGAATATCAAGAGTGGTTTATCAAACGCTGTTATGATGGTTTAAATGCAAAGAAATCCCAGACACTTTTACAGGCAAAGCGAATGAATGAGCATGCAAAATCTCGTTGTATCGGATTAACCGTTGAGACAAGACCTGACTGGTTTCGGCTACACCACGCTGATTTTTCATTACATCTTGGTGCGACTCGTGTTGAGTTTGGTGTTCAAACAATTGATGATGAGGTTTTGTATATGATCTGTCGCGGTCATACGGTGGAGGATACGTTTTATGCGACCCGTATTGCGAAGGAAGCTGGTTTTAAGGTGTGTTACCATATGATGCCTGGGTTACCAGGCTCAGATAAAAAAAAGGACCTTGCAGCTTTTCAGATGTTGTTTACAGATGATCGATTGAAACCAGATATGATTAAAATCTATCCTACGCTTGTCATCAAAGGAACGAAGTTATATGATCAATGGAAAGCAGAAGATTTTAAACCCTTGACCACGGAACAAGCGACCGTTCTCATCGCACAAATGAAAAACGATATTCCGCCCTGGGTACGTATCCAGCGGATTCAACGGGATATCCCCGCTTCAAAGATTGCAGCTGGTGTGATGAAAAGCAACCTTCGTCAACTTGTGGAAAAAGAAATGAAAAATCATGGAACTGCCTGTCGATGTATCCGCTGTCGAGAGATTGGTCTGCAATCTCTGAAAAAAAAGATCGATGTCGACACACTCAATTTATTGATTATCCGTCATGAGTATCCTGCAAGCGGTGGACATGAAATCTTTCTTTCTCTCGAAGACCCAACATGTGACCTTGTGGTTGGTTATCTAAGACTGAGGGATATTATTCATCCGCATCGATGGGAACTCATGCGTGAGCCATGTATGCTTATCCGTGAGGTGAAGATTCTGGGTCGGGAACTTTCCATGGGTGTGCGCTCACCGGAGGGTTTTCAGCATCGTGGTTATGGGAAACAATTAATTACTGAAGCAGAACGAATCTGTATCGAAGATTTTAATAAAAAACAGTTGTTTGTTCTCAGCGGTGTTGGTGTGAAACCCTACTATCGCAAATTAGGATTTTCTGATTCAGGTGTATATTTAAGGAAGAGAGTACACTCTTAGATTTTTTTTACTGCTTTTTTTCTGCTTTGCACTTTTAATGCTACTTCTGCACTTTTATCCGTTTTATCAAAAAGCGGCAATATTTCCATACCCTATCACAAATAACCAATGCCGACCAACAAATCCTATATGTAAATAGTTACTCTAGACTTGCATAAACTTTTTTAGATAAAATAAGCAGCCAAAATTGATGTATGAAAAATGCATCCCATCATTATAAGCATCACGGGTATGATGCATAGTTACTGGGATGGGATGCACGTTGATACAAGAATTGAATGGATGTATAGACAGAAATAGTTTTGCCTTGGCATCACGATATGCTGGACTGAAGAGAATATTCACCATTACTGGATTTGACAACGTGTTAAACACTTGTTGGCAGAATGAGCTGGATAAATACAGAAAACAGTATTCTGTTGGAGGAGAGCTGCGGTCCATTGTCGGGATGCATGTCTACGGTATGAACTCTGTTGATGAGCTTCATGAGGCGCTCTCTTCCAATGAGGGACTGCGTTATTCTTGTTTGTTTCCTAATGGTCCACCGAGTCGTTCTCAGATGTCACGGGATATAAACTCAATGGATCTCGAGTTTGTAATATCTGTTTTTCATCAGCTGAAGCAGGATGCTCAACGGCTAGGAGTCTACAAGGAAACCGGCTATTCTGAGGTGATGCAGAAGATAGACACATTGAGCAACTATCTCTTGGTTGCTTTGGATGCCTCACTCGTGGTATTGAATAAAGGGTTATTTCCGTTCCTGAAAACAGGATACTATACCCCGACTGGGAAACAGGAGTATGGACTACACATCCATGTTGGTCATTGCATCAACGCCGATAGCACAACTGCCCTTCGTATCACCGATGCAAATATCCATGAGACCAACGAATTTGAACGGCTGGTGACACAAACCATTCAAACCTGCAAGACAACCAAACTCATCCTGGTCATAGACAAGGGTTATTACGACCACGTACGCTTTCAACGATTGTACGATGCAAAGATCTTTTTTGTGACACCTCGGAAGAAATACAGCCTCAAGAAAGCGATACTCTACCTTGATGAAGACAGAGAGACAATTATTGACGGGAAACGAATAGTAGACGGCTACATCACTATTAATGAGATGACTGCGAGGCTGCGGTGGATTCGCGTCTACGAAGACGATAAAAAACCTTTTGAGATTCTCACCAACATCACAAGTCTCCCCTCGGAAATTATCGTCGCTCTTTATGGTGAACGATGGCCGATTGAACTTGTTTTCAAAGATGTGAAACAGAACTTTGGATTGCAACAACCCATTGGCAGAACCATGACTGCGCTGGTGTTTCACATCTACGCGGTCTTTATCACTTATCTCCTCCTGCAGATCTTCAGACACATCCTTGGCGGACGATACACCGGGATGTCCATGTTGATATTCAGACGATCGATTCTTTATTCTGATGACCTGGAAATGATCCTTCGCAAACCACCATAAAAAGAAACGATGCAGAAGAAGCTTTTCTGACAAAAAATAGGACCCCCTCAGCGTAAGCCTTCCCTTTTTCCCGGGAAAAATCATACCAACATCACCCTATGTCTGAAAATGTCGTCCTAAAGGTCTCTCCGTCAATGCTTTGATGGATCATTGTTGCATTATTGTTCTCAAAATAGGTCCTGATAGTGGTTTTCTTTCTGAAACATTTTTATAGAACTATGTTTATGCAAGATTAGAGTAAATAGTTACATTCAATCCAATATGATTTTTTAATATACCATTGATGTTCTGGAATTAAGTAACCGATGACGTTCATCGTGTTATTATACCATGGCGCTCGATTATATACAACTACGTGATGAAAAAGAGATGACCAAAATTTCACTTCGAAGGGTCCCCAAATAATCGCAAAATCAAAAAAAACTTGATCGCCATCATCCGCATGTATCACTTTTTTTACTGATGATTCTGGGGATGTTTTTTCTCCATTTGCCTGCGGCGTTCTGATTTGTGCACTACACGCGGGCACTAGTGCACCACACACAAATAAAAAAACCATTGCACAACAAATGCATTGAACTATCTGATTATGTTTTTTCATAGAAATCCCGCTAATCCATTTCCTACAATATTATAATAGTATCAAATAGAAATATATAATCTTTACTACTGGTCATTTTATAAAAAAATTATCAAGAAGAGAAGGAAAAGAGAACATATTTTCCTAAAATATTTGTTTTTTTGCAAAAATATAAAAAGAAACCGAGTTGAAAGCCTGGTGGCAGTTTAGTAAAACATAACGAAGTAATCCTCAGCAACTAAAAACAACGGAAGTCAGGTACATACACCACCTGATTTTCCATACTTTTTTGTTATTGATTAAAAATGCAAAGCCTTTTTTTTTCCAAAAATATTTAAATAAGTATTGATTTCTACGTTCACAACCAGTTTGGTTGGGGGAGCGTAATTCATGTCCGAGTTCATTTGGCACTGGACGAAAGGAAATAAAAAGGTTTATACGACGCAAATTGATCGTGCTGAACAAGCAATGAAAGAAGGTTTTTTTGTTATGGGTGCCCGCGTGAACCCCTTAACATCAGAACAGTAAAGTATTTTTTTCTCCTTTTCTTTTTCTCTTTTTCATCTACGGAAGATTTTTATTACTCTTTGGTATTTAGCCATCTTAGATTATGGCAGAGTTAAATTACAATAATCTACTGAAACGAGTGCATAGCGCTACCGCAAAAGAACGCATCGATGATGATCGTTTTAAGGTACCAAAAGTTGATGTTTTTTATGAAGGAAATACGACAGTTCTGAAGAATTTTGATAAGATCATTGATGTTTTAAATCGTGATGCAGATCATTTTTTAAAATTTTTATTAGGGAGTGTTGGTACTGCTGGAGATATCTCAAGTGGTCGTGTGATTTTCCAGGGGAAAATCCCGATGAGGACAATACAAGATAGGCTCGATGAGTATGTCAATACCTATGTGATTTGTTCAGAATGCAACCGACCTGATACCCACTTGGTGAAGAAGGACCGGACGCTGTTGATTCGCTGTGATGCGTGTGGTGCGTTTCGGTCGATCGGCTCTATGAAGAAGAGGAAAACCGTTGTGCCACGTGAGGTGTTTAAGGAAGGGGAAATTTACGAACTCACGATCAAAGATATTGGAAAACGAGGAGACGGCGTCGCGTTTTTTGATAAGTACGTCGTCTATATTCCTGGAGTAATTAAAGGCGCTACCGTGAAAGTGAAGATAGAAAAAATTTCTGGTACTGTTGCGTTCGGTCGTGTCACGCAATAAGAACCATAGTTTTTTACGAAATACTAAAAATTTCAAATTCAGTATGCGCGTTAGTACGTGCATTATTACCTGCGTATTTTTTATGAATCGGATCTACATTTTTACAAATTTCCAGATAGGGAAAAAAAATTAATTTGCGTAAAACAAATGTTAGCATGGTTAATTGTACAGAACCCAAAAAATAGAAAATTATATAAACACAAGGACGTATTCGTTTCTACGTTTGTCAGACAAATGATGTCGTTTGGCACTTGTCCGACGTACGTGTGACGTACGATCGACATAAAAATGACGTCTTTCTGACAGACACGAAGAATGTGAGGAGAACTATGGAAAACGACCGCATCACAATCCGATTACCTCAAATCGATCTCAGACAAATCGACCTTTTAATTCGACTTGGCGAATTTTCAACACGATCTGAGGTATTACGACATGCGGTAAAAGAATATATCGAAAATCATACAACCCGTATTCTTGCAAAAGCCGACAAATTCAAGAAGATACAAGAATTGGAAGCTGCGGTCGCCGCTATAGAACCTTACATGAAAAAATAAAATCAATGTAAAAGCAGGGGATGGGATGCACCCCTTTAGTGAAGGCCGTCCCAAGAGGACGGCCTTCCCAACTACCAGAATAGGAGGAACAAAAAAATGGCCGAAAATAAAATGCAGTCCTTTGTTGAGGCTGCGATAGAAAATAAGGTAAGTGAGGAAAGCAAGCAGAAGATTGATGACGGACTCTTTGGTGCTGCACGCATTGTTATTGTTGGTTGTGGAGGTGCCGGTGGGAACACAATCACCCGACTCCACAAATTAGGCGTAAAAGGAGCAGAGACCATAGCCATCAACACCGATAAAATTGCACTTGATCTTGTCGATGCTGATAAAAAACTTCTCATCGGAAAAAACCTGACACGAGGACTCGGTGCAGGAGGGTTCCCCGAGATGGGTGAGCGTGCTGCACGAGAATCAAGCAGGGAACTTGAAGAAATGATGCAAGGTGCTGATCTTGTCTTTGTCTGTGCTGGTATGGGTGGTGGTACAGGTACCGGTGCTGCACCAGTCGTCGCAGAGATTGCAAAGAAACTCGGGGCTATTGTCACCTGTATGGTTTCTACTCCATTCAATGTAGAGCGAGCTAGGTTGGTCAAAGCAGATGAAGGGCTTGATAAACTGCGTGTCACCGCAGACAGCACGGTTGTGCTTGATAATAACCGATTACTTGAATTTGTCCCAAACCTGCCGATTAATCAAGCTTTCTCCGTGATGGATCAACTGGTTGCAGAAACGGTGAAGGGAATTTCTGAGACAATCTCGGTTCCCTCGTTAATCAACCTGGACTTTGCTGATATGAAAGCTGTCATGGATTCTGGTGGTCTCTCCGTTATGCTCTGGGGAGAAGCAGACGAGGATGCAGGAGTCGACACCATTGTGAAAGAAGCGTTGAACCACCCGCTCCTCAATGTCGATTACCATGGCGCACACAGCGCACTGGTTCACATTACCGGCGGCCCGAACATGAGCTTGAAATACGTCCAAGACGTTGCCAAGGCACTCACCGAGGATATGGATTGTTACTCCAATGTTATCCTTGGAGCACGTGTGGACCCAGCTTTTGAAGGGAAATGCAGAGTGCTGGCAATCATGACTGGTGTACAATCACCGAATCTGCTGAGTTCTCGACCTGAGCGGCGCACAAATCCGACCGCGCCCATGATCCCGGTACGAAGAGTCATGACAAACCCCAAGGTCGGAAACATCGACTTTGTGCGGTAAAAACAAATAGAAAGCTACACGAGTAGCTTCTCTTTTCATTTTTTTTAATTTATTTTTTTAATGTTTTCAATAAGCTCTTTTATATCAAATGGTTTTGCAATATAATCATGGACGTAAGGTTCGAGACCTTTCATCTTGTGATGGCGATAGGTGCCGATCGCCGTGATGACGATGACATTAACGTTTTTTTGGAGGCCTCTTTTTACTATTTCTTTGATAGTTGCCCATCCGTCCATCTGTGGCATCATGAGATCAATAAGAAGAATCCCGGTGAAACCTTTTTCAAGGAGTTCGAGACATTCGACCCCGTTTTCGACGCTCCAGACTTCGTATCCTTCGTGTTCAAAAATGTTTTTTACAGAGGTGCGAACATCGGGGTCATCGTCGACAATCAGAATATTTTTCCTCATGGACTATCGCCTATCTTTCTCCTATTGATACTCGTTAACATGTTGTATTGTGACCATGGCAGTATATAAAAATTTCGTGACAAAATGCCAGTTCGAACAACTGAAAAAAAACAAACAAAATGTAACAAGACCACTCTAAGTTTTATAGTAGGTGTACAATTCCCTTCTGCGTTGTGGGCCTATGAGGTAGTCTGGATATCCTTCCGGCCTTCGGAGCCGGATACTGGGGTTCAAATCCCCATAGGTCCGCTCAATCTTTTCCCTCGATACATAGAAAAGAGTAATGGGTACATATTATAAAAATGTGGAGCGGAAAAAATGGTCGAACAACTTCAGATTCGAAGTGTCTCGTTTGATACATCGTTCTTACTTAAAGATGATTCATTCGTTGATAGAGTCATGGATGCATTAGCCCGGGACCATATTGCCTGTTTTGTCACCGCTACTGTTGCCTCGGAGCTTGAGCAATTGAAAATCTGGGGACGTATCACCGAATCGACCTATAAAAAAGCGATAAAACGCTGGACCCATGCACATGCGACCGTGATTGATTTTAAAAATCGTCTGCTTTCTGATGCTCTAGGTCAAGCATGTATCCGTTCAATGGAAGATCATGGGGTCCCTGGAAATCATGTGGTAAATGATTGTAATATCCTTGTGTCTGCCCTAAAAAACGGCGTTGATCTCTTCCTCTCAGAAGACTTTCATTTTACCTCAGCTATCACCAAGGAAGTCATCAATGAAGTGAAAAGCGCTGCCTGTAATGAATATCATCTCATGTGCGATACGAGTCTGTATAGCATTGATACGAGATCATTTCTTGAGGCATATTCCAAAGGAACCATCGACCTTGATATCGTACGATCACGAATGCAACGAAGCCAAAAAAAATAATCGCCCAACCAAAACAGGTAAGGAAGGAGGGGAAACGAGGCACGCAGCAACGCGCCGAACCGGGAGATATAGGAGGAAACCCGGACGCAACGCAGCCACGCAACACCAGCGTCACCGGAAGACAAGAGCGCAGATCGGGAAGACAAAACCCCCGCCGAACGTCGCCCTTCCTCACCACTATTCCACTCTGTCATCAAAACTATTTAAATGCATCGTGTTAAAATTCCAAAATGAAAAAGTAATAGTACCATGACCAACTAATTTTTAAACAAGGTTCATATTGAGAGCAATCCCTGAGTGATGCGATGACCGTACAAATTGGTTTTCTTGTCAACCCCATTGCGGGGATGGGTGGTCGAGTCGGACTGAAAGGAACCGATGGTGTTCTTAACAAAGCTCTTATGTTAGGCGCAAAACCTGTTGCACCACAGAAAGCAGAAGAAATGCTCCGTGAGTTTTGTGCAATTTCTACAAACCACCGTGATCTTCAATGGATCACCTGCGGTGGAGATATGGGGAATAGCGAATTAGAAGCTGTTGGCCTTGAAAATAAACAGGTCGTCTACTCGCCATCTGGGAACACGACCTCGGCAGATGACACGAAAGACGCATGCAAAAAACTTCTGGAACACCGTATTGATTTGCTTGTTTTCTGTGGCGGTGATGGGACCACACGAGATATCTTCACCATCGTCGATAAAAAGATCCCGCTCCTCGGCATCCCTGCAGGAGTAAAGATGCATTCCGGTGTCTTCGGAATCAATACGACTGCTGCGGCAAAAATGCTCCATGAATTTATCAATGAGCGACTTACGATCGGCGATGCTGAGATTATGGATCTTGACGAAGAGCTCTACCGCAGAGGAGAATGGAAGGTTCGATTGTTTGGTGTCGCAAAAGGGATCGTCGAACCGACCTATATACAGGTGGGAAAAGCTTGTTTTGAATCGGTTTCTGATGACGAGGTTAAAGACGAGCTTGCTGAACATATCAATGATGAACTGGAAAAACATCCTGAGTGGTTATTCCTGTTTTGTTCCGGTGGAACCATTGATTACATCGCAAAAAAACTCAACATTCAACATACACTATTAGGTATCGATGCGGTCTATCAAAAACAGCTTGTGGGAAAAGATGTGAACGAGGAACAAATCCTGACGCTGCTGAAAAAATATCCAAAGACGAAAATTCTTCTGAGTCCGATTGGAGCGCAAGGGTTCATCCTTGGTCGTGGAAACCTGCAACTCAGCCCTACTGTCATCAATAAAATAGGAGTCGACAACATCATCGTCGTTGCCACACCCTCTAAGCTTATGCATACCCCTATCCTGCGTGTAGACACAGGTGATAAAAAGTTGGATCTTCTTTTTGCCACGCAGGGGTACCTCATGGTGGTCATTGGATACCGGCTTAGCAGGGTAGTAAAACTACAAACCAACAGCTTTTAATATTCGAATCTAATTCACTGACTCCCCTTGGGGCTTATCACTATTGGAGGCAACATGATGACACAAATTACAAAACGAAATGCAAATAAATTTTTGAAAGACGAATATGATGATTTAGTGAAGAACCATCTTGAGTGGAATATCCGCGTTCTTGAGAGCGGATCAAAACCTCATTCGATTGTCGATGGCAAAGAGGTCATCATGATGTGTTCGAATAACTACCTGAACCTCAGCAATCATCCCCGACTCATTAAAGGAGCAATCGAGGCTGCAAAGAAGTACGGTGCGGGGTCCGGTTCTGTTCGCGCGATTGCAGGAACCATGCAAATCCACACGGAAGTAGAAAAACGCCTCGCACGATTCAAACGAACGGAATCTGCTTTGATTTATCAAACTGGTTTTGCTGTAAATGCTGGTCTGATTCCTCAACTTGTTGGCGATGGAGATATCGTTATCAGCGATAAATTGAACCACGGTAGTATTATTGATGGTGTCAGACTTTCAAAGGCGGAACGGGCAGTTTATGAACACCGGGATATGAGCGACCTGGAAAAGGTGTTGAAAGATGCTGATAAGAAATACCGTCGTATCCTCATCATTACCGATGGAGTGTTCAGTATGGATGGGGATATCGCTCCGATGGACAAAATTGTGAAGCTTGCAAGTGAATATGGTGCAATGACCTACGTGGATGATGCTCATGGCGAAGGAGTCATTGGACCTGATGGTCGCGGAATTGGTGCGCATTTCCATATCGAAGGGAAAATCGATGTGGAGATGGGGACTTTCAGTAAAGCGTTTGGTGTTGTCGGTGGCCTGATTGCAGGGAGCCAAGACCTTGTGAACTTTGCATATAACAAATCACGGACCTGGTTACTTAGTGGTTCGCACCCACCAGCTGTTTCTGGGGCTCAACTTGCTGCAATTGATGTGTTAGAAACAGAACCCGAACATGTGAAACGACTGTGGGATAACACGAAGTATTTCAAAAATGAATTGAAATCCTTGGGATTCAACACTGGTGAAAGTGAAACACCAATCACTCCTGTTATTGTTGGAGACTCTGGAAAAGCAAAAGAGCTAAGCAACCGATTATATGATGAAGGTGTCTTCGCATTACCAATTGTCTTCCCGATGGTTGCGCGAGATAAAGCCCGGATTCGAACAATGATGAACGCGGGTCTGACACAGAAGGATTTAGACTTCGCCCTCGATAAATTCGAGAAACTAGGGAGACAATTATCCATTATCTAATCCTATCTGAGGGAGAAGGCGTCATGCTTTTCTCCTCTTTTCACCTTTGCACAAAGTATATATAAAAGATGTGAGATTCGTTATCCAGTGTTTTTCTGGTGTTTACTGGAGAGTAATTTATGACAGATGATTTAAAGAAAACTGGTACCACCATTCTTGGTATGGTATGTAAAGACGGTGTTGTTATTGCAACAGAGCGAAGGGCAACCATGGGTACGCTCATTGCTCATAAGGCGACAAAGAAACTGTATCAAATTGATAATCATCTCGCGCTTGCAACCGCAGGACTTGTAGGTGATCTCCAGGTTCTTTCTCGATATCTGAGTGCAGAGGCAAAATTATACAGCCTAAAACGAGATGCGGAAATGTCAGTGCAGAGTGCTGCAACACTCATGTCCAATATCCTGAATTCCCGAAAATTCTACCCGTATTATGTCCAATTGATTCTTGGCGGGTGGGATTCTGCAGGAGGACATGTGTATTCATTGGATGCAGCTGGCGGTTCTATTCCTGATAAATATACCGCCGGTGGCTCTGGGTCACCCTATGCGTTCGGTGTTTTAGAGGATTCATTCCGAGATGATATGACCGTAAATGACGGTATTGATCTTGCTCTCAGGGCGATTACTGCTGCGATGGGTCGAGATTCAGCCTCAGGAAACGGAGCTGATGTAGCAGTGATCACGGAGAAAGAATTTAAGATGATACCTGAAGAAGAAATCAAAAAACGTTTACAGAAAATGGGGAAGTAAAAGGTCAGTATTCTCAGAGGAATCTCACCAGATAAAAAAGAATACAAAAGTTCGTTTTACAAGCTTTCAAAAAGGTAGAAAATGACCGTTGATGATGTTTTAGCAGAAATGCGAGGCAAGATCCGAGGTTCAATACCTGCAAGTGTTGACATCTCTGAAGTAGAATTCGAAGGGGCGCTTCTTGTTATTTACACCAAGACGCCAGATAAATTTGCCAATAACAAGGATTTAGTTAAAAATATGGCAAAGAGCCTCCAGAAACGGATCGTGGTTCGCCCTGATCCGACGGTTCTCACCGATATTGATATTGCAGAAAAGAAGATCCGGCAGATTATCCCCAAAGAAGCAGAAATCACGAATATTTATTTTCAACCTGATGTCGGTGAGGTTACGATTGAGGCGTTGAAGCCTGGTGCTGCGATTGGGCGAGAAGGCCAACTATTGAATGAGATACGCAGGAAGATTAACTGGGCTCCTAGTATTGTTCGAGCACCACCGATTCAATCAAAAACCGTGCAGGAGATTCGTGGGTATCTCCGTTCAATGAGTGATGAACGGAAAGATATTCTGCGGAAGATAGGGCGAAAGATCCACCGTGGTGCCTCAACCGGGGAGAAATACGTTCGTATGATCGCCCTTGGTGGGTTCCGAGAGGTTGGCCGATCCTGCGCTATGTTGCATACCCAGGATAGCAAAGTGTTGATTGACTGTGGTATTGATGTGTCTGCGGAGAATAACGGATCACCGTACATTCATATGCCTGAGGTACTTCCCTTGGAGAAGATTGATGCGGTCGTGATCACGCACGCGCACCTTGATCACAGTGGGTTAGTTCCTATATTGTACAAATACGGATACGATGGTCCTATCTATTGCACGCCACCTACCAGAGATCTTATGACGTTGCTGCAGATGGATTACATTAAGGTTGCTGCTGCCGACGGCAAGAAAGTCCCCTACTCCTCTGAAAATATTCGTAATGTCATTAAACATTGTATCGTGATGGGCTACGGGGACACGACCGATATCACTCCCGATATTCGACTCACGTTCCATAACGCTGGCCATATCCTTGGCTCTTCTATCTGTCATTTCCACATTGGAGATGGATTGTACAACATAGCGTTCTCCGGTGACATTAAGTTTGAACGTACATGGCTGTTCAACCCTGCGGTAAACCATTTCCCTCGGGCTGAGGCTCTCGTCATTGAATCCACGTATGGAGGACATGATGACTTCCAACCCAGTAGGAAAGAGGCGACGGATCGACTGAAGGATATTATCCGTACCTCGATGAAGAAGAAAGGAAAAGTTCTTGTTCCTGTGTTCGCAGTCGGGAGGAGCCAGGAGGTCATGATTGTCCTGGAGAATCTCGTGAAAATGAAAGAAATCCCGGAAGTCCCCGTGTACCTTGATGGGATGATCTGGGAGGCTACCGCTATCCATACCGCGTACCCAGAATATTTGAACAACAAGCTGAGAACACAGATTTTCCAACAAGGAGATAACCCCTTACTATCTGAGATTTTCAAACGCGTTGATAGCGGTGAGATGCGAGAAAAAATCCTTGGTGAGAAGGATCCCTGTGTGGTGCTGGCCACGAGCGGTATGATGAACGGTGGCCCGGTTATGGAGTACTTCAAACACTGGTCAGGGGAAAGCAAAAATACGTTGGTGTTCGTCGGATATCAGGCGGAGGGCACCATCGGGCGGAGGATTCAGCGAGGCGCAAAGGAAATCCCTATGAATATCGGAGGTAATCTCGTAAGTCTCCCTGTTGAAATGAATGTGGAGACCTGCGATGGGTTCTCCGGGCATAGTGACCGTAGACAACTCGTGGGTTTCATTAATAACATGTCGCCCCGTCCCGAACGCGTCGTGTTTGGTCATGGTGAAGAATCAAAATGCCTTGATTTGTCATCGACAATTCATAAACGACTCAACATGAATACCGCAGCCCCCTTGAACCTTGAGAGCATTCGATTTGTCTAAAAGAACCGGGATACGCTTTTTTTTACAGTAATTGAGCACGCTGACAGACGTAGAGATTCACATTCGTATGAAGAAGATACATCTCTTGGAGGACGTCTGGGTCACTTGGAGCAAAGCTATCCCCGAGTTCAATCGTATAGGCTAACACGCCCTGTGTGCCATACATCCAATCACATGTGTCCCCGAGCGTCGGGTATAAGTTGATTGATTGAGCGAGGAGGTAGTGATTGATGTTAGAGATGTTTTCCCCAATGGAAACAAAAACAGAGTTGTCCTTTGTTGGAATTAACGTATACCCCCACGGATAAAGAATTAATTCCCCGTAGGTGTGATACGATATTGAAATCGTGATGTTGTGTGTGTCCACGAACAGTCGAATGGCTTGTGTTTCGTTTTCACTAAACGGTCGTTTCCCTCGATACGAATCACTGTTATCAAAGTAACTGGTTGAGCGAAAATATAAGAAAGGCAATAGGAATAAACGGAGCCAGCGGTACCCGTAGTTCCTATTCAGGTCGACGCCAAGAGAGGTGATTTCTGTTTGAAATCCAAAGGAACCATGATTTGGTACACGGTTTTTTCGTGTTCCTGCTTCTACACCATCCGGGTTCACCATGGGGAGGACATAGATTTGGGTGTTGTTGATAGCGTCTTGCACTTCGCCTGCGCTGTTATTCTCATAATGTTCAATCATATACTGGATGAAATAGATTAAGACTTCATAGCTTGGTTTTTCATTCCCATGATGGGCACCCATAAAGAGTAATTCAGGTTCGTTTTCCTGTTGATTGACGTTATCGGAGAGTTTCACCATCCAGAGATCTCGGCCCTCGTATGTTTTCCCAATCGAGGTGACTGACACGATATCAGAATGGTTTGTTGCAAGACCCTGCAGGAGCGCGGTCATTTCATCATAGGTGTGATACAGACCTGGTGGGGTAATAATGGGAAAATGGTTTTGTATGTCTCTCAGGCGTTGTTCACGAACAGTTTTGAGTGTGAGATCATTTTTTGGTGATATCCACAACGATGCTGTGCTCAGTGATGGAACAACAAGCATTCCTACTAGAATAATACTGAGAGCAATCGTGCGTTTTCTCATAAATCATCTCCTAATAAAGAGAACGTACCTCTTTATTATTCTTTCTATTCGATAAAGATGGCGGTAATGACAAAAAACAGGTAGGTTAAACGAGTGTTGCTTCTTTTCGTCCTATGAGGAAGACGGCAAGGTAGGTTGGAACCTCCTGTTCGCCTTCGCTCAGGTGGAAACTCTGATCATTCATCTCTAACGATACCGGTCGATGCACTGCAATACGCACAGGGTCATCAGGTAACACGACCGCGTCTCTCAGAGGGTCAAATTCTTTCAAATCATCAACTGTGATTTTCACGACCTTTAACCCGGTCTTCCCATGTAGCGAAGATGGCAATCGAATAAGTCGTTTCACATCACAGGTGACCGGCTCATCAGTTTCCCCTGCACTTAGTGATACCGCGGTTTTTCGGAGAGCGCTATTTAAGAAGAACTTACGAATGGTCTTTGACTGATCAAGCAACCCGGTTTTTATCCGATTCACCCGCTCCTCAGATAGCTCCTGCACCAGTCGCTCTGCATCGCGCTGGCTCACCCCATACTCCTGCAATTTTTTCTCTGGATCATCGCTTTTTTTGATTTCATCAACAAGCTCAATGATCCCCCGACTAATCCTCCCCTTCCACCCATCCTGATCGGGTGTTGGCATCTTCAAGCTTTTCCCACTGGCAAATGAGTAGCTTCCGTAACTTTTTCTCCCGGTGACTTGTTCATGGAAGATAATGGAATCCTGCAGATCACGCCCCGTGATATAATCAACGATCTCCCGCCGTTCATTGCTATCCAAATCAAGAACTGCAGGATCTTTCACATGACAATGATACCCTCGCCCCCCGCTGAAATACAGCTCCATATTTTTTTCTTTGAACCCAAAATCACCAAGTAAAAACTCCTCAATCAATTTAATAAATTCTTTTTTCACTTCAACAAGTGACTCGACGTATCCCATTTTTTCTGCGTTGGGAAGATGATCAGAATCCAAATCGAAGATAAGTTCAGCACCCATCCAGGTTTTCTCCGCCATCTTTGCTGCGTCTGGATGCTGGTAATACGCAGATGAATAGTAGGTATGCTGTGGAACCCGTTCCGCGAGGAAACTCCAGACCATTTCTCTTTTCTCAAAACCCAGGTGTCGCACCATACCTTTTCCGCCAAAGAACAGAAACGCAAATTCCCTGCGTCCAAAACGATCCGGGAGTCCTATTTTATTTGATGCGTAATACGTTTGAAACGAGTTTTTCATGAATTCTAATGATCTTTGAGCTGAAGGATCGTCTCCCATGGTGAACAATCAAAATATCATACCGGTGTATAATCTTTATCCACCCGGGGAGATAAAGTTTTATTAATGGTAGACATTACCCTGTGGTATGGGTAGTATTATTGAGGATGAACTGTTCTCATCATCCGTGATCAAAGACCTTCATGCGCTTGATTTTGATTACGTTCCCGCGGAGTTGCCTCATAGAACCGAACAACTCAAAAAACTTGCTCAGATGTTCAAACCACTCCTTACCAATATCGCGCAGAATGTATTCATCGGAGGACCCGTAGGAACAGGGAAAACCGCGATGACGAAGCATTTCTGTCAGTCGCTTGTTCAGATCGCACGGAAACAAGGAACGATGATCGAATACATCCATATCAACTGTCGGAAACGGTCCACGGATGCGATGGTTCTTCTTGGTGTTTTGACGCATTTTGATTCACGGTTCCCTGACCGGGGGTTCTCGGTGCAGGAAATGTTGCAGGTTCTTCGTACGCACCTCCAACGAAAAGAAGCACAGCTCCTTCTTGTACTTGATGAGGCAGATGCGTTGTTGAAAAAAAGCGGGCCAAATCTTATTTATGATCTCACTCGGTTCAACGATGAAACCATGAAAACAAGCAATCCCGTATCTGTTATCATGATTTCGCAGAAGGATGTGTTCTCCGAGCTGGACGCCGCAGCACTCAGCACGTTTAAACGGAGTAACGCGGTCGTCTTGGAGAAATATACCCGTGATGAGCTTTGTGATATCATACGGCAGCGTGTGGGTCTTGCGTTTCACGCAAACACGGTCCTTGGTGAGAGTGTTGATCTCATCGCTGATATCGCCAGCGAGTTTGGTGATGCACGGTTTTCTATTGAACTGCTATGGACAGCAGGGATGTACGCTGATGAGAAACATGCAAAGCAGGTGGTGCCTGAACATGTGCGTGCCGCCAAAGCAGAAACCTATTCGGTGGTCACTGAAACGAAGTTGAAGAATCTAGGAAAACATCAATTGCTTACGTTACTATCGGTTGCAAAACGACTGCAGAAGGATGGTACTGCGTACGCGAACACTGGTGAAGTGGAGAAAACCTATGCGATCACCTGTGAGGAATATAACGAGGAAACTAGGGCGCATACGATGTTTTGGAACTATCTGAAAGATATTGAACAAGCTGGATTTATCCGAGTGAAGCTCTCGGGAAAAGGTCAGCTTGGGACCTCGCAGCTTATCTCTCTTCCTGATATCCCTGCTGAGGTGTTGCGGTGTAAGTTAGAGGGACTTCTCACATAGTCTGGTGAGAGGGCAGGTGTGGCAGTCCGGTTTTTTTTTCCGGCAGTTGTTTTTTGCGAGTTTTACGAGAAGTGCATGGAGTTCTTTGTATACCGGTACCAGTTCTTTTTTCGGGATTGTGTGTTGAAGCTCGTTTTCAAAAAAGTACTTGATATCATCGTAAGAATCGTTTAATACTTGAAACGGTACTCTTTTACAGATACGTTTCGTATACGCATCAACTACAAAG
Source organism: Thermoplasmata archaeon (assembly GCA_014894395.1). GTDB lineage: Archaea > Thermoplasmatota > E2 > DHVEG-1 > DHVEG-1 > SM1-50. The sequence continues at coordinate 24,197 of JADBLO010000039.1, forward strand.
GTGGGATGATTTCCTGCGTATAAGAGTATGGAATCCGCTGTTTCCGGGCCGATCCCCCGCAAGGAAAGTAACTCATGGCGGATCTCTGTTTCATCTCGTGAAAAAAACTTCTGAAGATCATCTTGATATTTCTTATGTAAATAGGCGGCAAAGAGCTTGAGACGTCGTGCTTTTTGATTGAAGAACCCGGAGGGTTGTATCATGATTTTAAGGTTTTCTTCATTTATATGAACGAAGGCGTTAATCGTTAGTGCCTTGTGTTTCTTGAGGTTGTCTAGTGCTTTTTCCACGTTGGCCCAGGCAGTGTTCTGGGTGAGGATTGCTCCGACTATGATTTCAAACCGTGGGTCGCTCTTCTGTTTTTGATGATATTTTTTATCGACAGGCCACCAGTGCTGATGCCCAAAATTATCCAACAACAGGTCGTAGATGGTCTTTGGTGAAATCGTCATCGCAGCTCTTCCTGTAAAATATTTTAAAGGGATTTTTCGACGATACCAAGAATCTCTGCTGATTTTTCCATAGCGTTTTGCAGGAGTTCATCCAACTCAGCAGAAACCTTTTGGACATACTCAGCATCGTTGATGGAACAGAGGTTGATTCGGACATTCAGCATCGCAGCCTGTAACCCTGTTTGTGCCATCAATGCTGAAACCGCTGCGTCGCTAATTGAGTTTTTGTTCCCTTTCTCTGCGACAATTCGTGCGACATCAAGGATTTGCGTGCATTTTCGTGCTGTCTCTAACGGTACGTCTGCTGCATGTTTAAACGCGTTCTGCATTGCGTGTCGTCTGTGTTCTTTCTGGTCTTCTGTTTCTTTTGGCATTGTTAGTGCTTTCATGACTTCATTGAATGCTTCTGTGTCCTTGTCAATAAGCTCAGTGAGATGTTTCCTGAGTTCTTCACTTCGTTGTAAGATTTCTTTTATCTCGTCTTGTGCTGCTTCGTAGCCTTGTTTTCCTCTTGTGAGGTTGCAGACCATTGATGAAAGCGCAGCGCCCAACGCGCCTGATAATGCAGCCACACTCCCACCGCCTGGCGCTGGGCTACTTGACGCAAGTTCATCGAGAAACATTTTTATGTTCATTTTCACTAGTTTCGTCATGTTGATCACTTTTTTATTTCTAAAAGTCTTTTTTCTAGAACCTGATCAACGGTGAACTTCTCAAGTCGGAGGTAATGATTCGTGACATCAACCAATGCTTCTAGCGGAATCAGCCCAACGATCTCGCTGCCGATCACTGGGACGCCATATCTGTCTGCCTCATTTTTTATGGTTTCAAACACACGAAAGATCGAGGTTTTTTGGTAATTCGTCAGATTCATCGATACCTGGACGATACCACGTTCTTTGATTTCGAATCCTTTTGCTTTCACGTATCGGTAGCCGCCACTGCTGTGTCTTACTACCTTGGCAATCTCATCTGCAATCTTGATATTGGTAGTACCAAGGTTGACGTTGAAGGCGATAAGGAAAAACCGTGCTCCTACTGCGGTTGCTCCAGCGGTTGGATGCATCTTGTTTGGACCATAGTCCGGGACTTTGTCAGGGTTCTTTCCCATTTCTGCTTTAAGTCCTTCGTACTCACCTCGTCGTACATCGGCGAGGTTTCGCCGGTCTTCTCGTTTCGCTGCTTCTTCATAGAGGTAGCAGGGGACATTGGTTTTTTCGGAGAACTCTTTTGCAAACTCGTTGGCGAGTTGAATGCATTCTTCCATGCCAACTTCTGTGATTGGAATAAAAGGGACCACGTCGATTGCTCCCATGCGGGGGTGTTCTCCTTTGTGTTTGTTCATATCTATGAGTTCGACGCATTTGAGTGCTATCTCTAGTGCAGCTGCCTTGACCGCTTCTGGAGTACCGATAAGAGTGACATCTGTGCGATTATGATCAGCATCAGGAGTAAAATCAAGTAAAGTGATGTCTTTATGTTTCTTAATTAAGTTATGGATTGTCTCGATAGTCTCTTTGTTTTTTCCTTCGCTGAAATTCGGTACACATTCAATCAGTCTTACCATAGGGATTCACCGTAAACCTTAATCGGGAGTCCTTCATTTAACTATTTGGGAACACGGTATGGAATCTGTTGACCTCCTCATCACTAATGCAAACGAACTGCTGACGCTGAAAGGGCCAAAAAAACCCAGGACACGGGAGCAGATGAAGAGACTTTCCATCATTAAGAACGGGTCGGTTGCCGTAAAGAATGGTCTGATCGTTGATGTCGGGCGGAATCTTCGATACAAGGCGGAAACAACCATAGATGCTTCTGGGAAGCTCGTGATGCCTGGGTTTGTGGATCCTCATACACATGTGGTGTTTGCAGGGTCCCGTGAGTTTGAGCTGGATTTGAAGCTTGCTGGTGTTCCGTATATGGAGATTCTGAAGCGCGGGGGCGGGATATTTTATACCGTGAAGGAAACACGAAAAGCCTCTCCTACACAGTTGTTGCAGCAGAGTAAGAAACGTCTTGATACGATGCTTTCGTATGGGACAACTTCTTGTGAGGCGAAAACTGGATATGGATTGGATGTTGAAACTGAGATAAAGATACTGAAGGTTCAGAAGAAACTTCAGGAGGCTCATCCGATGGATTTGGTTTCGACGTTCCTGGGTGCGCATACGATACCAAAGGATCAGCAAGCTACTGAGTACATACGAACGGTGATTACAGAGATGCTTCCGAAAACCAAGGGTCTGGCGCGGTTCTGTGACGTGTTTTGTGAGAAAGGAGTTTTTACGGTTGCTCAATCAAGAAAAATCCTTGATGCTGGAAAACAATATGGTCTTATCCCGAAGATTCATGCGGATGAGATTGTGGATACTGGGGGCGCATCTCTCGCGGCAGAGGTTGGTGCGATCAGTGCAGATCATTTGTTGATGTCATCTGAGACTGGTTTAAGGGCAATGGCGCAGAAGGGTGTGATTGGGGTGCTTCTGCCGGGGACTCCGTTTTGTTTGATGATGCAGCGGTACGCACCAGCACGACAGATCATTGAATGTGGTGTTCCGGTTGCGTTAGCGACTGATTTGAACCCGAATTGTTGGACGGAGAGTATGCAGTTGATGATTCAGCTTGCGTGTTTGAAGATGCAGATGACTGCTGCAGAAGCGGTAACTGCGGCGACGTTTAACGCCGCGTGTGCTATTGGGATGCACAACACCGTCGGGAGTCTGGAGAAAGGCAAACAGGCTGATTGTATTATCCTTGATTGTCCGAACCATCAGTTTCTCCCCTATCATTTTGGGGTGAACCTGGTTAAAACCGTGGTAAAAAAGGGTCGTGTACTGTAAGTTTTCTTATTTTTTTATGTCGCAACTCTAATATATGAATACGACAATAATTATTTATAGAGTAATATTTAAAAACAGAGATTCGTGGATTATCATGGTTTCAAAATCAATAGGCGTTGTACTCGTGGCAGGTTTTCTCCTATTTCCCCTGTTTTCGATACATACCGTCGTGGCTGAGGATCGGTGGTGGAATACCCATTGGTCGTTTCGCCAGGAACTCGTGATTCCCTTCAATACTAGTTCAGACCTGGTGGCTTTCCAGCCAGTTGATACGACCATCATATTTGATAATCCTTGTTGGGCACGTGATGAACTGCAACACTCGATTCGCGTTATTTATCAAGCTGATACAGAACTTGAATCTCAGATTTATGGCCTCGTCCATAGCGATGACAATCATATAACCTCATGTAACCTCGTCTTTCTTACTCCTAAAGAGGTAGATGAAATCGGACAGTATTATGTGTATTATGATGAATCAGAGACTGCTTCTCCGATGTATCCTGATCATGTGTCTATCGAGGATTCTTCTTATTTCTATGAACCTATCTCAGGGTACCCCTTAAAATCCCAGTATTATAAAATCTCCCAGGAAGAATTCATTACTTATGCAGTAGCACAGCAAGGACAGTTTCTCTGGTATAGTACCTCGCAGTACGTGACAAAATTAAAGGAAGGATCAACCGAGATGATGCCAAAGAACGGAGAAGTGGCTGCATCGTTTGACTTCACCTATTACTATAACGAAGAAATGTGGCAGTATAATTCAACAAGTCAACAGCTTGTTTCAAAGAAGATACTCTGCGATGGAAATCTCATGGTATCCTGTGAGATTGTGAGCCGGTCAACTGGTAATGACCTCCAAACCACTGCGGTCTACACATATTACTATTGTCCCATGGAGTATAAACGAATCCATGTGCATGTAACCCATCAGGCGTTGAAAGAATGTGTAATATATCCCCCAAGCAACACCGATGGCACCTATGGGTCGTTGCAATGTGGTAGGATACGTAGCACGTCTATTCAAGACCTGAACTTTGGTACATTGTACCCGTATCTGCACGTCTTTACCGAACATAATATCGTGGAGGAATACCGAGTTGAGACAAACCCTGATTACATCCCTGAAGATCCGGTTATCCGACTCATAAAAACCACTGATGATGTCGATGTCGGGAAAAACGCCTGGGCGTCATTTGATGAAGGAACCACCGGTTCGGTTCATGCGCTCGTGTTTGGTTCCTCTTCGGTGGTGAAAGCCGGAGAAGATGAACGAGATGGGATTCAGTTGAAGGTCTATGAATCTGATTATCCGCATCTTCCTGGGCTGGAATATGATATAGCGTCGTTTGTATTTACTCGGAATGCGTATGAAGCAGGGAATGCTACGAAAGATATGGTGATCCCAAAAGGATTTGTTGCATCTTTTGACGCTGAGTTCTTTTCCTCGCCTGTGGGAGGGTATCCTTTAGTGGAAACCGAGGCAGAGATTTTCCAAGCATTGGCGAAACTGAAACCAGCATCGGAAGCGAATAGTTCTTCAGGGAATAATCAAACTCAAGACCGTTATTCACTGACGGTGTATGTCCATAATGCTCCCTCGGTTCCTTTCGGCTCTGCACTTTCAGCGCTTACTGGGCGTAATTTTCCATATATCACCGTGGAGGTATATCGTGAGGACGAGTTAGTCAGTTCTGGGTCCGCGATACGACTCCCGCTCAACCCTCTCTCTTCGTCTGAGCAATCTTCCTTTGCGCAACGTCTCATTAGTACTGCCCATATCTTTGATGTTCGTAATTTTTCGGTGTGTAAAAAAATCGATTTTCAACAACTTGACGCCGGTCGCTATCTCATAAAAGTGTTTCGGGACAATTCTTTGCTACGAAATGAACGGCGATATATCGGATATACGATTATTGATCTTACCAAGGATACAAAAATCCATACATTTTGTAGACGGCAGGGGTCTTGTTTGATTTCGTTAGTTGATCAAGAAGGGAACGGAATCGATGGCGCCAGTGCACTACTTATGCATGATGGCGTTGTAGTAGCTCGAAATACAACGATTAACGGGCATGCATTGCTCACCGCCCCATGCGGCTTTATGCAACAATATCAACTTATCATTCTGTATCGTGGTTTTGTAGTGGAGAATGAAACAATCCGCTTTGGATATGTGCATTCCTTGGTTTCCCTTAAAAAATCATTGGAACTTCATCAGGACGAGTGGACTTTAAAACTTATGGATCTGTGGGAGTTACCGTTAGAAATCGAGGTTACGCCTCAGCTCACTAGTGATGAGATGGAAACACCAGTGGTACTTTTTGCTGAACCGCGGAGTAACGACCTGTATCACTTCACCCATCTTGTTCCCGCAGGGTACCAGCTGCAGATCCAATATAAATCATTCCTTGTTGAAAAAAAGATCCAGATCCCTTCAAATGATGTGACATTAGTTTTCCCTGCGATGTTTCCGATCACGTTCCAGGTGCTGGATTCTCGAGGTATGAAGATCGGTGATGCAACAATTCAACTCAGTCGGGGTGGTAAAACCGTTGACCTAAAAAGTAACAGTTCTGGAACTGCGCTGTCGGTTCCGCCTGGTTCTTATGTTGTGTCTGTCCTTTCTCAGGGTCAGATTATTAGCCAGCGATCGTTAAATGTAGTAAGTGAGCGGAGTGTTGATCTTTTTACTACTCAGGAGCCGGTGTTTCCATTGCTTGTCATTGTTGTAGCTGGTATTATTGTACTGATTGGTCTTTCGATGAGTATAATGAAGAAGGACCCCTTCTATTTTCTTGTGATTCTTGTCCTGGGTCTTTCTGTTGTCGGGATCGTATCTCCCTGGTGGACGCTTCAAGGATCCTCCTCTGATGTGCAGACCTCCTCAGTACTGTATCTGATCCCTTTAGATTTAGTCACGACGACGAAAACATCTCAATTTATTGGAGGGGAGCTTGCGTTTTTCCCTGATATCTTTGTTAATGTCATGACTACGCTTCCTGTTCTAACCACTATTTGTTGTTTTCTTATTCTTTTAAGCCTGGTTTTCAAACGAGTTGATAAGAAAAAATCGTATCTCTTTTCTTTGGTATGTGCTCTTTTTATTCTGATTTGTTCGCTTGTATTATTTTCCGTTGCGATGTCTGCGTTCACAGACGTCGGGGTCGGCAGTTTCCTAGGGCAAGGAATCATTGATGTCTCTGTTCAAGTTGAGGGAACGGCAACGTCTGTGTTCTGTCAGTGGGGCCCAGGGATTGGTTTTTGGTTGTATGGTTTGTCTATTCTGGTTCTGTTATCCACATTGGTGCTAGCATTAATGAATAATAAGAACAGAAAGATGTGATTATTTTTCTTTCATCTTTCGGAGTTGTTTTTCCTATTCGCTCTTAATTTTTGTCAAAGCTTTTTCTTTGCTTTTATCTGAGGTCCTTACATAGTGCACAGAACGAATGCAATGATGATGAAAGTAATGCATTTCGTGTACCGCATAAGGAACTCCCCCCTTTTATTTGAAGAATGTATACTACGAGATCATGTTATTTTCTTTTTCGAATTATAAAGATGGTTAGCATCACAATAGCAAGTGCTCCGATGAATCCGATTGCCTCAAATCCAGGGGTTGAAAACCCTCTGCTTTGTACAATAACTGATACAAATGACGGTTTACCAATATTTGTAAGATCCTCTGCACGTGCAGGTGTCAATCTGACCATAATGCTCTGTCTATCATCATGGAAGCCGAAACCTCTCGGTGGTTTAACCGTGAGGGTCGCGGTAAATTTTCCGTTTTCATCCAGCGTCATATCGTCGTTAATAACAGCAGTCCAGCCTTTTGGAATGTCCTCGATTTTGAAAAACACGGTGGTCCGTGCATTACCTAAATTACTTATCTCAACAGGGAAAACAGCAGAATCCAACGGGCCAATGTTTTTGGTTGTTCCTTCCGGGAGATTTGCATTTATTCTTGGTAAATATCCAGCTACAAAATCTAGAGTGAACTCTTTTTCAAATCCGCCTATAAACCCCATGATAGGTACGGATGCACGAATTTTAACATAGCCCTCACCAAATGCTGGTGCGTCATCTCTTAGTTGTAAATTTAGAAAAACGGATGACTGAGTTAATCCGGTTGTAAGAAGCGTAAGAACAACGTCTGATCCAAGATTAGCTGTACACCAAGGTGAATGATCAGTAACTTTTAGATTAATTAAAGCGTTTTTCCCTAACTCGCTGTAGGCTATTAACGCCCCATACGCAAAATCTCCACCCCAATCAACTTTGTATTTTATAGTTAAATTTAATTTTCTAATTTCATCGCGAGGTATCACAGGTTTTACAGTATCTTTCTCTCCCCAAACGACATCAATGTTGCTATTTAAAGTTGGAATCGCAATTACAGGAATGGAAACAGCAAATAAACTAACAAGTAGTATGAGTAGTATGATGGTTGATTCGGCTGATTTAATTAACTTTGCCATTTTTTCACCATTTTTATTATTCAATAATTAAATTTCCCAAATTTTCTTCTTTGTTTTTCCTGTGCTTTTTTTATTTTAATGATGGCTTGTTCTCTTCTTTGTTTTTCCATTTCTGCTGATTTGTCAATAACTGATTTTATTTGGTCTACTTTTATGGGAGATTCAAGTTTTAATCCTTTATTTTTAATTTCTTCAGCTTTAGATATATCTGAAATTTGTTGTTTTTTCTTCTCAAGTATCTTTGTTTTTACTTTTTTCTTCTGATCAGATTTTTTAAAAATATCTTTGAACCGCTTCATGGATTTTTTCCGCGCTTCTTTTAAGAATGTTTTACGATAAGATTTATATGATTGGAGGGATGATATGTATTCGTTTTCCATCTCATTTAAAGCGGCATTGTATCTTGCCCGGTCTTCCTTTTTAAGTTTCTCCAGGTATTGTTGTTTCTCAGACACATCCCATGGTTTTTCTGGTTTTTTACGAGATTTTATTAATATTTTTCTGCGCCTATAAAAGAAAAATGCTACAAAAACAATCGCAATTATGCCGAAAAGTAAAACCCCTGTCCCACCCAATTCAGATATATATATTCCCTTTGTCTCTAAAAAAACAGTTCTCTGAGCAATTGTCACGTTCGGTTGATCAATTGAATATGCCTCTACTTTGATAGTATGAATGGTTCCCGTATCAAGAACATTTGGGGAAACAGCAACACCGAGAAAAGTATCTTTTTTCTCACCGGGTTTAAGGCTTATACTTACTGGATCAGATATTGTACTCCTACTATAATCACCTACAATTCTAAAACTATATGTATCATTATAATTACCCAAATTCTGTATACTAATTGGAATGGATGCTATTTGGCCAGGATTGAATTGTATAAGAGGCAAAACCTCGAATCTCACATTATGATATGGTTTTACCTTAACAAGTATTTCAATAATTCGCTCCATCGTATTATCCACAGTACCACTATATTGTCCATATCTCATTGTAAAAGCAGCTCCAAGAAACCACATAGCTTTATTTAAAAAGGAAATATTTTTAGATTGTGGCCACCATAGATTGCCATACGCCTGGATATCTTTAATTCTAATCTTTAGAATGCCACTTTGAATGGCATTTTTTGGATCTTTTGGAGCAATAAAAGATATAGTAACTTGTGATTTTAAGGGTATATCTCTTCCTGCTTTGGCTTGAACCGAGGGCGGGTTGAAATTAACAAGCCATGAACCATCTAAATTTCCCCCCGGATATTCGAGAACTTCAAAATTTAAAAAACGAGCATTCATATAAAACGGAAGGCCTTGAGTTTCAAATTCGCCATTTTCTATATTCATTAAGCCAACATCTACTGTTACATTTTCACCATTGCCTATCTCTATAACCTCAGGTTTTGCTTTCACCGCCATCGCAAAAAACTGGTTTATAATAATAATTCTTTTTGCAAGAAAATGACCAAGCCAATATCTCAACGATCGAATTGAACCTCCAGAAGAATTAGTACTTCCAGATGCAACTTCTGCATTTTTTATATCATTTAGATCTGTGGCTCCTGCTGAAATAATCTGATTCGGAATACTTGAAAGAAGGAAGAAGATGATAATTATAGTAAGTATGGGTTTTTTATATTTTATAGTAGTATCCCCCTGGAATTTTCGAAGAGCCGGCAAGTATAAATTTGATGATAAGATAGAAATTATCCATCTTATTTCTTTTTCTTTAGTTTAATGATTAGGACAACGGCAAGCAAAGCACCAATGAAGAGTAATGATTCAAATCCAGGAGTGGAAAAACCTCTGCTTTCTATAATAACTGTTACGGTTTTTGATTCGCCTAGATTCCTAAGATCCTCTGCACGTGCTGGTGTCATCGTTACTACAATGCTTCGGTCATCATTATGATAGCCAAATCCCTTTTGAGGTTTAATAGTAAGATATACCGTACCCTTTGAGCCCATACCCTCATCAAGTGTTATATCGTCTGTAACGACAGCTATCCAGCCTTCTGGAACGTTATCAATCTTGAAAAACACTGTAGTTCTTGCATTACCCATGTTCTCTACTTCGATGGGAAATACGGCGGTGTCCATAGGACCGATTGACTTAGAATTTCCTTCAGGTAATTGCGCGTTTATCATCGGAAGATATGACGGAGTAAATTCGAGAGTGAAAACCTGGCTATATCCATCTATGGCACCAATTTTAGGTACCGATGCTGTAATCTTTACATATCCTGCCCCAAATGCAGGTGCATTCTCATCAACACGTAAGGTCAACGTGGTCGACAATTTCTGTTCTTCGCTTTTAACCGCCGTAGTTATTGTATCAGATTTAAGAGTAGCTGTACACCAGTCGGGTTTTTCTGTAACTTCTAATTTTATATTTACCTGTCTACCTTGATATAACATGAAGAACACTTGCGACAAAAACGCTCCTGTTGTAACTCCATATGTCACATCTAAATTCAAATATTGGGCTTCACCGAGAGGTACAAGTGGTTTCAGAGTCTCATTTCCCCAATCAACATTCACAATACTACTCAAATTCAAGATAATTCCTGCAGAACTAGTTGGAATAAAAGCAGCAAATATACTAACGAATAAAACACCCATAACGATGCTTGCTTTCATTGTTCTGAATTTTTTCGTCATTTTTCCACCATTTTTTCTGTTTCTACACATATTACTTTCTTTTCTCAGTATATAAAGCTTGTTGTACAGTTCTTCCTCTGTGTAGGAAGTGGTATGTACATGTTAATATATAACTTACTTGATATAAAAATATTTGCATCAGAATAGATGATATATCGATAAAAAAGGAAAAAAGGAAGATACCTGTAGTATCTTTTCTGCTGATGACCGGTGAAGAATACCCTGATCTTACTCAATCATGTCGATTTTCGTGTCGCCTTCTTGCGTTTTTTTCGTTTTATCCGATCCCTTGTCCTTCTTTGTTGCGACTTTCCCAGGGAAATTAGAGAGAATAATAATATCGCCAACCGCGTTGACCCATCGGTACGGAACAGCGACGTCGACGCTCCCTTCAACAAGCGATGGATTGGTGTTTGTGACAAGCAGGCTTCCAACTCTCTTTTCGTCCATCTCTAAAAACACGTTTTTGACATGACCAACATAGACCCCTTCACGAGTATAGACCGGTAATTTGAGAAAAGAGGTGACCTCTTCCGGCTTCCAAGTGTCTTTTTGCGTCATGTAATCAAAATACATTTACCTATATTAAAATGTGATGGTTTTATTATTAATCCTACAATCGAGTATCACAGTTTCTTTGTCATGAACAGTTTGATCATGAACATAAAAAGCAGAATATAGCTTAGAATGAGGAGAAGTGCTGGATATATAAAATCGGTTACAAAGATGAGAAGAACAGCTGAAGTACAGAGGAAAAAAATTGTAGTCACTGCTACTCGGAGTTTTGTCAATGTGTTAAGCTGGTGAAAACCTGATATTTTCAGAGACATTTTTTCTTTTTTTGTTTCCTGTTTCTTACCTTCGGTGAGGAGTGGTTTTTCTTCTTTTTTAGTAGCGAGGAGTTTTTCTGGTTCATTTTGTTTGGGAAGCTTGACTTTCATTTTTTCACGCACTATTACTATATATGTTCTTTTATAAAAAGATTGTTGTACATGTCTTTTCCAAGATTGGTAACCACTATTCTTAATTACATCTTTCTTTTAGGGGCCAGCGGTAAATTCCATGGTATAGTTTTGTTCATAACCTTTTACAAGGGTGAATATATTGAATGGTCCTTTTTTATCTTCTATGATACAACGAATTTTCACCAACCCTGATGTATAATTACTGGGAGCATCATCGTTGAGATGGATAAACAATAGTAAATTTTGGTTAAACGCCTCATGAGGAATAATAACACCTGTAATATTTTCTGGGATAATCCAAGCTATACACCAATCTGGTTTATCTTCTATGGATAGTTGGATAGGGAATGAGCTACCTTCCAGGAGGTGCAGAAGCATTCTTCCATACAAACTACGAAAGATAGTATAGGTAACTACTGTGAGATTGACTTTACGTGTTTCTCCTGGTGAGATTGGTTCTTGTGTTTCATTCCCCCATGATAAATTCATAACAAATTGTAGATTAAAAAGACCCTGTGGATGATAACCATTCTGGGGTTTTGCTAAGGAAGTGGAACCATTTGTTAAAAGAATCACGATTACGGTACATAAAATAAAAAATATTCTCATTCCTCTCGTTTTCATAATTTTTCCTCCATTGATATAACGAAATCAGTTATAATATATTTACCTCTTATTAATATATCTTTCGAGAAAATATTGGTCTTTTCGGGATTATTTGAAGGAAAAATACACGAAATACGTTCTCAAGATACCAATCGTTATTCTTTTTTTGATCTAAGGGAAAATGAAAAATCGATAGCAATATATTATTTTACCACAGTATCTTTTTTTAACTGATATGTCTTATCCCCTGTAATGGTCTCTGTTGATAAGAAAAAAAGAATGAAGATATTCAAAGAGCTGGAAAATTTTCAGCAGCGTGATTTTTGCTTCTCCAGCGGCCATATCCTTGGTTCGATGTGCGCACAACCGCATCCGATTGCTCGGGAAGCGTACATACAATTTTTAGAAACAAACCTTGGTGATCCTGAGCTGTGTCCTGGGACTAAAGAAATTGAATCTCGATTCATCGCTTTTATCTCCAAGCTGCTCCATGCTCCAAAAACATCGGTAGGACAAATAGTAAGTGGGGGAACTGAGGGAAACATCACCGCGATGTGGATCGCTAAACAACTATCGGGAAAAAAAGAAGTGATTCTCCCGGAAAGTGCTCATTTCTCCTTTCAAAAAATCGCGTCTCTCATGAACATGAAACTTATACAAGTACCATTGACCAACGAGTATATCATGGATATCACGGAAATGAAAAAGAAGATCCATAAAGGAATTGCTGCAGTTATTGGTATTGCGGGTTCAACTGAACTTGGAACCATTGATCCAATCCCGGAGCTGAGTGATATTTGTTCTGATGAACATATCTTTTTACATGTGGATGCCGCATTCGGCGGGTTTGTCATCCCGTTCCTGAAAGATTTACACTACAAGGTGCCTGAGTTTGATTTTACACTCAAAGGAGTATCTACCATATCAATAGATTCGCATAAGATGGGATATTCTGCTATCCCGTTAGGAACGCTCATGATTCGACAGAAACACTGGCTTGAGAGCATTAGTGTTGAATCACCGTATATCAGCAGTGAAAAACAAGCAGGCATCCTTGGCACGCGGTCAGGAGCACCGGTCGCTGCCGCGTATGCGGTCGCACAATACCTAGGATTTGAGGGATACAAAAAAATGGTGAAATCTTGCATGGATGTGACGAGCTATACTGAAAAGCGACTCAAGGAGCTTGAGCTGTCTCTTGTAATGAAACCAACGATGAATGTCCTGGGAGTAAAACTGAAAAAACCCGGGCAAATCGTAAAAAAACTCTCTGAGCAGGGGTGGCGGGTGAACAAGGTCGAACGACTTTCCTGCATCAGATTGGTTCTTATGCCGCAAATCACAAAGCAGATTATCGATGAATTCATTCCGGTTCTACAGAAAATCTGTGAAGAGGTTGGTGAACTATGAGTCTTGAACATCTGAAGCAATCTTTGTATGAGGCCCCGATTGTGAAAAAAGGTGATTACGATTACGTGATTCATCCGATTACTGATGGAGTGCCGTATATCACTCCTGAATTGCTTAAAGAAGTCTCTGATGAGATGATGAAACACATAAAGAAATGCGGAAAATTCGATCGAATCGTGACGATAGAGGCGATGGGAATCCCGCTTGCCTCAGCGTTATCACTTGATACGGGGATACCATTTACGATCATACGGAAGCGTGAGTACGGGTTGCCTGGTGAGGTCTCTGTGGAGCAGGTCACCGGGTATTCGAAATCAAAGATGTACATCAATGGGTTGAAGAAAGGAGATACGGTGATACTTGTTGATGATGTATTAAGTACTGGTGGGACGCTAAAGGCAGTGTTGTACGTGCTCAAGGAAATGGGAGTCGTCGTAAAGGGTGTGTTTATCGGAATCTACAAAGGAAACTGTAAGGAGGAAATTGCGAAGATCTACGGTGTTCCTATTACCACGATTGTTGATATTGATATTGTTGGTGGAAAGGTAATTATTAAGTGATACATTTTTTTTAAGTGATAAACAAGAGAACGAATGCACCTGCGAAAAAAATTCATTATAAAATCAATACGCATTAACAATCCCTAATGATTATGTAGAAAGTCTATTTTAATATGTATTCCTCTGTATTATTATTTTACTGATAATTTTATAAAAAGAAAAGAAAAAAATAGAAGAGAGGTTAGTTAGCAGCGATTAAATGTTTTGTGGGCTACTGTAACTTCCCTGTTGTCCTAGCCCTTGATTATTCTGTAGGTTACCCTGTAGTCTTGCTTTCTCGGTTGGCGCTATCTCTAACTGTTAGTTTTATACTGTAAGTTCCTTTTTCTGAGTCTTTCCCAAATAAATTATTTTACAAATGCAAGGAGGGCAAAACCATAAAGCGAAAAAGCAGGCCAGATGGATATTCCTAATGCTCGCATTTTATTACTCACACTACCAAAATACCCGATAGCAACCCCTTCATGTTTAGTGGTGTATTCTTGGTTGTTTATCTTCACATATATATGGTCATAACCCGCATAATTATTGTCTCCATGCCATTTTAATATGGTACCCTTACTAAAAAAGACAAAAAGAGCGGATCTAATAAGTCCTGGAAAACAAAATGCCTCACCATTAGAATCTGCATCAACTTTACAGGCAGAATACATATCTTTAATGTCTGTACCAGAATGCAATAAAATTTCTCTAATACTATTACTATCTGCTATTCCTTTTTCTGTTATAACTTTTATTATCTGTTGCAAAACATATTTATAATCCAAATCTTTTATCTGATCCAATGATCTCTTCAACAATGGTAAATCGTCTTTTGTTAATCTGACATTAGGATCAACATATACATCGTTCTGGGCAGTTGAACCTTGATCTACTATAGGTTCATTTATAGTCGATGTTTGTTGTGTTTGCGGTACAGTTACAGCGGTTGCAGTTGAAACCATCAGCAACGCTATTACAACAGCCCCAAAACTTCCTATTACGATTTTTTTCATATTTTTTTCCTCCTCGTATTGCCTGTCTCTGTCAAGGCATTACTAAATAAGATCATTTTCAAATATATAAACTTTATAGTGCAATCATCCAATCTTTAATCTTTTTTTATGATAAAAAATAATTTACGGCGTAAAGCTCTCGTAACATGACCATAATTAATTTTACGAGTCACATACCCCACCTTTGCCAAGACCTTTCGTAAGAATATTGGAAAATATATTTGAGGAAATTAAAAAAAGGCCAATACATTACATCTTCAACCCGATATTAGCATCTCTATAGAGGAGTTGACAGTCTCGAACCAATGAACAATAAACTATTTCAGCCCCCTCTCTATTGCATACTTGATAACTATGACTGAAAAAATCCCACAACACATACATTGTCATATCTGCGGAAAAGCTATCCCTGCCTCAGACACCGAAACGATGTGTTCTGACGAATGCAAGCAACGCTATCAAGGCTTAACAAAGCGACGAAAACTCTGGGTTTATATCATGTACGCGTTGATCTTTGTCATGATCGCAGTGTTGTTCATCGCACCAATGTTAAGCAAATAAAAAACTTTTTTTCTCTTTTTTTTTAAAGAAAAATAAATTGGAGAATAGTTATTCGCTGAGTTCTTCCTGAAGGTCAATGACCATTTCAGTGAGTACATCTTCGAAGATCTGATGGCGGTACTCTTTAACTGAGCCGTTCGCAAGATGCGCTCGTGCGACGAAATCTCTCCCGTCTTTAAGGATTTCAATGTGACAGACTGTCTCCATGATTCTCCCGTCCTGTTTTACTCCCGTATTCATCAACGATATTTATATGTTTTGTGCGCAAGGTTAATGTGGTTTGCTTCCCATGTCTGCGTTGGGACGTGGTGTTGTGGAAACTATACGAAATGCTGCGGTCGCAGGCCAGTTCTACCCAGGAAATGAAAAAAGTTTAAAACAGCAAATCGAGGAGTGCTTTTTAGACAAACGGGGAATTGGGACGATTCCTTCGCTTAAAAAAGTTGGAAATAACCTGAAAGGCCTCGTGGTGCCGCATGCAGGGTTCGTCTACTCCGGGGCGATCGCGTCTCATGCCTATGCTCGTCTTGCAGAGCAAGGGTTTGCTGACACGTTCATAATCCTTGGACCGAACCACACTGGCATGGGTTCCGGTGTCTCGGTGATGACAGAGGGTGCATGGAAAACACCACTCGGAACGGTCCCGCTTGATTCATCCGTCGCACAAACCATCTCTACTGGTATTATAGACCAGGATGCAACTGCACACACCTACGAGCATAGTATCGAGGTACAGCTTCCGTTCTTACAATATATTGCACGAGGTCGGAAGTTTGAGTTTGTCCCTGTGTGTATGATGATGCAGGACTACGAAACCGTTCAAGAAGTAGGTGCTATCCTTGCCAAAGCTTCTCAGAAATCAAAAAAGAACATCGTTCTCATCGCCAGCAGTGATTTTTCCCATGCCGGGTTTAACTACCAAAGTATGCCACCCAAAGGGATGCGTGTGGATACATACACGGAAAAACAAGATGCCCTCGCGATCCAAAGTATTCTTGCGTTAGACCCAAAAGGACTCATCCAAACGGTGGAGGAACATACTATCACGATGTGTGGATATGGTCCGGTCGCAGCAATGCTTTTTGCTGCAAAAAAACTCGGAGCAACTAAAGCAGAACTCTTAAAATATGGGACGTCGTATGAGGTCCATCCTGGTTCCTCCTGTGTCGGGTATGGGGCAATCGCGGTTGCATAGGTGAAAAAGCCATGAAGAAACAGCCAGTTCAAGATATCGAATTAACAAAAAACATGACCACAAACCAACTCATAAAAGCATTGTACAATTCAGGAGGTTTTTCCGCAAAAAAGGTTGCAGACGGCGTGGACATCCTCGAGCACATGGTAAAAGAAAAGAACTGCGTGAAGTTCTTGTCGTTTCCCGCGTGCATTATTTCAACAGGTACACGAGGAGTCATCAAGGAATTGCTAAAGCGGAAGCTGTTTGATGTCGTGATCACCACCACAGGGACCTTAGATCATGATCTCGCACGGGTCTGGAAAGACTATTACCACGGGTCGTTCATGGCCGATGACAAAGAATTGCATCAGCAAGGAATAAACCGCCTCGGAAACATCTTCATACCACTGGAGTGTTATGGGGCGATTCTCGAAGAAAAAATACAGCCAATCCTTACAGAATTATACGCAGAAAAACAAAAATGGTCCACCAAAGACCTGATCTGGGAGTTTGGCAAACGACTTGAAAAAGAAAAAAACGGCAAAGACTCAATCATATATTGGGCGTGGAAAAACAAGATACCTCTTTTTGTTCCTGGAATAACGGACGGTGCGTTTGGGTCGCAACTCTGGATGTATTATCAGGAGCATCGGAACTTCACCATTGATCTTTTCAAAGATGAACAGGACCTCTCGGATATTGTATTTACTGCAAAGAAAACAGGTGCATTCATTATCGGGGGCGGGATTTCAAAACACCATGTGATCTGGTGGAACCAATACTGTAATGGACTTTCCCACGCGGTGTATATCACCACGGCAGTGGAACATGACGGGAGTCTTTCTGGTGCACAAACAAGAGAAGCCATCTCCTGGGGAAAAATTGCAGAGAAAGCAGATAATATCACCATAGAAGGGGATGCAACGGTTTTGCTTCCGTTGATGATCAGTGCGTTGCTCGAACGACTATAAAACAATGGTTATAGCTGATTAAAACTTGGTCTTTTTTTCTCTAAGACGCGATCAAGGATTTCTTTCTCATCTGCCTCGCGAATCGGATCCTGTGAAATAGATTCTTGACGGTCTGATTCGTCCATTCGGTCTTGTCTCTGACGTTTTCCTTTGGAAAGCATCCCAAACGCTTCGCTGACAAAATCCAGTTCCTCGGTCGTTGGACACCAGGAAATCGTGTTCTTGTTGGTAAAAAAGTTCGGTGCGTCTCTATCGAACTGAATGTTTAATACTAATTCTCCAGATATTACATCCTTATCGAGTTGGAGTGAAACATAAATTTTTTCTGGTTTTTTCATAGCTTTCCCATCCTCATTATAACAACTATAACAAGAATCAGGTTTTATATTTTTCTTTTATTGCAAATAGCAGACCCTAGATCTTTTCGCGATTTCATCTGATTTTTCATGGATTTTCTTAAAATCCATCAGAGGTTGTTTTATGATTTATTGTCTGTACATCCACTAAAATGACAAACACATCCTATGATGAAAACGATTCCAAATATCATAACTTTTTTTTGTATTTTCTCCCTTAAAAGGTTTTGTGTACAGGTACCAAGGTATATTAAAAAACCTATCCTCCTTTGTAATGGAAAATACGAAAAATAAGAAAAAGGCTCAGTCACAACTGTTTATTCTTTTTTCGTGACTTCTTTTACTAAATTACTTTTTTGCGCTGAGGAGGCAAGATATTTCAGGATCTGTTCCTTTTGTTGTTGGGTTAACGCCATGTGTTCACCTCTATTCGTTATATATATCAAGGATTTCGAAGAATTCTCTCTTGATGATATACCCTTGGTCTGTCTTTTTGATCAAATCGTGTTTTAGGCAGAACTCGATGACCTCATCCTGTTCGTTGCTTTCATTCATCATCTCTCTTTCACCTCTATGTGATAAGAGCTCTCGTTATCTCTTATCATGTTACTTGTTGCCAATGAACATATATAAAGCTACCTCGTCAAAATAACAAAATGAAAAAAAAAAAAGAACCATCACTCTTTCCTCCTGCCAATAATACCACTCTATACCATTAAAGTTATATGAAAACAATGGTTCCCTTTACATAACTATGAATAGAAATCTAAATACACACGTGCTCCTGTCAACAGTTATGATCTCTGTTAATATTATATGTATCCTTCTCGCGTTAAATCTGCTTTCCAACAACTTTGGCATCGTCTCCCCTCCGCTTCTCCATCTTATCACCATCTCCCTCCTTCTTGGAGTACTACTTCTCAATCTTCCCCTGCAACACACCATTCGTACCCTTAGAAAAGAAAACCCTCACCTCATGAAACTGATCATGGGACTTATTCTTCTTGTCGGCGCATTCCTTCTCCTTATCTTCTCCCTAAACCAGCTCCTCTGGATTTCCAGCATCCCGCTCCTCATCTCCGGACTCGATCTCATCCTTCAGGCTGTTGACAGAAAAAGAAAAGAACTACCGCTCCTCGCAGTTGCATCATTTGGATATGCACTTGTGTTTCTAATCTTCCAAACCATTCCTTTCTCTTGGTATATCCACCAACAATGCTCCCTACTGGCTTCTCATACAATTGGCATCATCATTGGAACACCACTCCTTCTTGGCCCAGCCACAAGCGGACTTGGGATACTTCTTATTTTCCTGATATTTCTCATAAGCAGTTTTCTTCTCCAAGCCAAGAAAACACGAAAAGAAATCGCCTGGTTCACCGTATGCAGCGGAGGGTTGTTTTTTGTATGGATCCTCTACCTCGTTATCCTTGGATTTGTTTCTTTTACATCAAAAAACGATACAGTAAACCTCCACCCGCTGCTCTTTCTATTCTGTCTGATTCCCACCTTTGGCTACCTCCTCCGCTATCGGTTCAAAGAGACACCAACAGATGCAATACCTCGGAATGGTAACTATAAGAAAATCCTGAAAAACGGTGCGGTCTGGGCAGTTGTCTTGTTATTCCTCTCCGTTACAATGCTGACTATCTTTGTGAACTCAGAAGCATCCCCCGTAGAACACCGAAAGGTTCTCTTCTACGGTGAACACATGCTAGGCACCTGGGATCTCCCAGAATATGGAAAATATGGAAAGGATGCGGTCGGCATGTTCGGCCTCTGGCCAGTCTACCTCACCACCCTGGGATATGAAACAGAGATAATTGTCGAGAATAAAACCATGTTCCTCGATACGACCCAGGCATCGAACCAGAACATCACCCGATATATGAATTTCACCGCGTACACCACCGTCATTGAATCGCAAAAAATCACCAAACAACTCCTTAATGATACCAGTATTTTTGTGGTCACCAACCTGAACATCTCCTTTTCATCTGAAGAACAAATCATCATCTGGGAGTATGTGAACAACGGAGGATCACTCCTAATCCTCGGGGATCATACCAACGTCGGCGGCATGCAAGACCCTTTAAATGAACTCCTCGCCCCTGTTGGAATCAGCTTCCGGTTCGACGCAGCACTCCCCCTTGATGAAAAATTCAAATGGCTCACCTGCACCCAACTCCTGCATCACCCGATCACCTCACCACTCACCAGTCTTGATGAACTCCAATATGGAGTGGGTGCCTCACTGAATATCACCGCCTCCTCATTTCCTGTTATCATCGGAACCTACGCCCTCTCAGATGACGGAAATCAGTCGAACAAAGACATCGCATATCTTGGTGATTACGAATACAACAAAGGAGAACAACTCGGAGACCTTATTCTTGTTGCAGGAGCCTACTACGGTGAAGGAAAAGTACTCGTGTTCGGCGACACGTCCTCTTTCCAAAACCCTGCGATTGCATTTTCGTTCCCGTTTATTCAAAGCACCTTTAACTGGCTCGCGAGTAAACAAACCGCGACCACGAACACCCTACAGATGGGAATCTCGATGGTGTCTCTCATTGGCGCAATAATTGTCTATCGGTTTTTCAAGAACAAAACAATTCCCTTTGCATTATTTCCAATTATTCTCTGCACCGCTTTACTCCTTTCCACGTCTCTGAATCCGCTGTTGATCGACAACAATAAAATGACCGGAAACATCGTCTTCATCGATGCATCGCACAGTGAACGATTTACCCTGGAATCATTTACCGATGAGTCGGTAAACGGTCTCATCGTAAACCTCCATCGAAACAACTACCTCCCTATTCTTCTGCGAGAGTTCTCCAAAGAAAAAATCACAACAAGCAAAATTCTTATCTTTGTCGCACCCACCACCGCATTCACAGGAGACGAAGTCGCCTTTCTAAAACAATATATGACGAACGGCGGATTTATACTCCTTGCCACCGGTTACGAAGATAAAGAGGCATCGCTCCCACTCCTGCAAGCATTCGATGTTGATGTTGAACAAATACCCTTAGGGCCTGTCCCGTATGTGGAAGGCAATACGACGCTCTATCAAAATGAACCACGATTTGTCGATAGCTGGCCGTTGTCATTTAAGGAGAACCAGACGATATCGTACTATAACTTTACCTGGGCGGACCTCACCTACCATCTCGTCGTTTTTATAAAACACGGGGCAGGGGGGTTGCTGATTATCAGCGATAGCCAGTACCTGCTTGATAAAAACATTGAATCTATTTACGACTACTGGCCGGGCAACATCCTCTTCTTAAAATATCTCCTCAATGAATTACAGACAATGGAGGAATTGCGATGAAACGATTCCTCTGGCTCGGCATCCTCTTTCTTTCGGCGAGTTGGTTGTTTTTCATCCCTCAGTTCACGATACCGGATGCGGTCATGGGGACACTCTTAGTAATTCTTGGAGTACTGTGCATGATCGGTGGAGTATGGCACACCGTACCGAAACACCTGGATACAAAATACATACTCCTACTCATACCACTGATTCTCGCACTCATCGTTGTCCCGTATCCGTACAACCTTGGACTTGCGGTTCTCACCATAGGGCTCCTCTTATCTGTGGTGTTCAACAGGGTGGAAACCGCACAAGCAATCCCCTTAGGTATTGCTCTTGCAGGAGTCATCCTCCTCATGCAAACCACGGTGTTTCCCTTGTACACGATATTCGTCTCCCATGGGCATCGTGTCGACATTCTCTCACCGGTGATTTCCTTGGTGGGAAACCTCCTCGGGTTGCACACATCGACGAATAACGGTATCATGTTCATACAAACCATTCAACACACCTATCCGGTTACTATCACCTGGGAGAAACTCGGATGCTATCTGTTGCTCAACATATTCCTTGGCGCACTTCTTCTATTTGCTTTACGGTATGGAAAACGAAAGATCCTGCGAAACACCATCATCTTTCTCCTCACTAGTAGTATATACATCATCCTACGATTTGTCGCAATTCTCTATGGGTATCTTACCACAACGGAGCTTTCCATCTTCTGGGACCCCCTCTACATGACACTTAGTTTCCTTCCTTTAGCGCTTCTCCTCATGAAACTTCTTCCTCTCAAAGACTCAGACGAAGAAACCATCCGAGTACCATCGCTTGGTTTTACAAAGAAACATCTCGTTGTCCTGCTGATGATGTTTCTCCTAGTTTTCTCTGTCATTGGCACATTTACCTTTCAAGACCCTGGAACTATAAAAAACGGTCGTGTACTCATCGACGAGTATCACAGTCAATGGGAGGATACGACCAGACCACTTGATACCGAATGGTACGGGTTGCTTTCGACCTACAATTACTACTCATGGGCGCAATGGTTGAGCTATTACTATGATGTCGTAAAAAACACCAATGGCACCTTAACGGCAGAGCTACTCAACCGCTATGATATCCTCATCCTCAAATGCCCCACAGAAAGTTATTCAATGCAGGAAATCCAATCCATCAAACACTTTGTCGATAATGGTGGTGGTCTCTATCTGATCGGTGATCATACCAACGTGTTCGGAATGAATACGTTTCTGAATCAAATCTCTGAACAGTTCGGGATCCGATATAAAACCGATGCAACCTATGAACTTGGAACCGGGGATCTCTCCATCTACCAGCCGGATCGCTTGTTTTCCCATCCGGTGATACAACACGTCACGCAGTTTGATTTCATGACATCGTGTACTCTCGAACCAACCTCGCTTCTTGCATCAGCAACCATGGAAAACATCATCATCGGCAACCGAGTCACCAGTGAACCTGGCACGTATGCGACCGAGAATTTCTTCAGAGAATCGGTTGTATCACCAGACTCCGAGTACGGATACCTCTTACAAGCTGCTGCAATAAAATATGGACATGGGAGGGTCGTTGCCTTTACGGATAGTACGGTGTTTTCCAGTTTCTCGATGTTCACCGATGGATATCCTTCATTTACACTTGGTACTATGGAATATCTGAATCGAACAAATTCATATGCCTATCTCAACATCATTTTCATTGGTATTGCCCTTCTATCTCTAGTTGTACTCTTCGTTCTTCTGAGAAATGTAAAAAAAATCAAGATCCTCTGGATGCTCCTCTTTGCAGGCTTGTTCGCGTTCTCAACAGCAGCACCATTGTTTTCATACCTCACCAACGTCTCCTATCCACTTCCTGCTGTTCAGACAGACTACACGCACATTTGTTTTGAACAGCAGCATTCTTCGTTCAACATTTCCGTTAAACCAACTGCTACACTCGGCAACAACAAATATAACTATGGCACGTTCTTCGTATGGACGCAACGGGTCGGATGCGTCCCCTCAATCGAAAAAAGTCTCAAAGATGCGATAGCAAACGGTGATATCATTGTGATCATTAATCCAATACAATCATTCACAGAGCCAGAAATACAGATGCTGACGACATATCTTGAAAACGGAGGCAGAGTCCTTCTCATGGACAGTATTACAAACATCAAATCAACCGCGAATGAATTGGTCGGTAATTTCGGTATTTGGATTACGATCAACACCGATGATCACCGCGTATATCATAACCTAAGCGAGATCGATGGTACCTCACCAATCGGAAACATCACCTCTCCATACCTTGCCCTCAGCGGTGGAAAACGGATTCTCATCGCTGGCAATAATGAAACCTACGCAAGTATGATCGAGTTCTCGAAGGAAACAACCGGAAACCTAGGAAAGCTTGTTGTCGTCGTTGACTCGTACACATTCAGCGATGCAGTTATGGGTGGAACGTTTACGGAGCCTACAGAACGGCAACGTCAAATATATGAGACCGAATTTTTCCTCCTCGATTCGGTTCTTAAATAATAGATTTGCTCTCAACTCATGCTTACTTCTTTATATTATAAAATGATAACAATTAAATAGAGGGAGAAACATAAGATATACAGGGAAAGAAGTATGAATAAGAAAATTCTCATCATAAGTATTTCAGCTGCCGTTCTGCTGGTAGTGGCGTCGTTTAGCTCTGTTATTGGAACCAATGATGCGCAATCAACAAAGAAGATAGATTCACCATTGTTTATGGTGCGCACACAACAATCACTTTCTAAAGATGATCAAGCAAGAGTTCAATCTCAGTATCTCGGAAAAGGATTGACTTCGAATCTTTTTATTACTACAAAACCGTCGCTTTCTACGGCGATAGATAAAACCATAAAACTCTTAAATCAAAACCCAGTGTTTTTCGCAAAATTCCTCGAGATAATCACTTCGAATCCACGGGTTATTGCGCTCTTACACGAAAACGGCATCAGCATGGCTCAATTTAAAACTCACTTGAACCGCATGAAAAACGATCCATCTTTATTTATTGAAGAGATTCGGAACGCAGAACCAAAGTTCTCAGCAAAGGATATAAATACACCGCTGCCGCTTGGCCTAAATACATCGAGTGTAATTGGGTGTGTAATCACCGTTATCGTAATGTTACCAATTGTGCTGATTATTGGGCTTATCGTGGTGCTTTTTACCTTGCGTATCTTACAATGTCTTAACCTAAATGAAATCATGAATCAACTCATGGATCAGATCGTTCAAGAACTCTTCCCGTCTGGTTATAACATCTAAATAATTTTTTTTCTTTTTATTTCTTTCACGATATATTTATATAGAGTTCTTACCAATTATTAGGTTATAGAATATGGTAAAACGACGGAGAAAAAGAGTTTTTGGATTACTACTGCTTATATGTCTCATTCTGAGTAGTGCATCGGTTCAGACGCATTTAGCTCAACAGCAATCTCCGCTATCTACTCCGATACCTCATGATGAGATCATTCATCGAGGAATTCTCGATGTCGGGATCGAACAGCAAGATAGTCAAGGTCGTTCCTCTTTTCTTTTAAAATTGGAGAGATGGTACAATTCACATCCTTTGATTGAGTTTGCAAGCCTTGTTGGAACATCGATTACCGTGAAATTCATCGATGGTTCATACACGGTCATTATGGATCCTTTTCTAAGAAAAAATGAGTATATCATGGATCCAGCCTCTTCATTTTTGCATGAGAGGTACGGAATTGTAAACGACAAATCCGCAGTGCTCCTGAATACGGCGGAATATATGTACGGTCATCGGCAATGTAAAAATATCATTACCACTTTGCTTAGACATGAGTATTCTATCGAATATCTGGCAAACGAAGCAGTAGATCTCTCGTATCTCAGGCACAATCTTTCTGCAGATGTCATTTATATGAATACGCATGCAGGATACTTTGATGTGAATGGCGACCATCAAGCAGATGCGGTCGTGATCGCAACAGGTGAGTTCTGGACGAATGAGACTGAACAGAAATACGCGTTTGATTATCAAAACAAACTGATCGTCAAAGGCATGGTGGGCAATCAAAGTATCGTGGCGTTCACACCTGCGTTTATTGATTACTATTATGCGCCAGGGGATTTCCCTGATTCGCTTGTGTACATGGCGACCTGTTTCGCTGCGTATGATGCGTCCATGGCGCAGGAGTTTCTTGATGCGGGGGCGAGTGTGTATGTGGGCTGGTCTCAGAACACGGTGTTTTGGACGAACAGTAAAACCTCGGTCAATGCATTCCGTTTGTTGGCGAATGGATTGGCTGTCCAGCAAGTCTGCAGGCTTATTGGATCTGGTGGGTTTTATAATTGGTTGTTTCATTCAAAACTCATGTATTACGGTGATGGGGAGCACCGGATCCCCTGATACTACTATTTTATCCAGAACATGGATCGCATGAGCAGCTGGGTCTTTTTTGGAAGTTCCGGTAGTTTTTTTCCATCCAACAGGTCTAACGTTGCTTGCGCGTAGGTCTCAACGATTTGTTGAAAGTACCATCGTCCGTAGTCGCTATCTGCACGGGCCGGGCTTCCTACGTATCCTTCGTTGATCCCGATATCTTTAAACGTCTTCCCCAGTACCCGCGGTGAATACAGATCTCGATAAATGCTCTGTAAGTTCTTATATGACGGGTCAACAAGGTAAGGGTACTGGTAGTTCATAAGAGAGGTTTCTCTGAAACATGCGTGTACTTCTTTTTTCGTGTCAAACCCGACCTGTGGCTCTCGTTTCTCTACCTCTTTATTATAGAAGTAAGGTCCCCAAGGTTCAATGATTTTGATGCCGTGAGTTTTCATCGCTTTATTCATGCCGCTATAGATTCCTTTGAGATGTCCGAGATCCATGTGAAACGTGCATATGACAAAGTATTTGAAACCAAATCTGGCAAGAGAGGAACAGACATCAGAAACGATCGTCTTGAGCGTTTTTATCTGTGTCGAGACGGTCCCTGGGAAGTCAGACGCCATCTTTGAATACCCAAGAGGTATCGCAGGGAATAGAACGATTGTTAACTCAGGTTTTTTCTTATTGATAAGCCGGATTGCTTCTTTTGCGGCGTCCCGTGCGGTAAGCAAATCAGTACCAACAGGTAAGTGCGGGCCATGTTCCTCCAAGGGGCTGAACGGAATGAAAAAGATGGTTTTTTTGCGGTCTAGCGAATCGATTTGTTTCCAGTTAAGCTCTTCAAGTTGGATGATTTTTGCCTCATTCTTCCCATTGTTTTTGGCTGATTTCATGTGATTACCTCACATCCATCTTCTTTTACTATCACGGTATGTTCTTTCTGTGTCACCATCCCGCCTTTTGCTTCTACGAGTTGCGGATAGTGTTTCGTCAAGCCTAAAAATGATAATTTTTTTAACGCGAGATCACCCCCGTTTGGAAACAGGTCATGGCACCACCGCTGGGCAAACGGCAGGGTTCTGTAATTGGTAATTATTTTTTCAAACAGGAGTTTTGTCTTGCTATCCCGAATAAATTTCGCTTTGAGTGAATCGTTACATAGGTAGATATTGCTTCCTTGTCCTGATGTGACGTGGCCTGCACCGTTCGTGGCAAACGGCTCAATCGCAACCACGTCTCCGTCTTTTGGTTTTGTTTTACCTCCCAGTGCTCCTACATTGGGAACCGATAACCCTGAGTGGAGTTCATATCGATCCAACCCGTGGCCCATGAGATTATTAATTGGTTTATATCCATAGGCGGCGATTGTGTTTTCGATGGTCTTTCCTACCTCGCTGAGGGGGATTTTTACGTTTAGGACACTGATTGCTTTTTCTAACGCCTCGCTTGATGCCCGAATCATCGTATCGTAGACGTGTGTTTCGAGTTCAACGGTGATCGCGGTATCAGCGATATAGCCATTTATATGAGCGCCGACATCGAGTTTCACGACGTCTCCTTTCTTGAAAGTGGACTGGTCGTCGTGTCGTGGGCTGTAGTGTGCAGCAAGGGTGTTGAGTGCGATATTCACTGGGAACGCAAGACCAGCGCCATTTTTTTTTATTCTGGTTTCGATCTCCGTTGCGACATCGAGGAACCGTGCTCCTGGTTTCAGTAGGGTAACGCCGTAGTCTCGAGCATCCGCTGCAATCTTGCCTGCACGTTTGTAGTTCTCATACACCGTATCATCCATGGGTTATCACATCCAGAAGTTCTTTTTCTGTGACCAGACCTTTGCGAACAATCCGTGGAATGCTAGTGGAAAGGTCCACAATCGTCGAAGGAACCGCATCGCGTCTCCCGTCGTTTAAGCAGATAGGAATGTGTGTCCCTAACTGCATGAGAATATCCGGTATAACGCCTAGGGTTTTTTCGTGATGGAGATTCGCACTGGTCACCGTTAATGGTCCATATTGGGAGAGTAATTCTAATGCGATGGTGTGGTTTGGGATACGCACCGCAATGGTATCAAGTCCACTTGTGACAATATCGGGGACAGACAGTTTTTTCTTCAAGATGATAGTTAAGGTTCCTGGTAAAAACTTTTTACTGATTTCTTGTGCCGCGTCGTTCATATATGCGATGGTTTCAATCGCTTGTATCGATGGAACAGCAACAGGGAGCGGAACCGAGTACGGGCGTTGTTTGATGTCAAATACTTTTCGCACCGCTGTTTCATTGTAGATATCTGCACCAAGCGCGTAAAGCGTGTCTGTTGGATAAATGATTGGTTCTCCGTTTTTCAAAGCCTTGAGTGCTGCCGAGAAGTCGTTTTTCTTCATGCGTCTTACTTTTCTGTTTTAATAAAATCACCAAGGGTAAATCCGCCTTGGGCTCGTGTCTGCGTTCCGGTGGGAACAGTTTTTATTTCTTCCATGAGTGAGATTCCTAGTTCTTTTTCGAGCTTCGCGATAGTCTGATCAGATGGTCGGAGGTCACCGTTCTCAAGTTTCGCGATCGTGACGGTGCGTTCCCCGATTCTAAACCCAAGTTCTTCCCTGGTGAGGCTTTTCTTTTTTCGTGCTTGTTCGATAAGATGATTCCAGTTTGACACCAGGTCCTTTTCCATGCCCTTGTCCTTGTAGATGTCTCGTTCTGGCTTCTGTGTTTTTTTCACAATGAATCGTTGGGCTTGGGGCAGACGAATAGTTCTCACAGGTTCTTCTTGTACCGGAGCTTCTGCGTATTTGATGCAGTCCGGGCATACGAACATTTTTGCACCATCAACAATCGCTTCTCTACCACCTTTACACTCTCTCCCACAAAGTTCACAAGGCATCTCTTAGTCCCTCCACGGGAATTATCTTTATAATAATCCTGCTTTCTGGAGAATCATAAGATCCTCCGTGCTGAGCTTTTCTCCTCGTTTAAATCGGTCGAAGACGTCATCTGCTTCTTTCTGAGCAGCAGAGACATCAGCCATCTTTTTCTTTTTCTCTTTCTTCTTCTCCGTGCTTGAGATGTTTTTCTCCAGTTCATGGATATTGTTTACATTGTCGATGAATTCTTTATGAACCTTATCTGCCTCAATCTTTGTCACGACAATATTTTCTTGGATATCTGTTGTTCGTTTGACGAGTTTGTCAAGTTGTTTTAATTGTTCAAGCATAGCTTGGTGTTCTTCTTGGGCTTTCTTCGCCATTTTTTCAACGAGCTCATGTTGTTTCTCTGCTTTCTGTCGCATGAGTTTTTCTTCTTCGATTGCTTTTTTCAGCTTCGGATCCTTGTTTAATGATTCATCTGCGTCTTTGATTTTTAAGTGAATTCCTTTAATCGTGTCAATCAGTTTTCTTTCTTTCTGAGCTGACATCGGCTGGGTCATCTGTTCATTTTCAAGTTTTCTGAGATATTGTTTCAATTCGTTAACATTCACGCCAGAGCTTGAGGTTCGTTCTCGTTCTAGATCTTTGATATTCTTTTTTAGTTCGAGATGATTCGCGGAGAATTCATTTCGTTGTTCTTTTGCGTGTTTGACGCGTTCATTGTACTCATCGCGTTTCTTTTTATGTTCGCTAATCTGGTTTCGTATCTGTCGAACCTTCGCGTTGATCTCATCGCGTTCTTTCGCCATCTTCTTCGACTGGTCGTGTAATTCGTCTCGGTCCTTCTTCAGTTGATTGGCTTTTTCTTGCAGATCATCTTTTTTTCGGGACATTTCTTCAAGTGACTCGTCGTCCATTTTCTGCCTCTTACTCAGCGTAAAAACATGGAGGTAAAATATTAGGTGTTTATTAAAAGTTTGCTGACAATTATGTAAATTGCCTCCTTACCTTCTTTTTATCCCTAAACAGCAATGTTTATATAAGCGTATCGGAGAAACATTAACACGGTTTTAACTCATGTCTTGTGCTAATTACTGTAAAAAAAAGAAAATAAAAAAAAAGGGAGGGGTTTTTAATATCCTAGCAGCTGTCTTAGTATCGGGAACGCGTGTGGGAACCGTTCGAACAATTGTTCCCAGAACGGGAGAAGTGGTATATTGTATGATACTGGCATAGTCACTTTTAAGGTGCTCCAATTACTTTTTAGATTATATTGATCTCTTGCTTTGATACGAACCGTGTAGTTCCCTATTTCCTTCCAGGTTTTTTCTAAGGTGATTTTCTGGCCAGAGGGATATGGTCCAATCCATCCGGCTGACCCCCCATCCCAGTAGGTATCACCCCAATTGAGATAATAATAGACATCGTCTCCATCGGAATCTATAGCATAAAAAGTGTACTCATAGCTGGTATTTGCACTTCCGAGTCTTCGGCCTCTGAGAGTTGGTTTTTGTGGGGGATGGTTTTCCTTGTCAATGTATGCCCATGTTGTTTGATTACAGGTATTATTTTCGTTGTCCGTGACCGTAAGAGTGACGGGGTAAATACCTTGATTTACATAGGAGTGTGTGATTGTTACTCCGGTTTTGGTTGTCCCATCACCAAGATCCCACACATAGGATTCGATGGTCCCTTCGTGATCAAGGCTTGTACTTCCGTTGAAAATGATTTCTTGATTCACAGCTTCCTGGTAGGGACCATTTGTTTGTGCGACAGGCACCCAATTACTGTAGTTTTCTTGGTTATATTCTACCCAATTGATATCTGTATTGTCGATGTTAAGACTGCCATATTCGATGTTGAAATAGCCATCGTACCCCCATTCTTCGCTGAAGCTGTTTTTCACAATCCAGTAACCACCGTTTGGGATGGAGAGGTCGTCTTTCCATCCAACAATAACGACTTGATGGTTAATGTTTTGTACAGGGCCAGGATAGGAATAATAGTCATTAGGATTATGATGTTCCCAGCCCCACTCCTGCAGATTATTTGAACCATGGGGATAGTACGTCCACAGCATCGACGACACAATCGGTCCAAATTCCATTATCTGGGTTTTCATCGCATTTCGATCCTCTACACTTCCATCCGGTACCCACCGCCCATACGTCGAGATAGGAATGAGGAAATTGTTCCAATCAGGACTGGCATTTGCACAAGGAACATCATCATTGACTTGATAGGGAAAACAAAATTCTGGGATAATCCCATTACAGTAGTTTCCTGAGGAGCTATTGCTTTTGATCCATCGATATGCGGAATAGGCCCACCCTCCTTTGCAACTTCCTGCAGCGTGCAGACAAGAAAGGACGTATTGCTCAGACAGATCAAGACCAAGAGCGGCACATCCTTCTCGGATTTGAATGATACTTTCCAGTGCACCAATAGCAGCAAAATCCCAGCAACTTCCACAATTCCCTTGATCTTTCGCAGGTGTTGTCCAATCCTGCCCATTATAGTCTTTCCAACTGAAATATGGTGGTAAATCTTTTTTGATTGTTGGTTTTGTTGATTGACTCGCGGTATCATCGATAGAAATTTGATTACCACATGATTTTTGGTCAGTGAGGATTTGTTGTGATTCACATCCGCAATTTTTTTGTTCGGTGAGATCGTTGGCTTGAACACCATTATCGGTTTTATATGTCGAACAGACGAAAGATAGGGTTGGGACAATCATGAGCATACATACAAATATTCCTACGATTTTGTTTTTCATGTTTCTTTCGACCTCCCCAAATAAGGATTTACTGAAATTCATATCTCTTCTGTAGATTTAAATCTTACTCTGTTGTTAAAATTGATATCTTCTATTCGTTGGTTCTTTCTTTAAAAAACATATCCTAGAACATAGGAGAAAAACTCCCAACGTTGATATTTTATATAGCTGAAACAGATTTCCTTGCTAACAAAGGGAGACTTCGTATGAGTGAAGAACCACATGAAATGAAAAATGAAGTAAAAGGCTTAGGATGGAAAGTATCACTCTCTATTCTCGTTGGTGTAGGGTGGCTTGTATTTCTTGTCGTATGGTTGTTTTTCTATGCAAAAAAATATGTGTGGGAACAAAATGTCGCAATTTTCTTGATGTCAATTCTTGTTCTCATAGGAATCTTAGGAGTACCCTGGACATATTGGGCTTTAAAAAAACAAACCTCAGTTGAAAAAGAGATGTGGAAAATAAAGGGGTTCCGGTGGCGGGTGGGGGTCTCGATAATCGTCGCATTTGGTGTTATTATCTTCCTGATTTATTGGTTCTGGGTCCTCGCAGAACCCTATGACGTGTATCAAAATCTCGCGATTTTCATTGTTTCTTTCTTAATCGCGGGTGGCATCCTAGCTGCTATGTGGGCTCCCTGGGGCATGACACACGGTCCTGAGCATCATCCCCCTCAGGATGAAAAGAAAGAAGAATAACCATTCTTTCGGAAAAGCTGGATATCTTATCACTCTTCTTTCCCTTTTTTTCTTTTTTGCTGGAAAATCAAGAGCCCGTCGAGGAACACGGCAAGGATCCCGGTGATAAAGACCATGTCAAAAACATTAGCACCACCGATGACCGCATTTCTCGTGGTGTGTATCTCATTTTCCAACAAACTAATCAGATGGAAGCAGTCAGCTCCGATGAGCACACCAAGCGTTCCTATGACATAGGCAAGGGGCGCAGCTTTGCGTTTTTCTTTCCAATAGACTAAGAGGGAAACAAGGCTTGCGATCACGATAGGGAGAATCCAAAGAGGAAACGTTGCGACGATCCCTTTTTCTGGATCGGGATACGTCACAAGGTATGTCACCAGTGTAACAATGCCTATACCCAGGAAAACCCGTATTGGTTTTAACCTATTTTTTAAAGATAAATAAATGCTAAGAAGAACAGGAATCACTGCACCACCAACATTGATCCCGACCATCCAATATTCATGATACGTAAACAGCGGGATGTTCGAAAAACTAACTCCAACATATCCGTCAATAATCCCTGCCCCAAGTAAAAACGAAACAAACACGATAACAATCGCTTCAAGAGATGAAAACCCCATATCACGAAATGCTTTTGTAATTATCAAATAAACGATATACAACGCAAGAACGGGCAGAAGAATGACAAAAAGATATCCAGCGAGTTGACTTAAAAATGAGGGTTCTCCGATCATTACGTTTTAGATGGATGAGTTATTTATAAACTTAATCAAACAAATTTTATTCTTTTCTGCGTTGCTTTTCGCTAGTCCCGTCTCCTTAGAAGAATACACACGAATAACAGGATTGGAATATATTCTTACCGCCATATCCATAAAATCGAAACATATATATAATGCCCTCTCATATAATCATTATATACATAGGGGGTAAATTATGAATAATAAACGAGATTCTAAAAAATCAAGGATAGAGGCAGTTGTCATAGCGCTTTTATTTATAGGAACCGCCTTAATTGTTCCTGTAGGTACGATCGCTCAGAACGCACAAAACAATATAAAAACAAACGACGGTTCACAAAAAAATTTTTATACCGAAGATGGTGAAGGCACCTTCATTTTAGATCGGAGTTACTTTTTAAAAGAAACCGACCCTGCATCAATGAATACCGCAGATAACGATGACGCTGGATATAAAAAAGATGCAGGAACTGACTTACCTCGAGCGTTAGCATTATATCCAGGTGAGCTTATCGATGAAACACCAGGTCGAGGAAGAGCGGGTAAACTATCATCTACAGATGTAAATGATTGGTATTTCTTCTCGGTATGTCAGGGCCAGCAGATTGTTTTTTCCATGACACCACCTACAGGGTTTGACTTCGACCTTTCATTGCGAACTTCCGCAGGTACAATGGTAGCAACCTCGAATAACTCAGGGAGTACCCCGGAGACCGTCACCTACACAGCCACATACTCCGGAAAATGGTATGTATGGTTGAAATATGTCAGCGGCACCGGAACGGGCAGATATACCTTCAGTGTAGTCCTCAACGGGCAGAACGATGCGAACAGCGGGAATGATGCTCCGAATACCCGAACTGCTGCGTTGCTTCTCACACCTGGAACGTACTTTGGATTCCTTGATATGAACGATCCGTATGATTGGTATAAATTCCCCGTCACTGTTGGGCAAGGAATTCATGTAAAATTAAAAATGAAAGATATTGCGTATCTTACCGATTTTGATCTCCAACTGTACAACCCCAGTGGAGACCTCGTCTTTGAGGGGAATCAATACTACGATGATGATCTTCTTTATCCTGCTGATGTCGCAGGTGAATGGAGCATTCGTGTTGATATCTTCCCAGGATGGGTCGATGTTCCTCAACCGACAGAATGGAGCTATTATTCCTATGGTTCCGGTGCATATAACCTGACACTTGCCATTGAAACCAGTGCACCAGCACCGCCAGGGCCTATCCCACAACCACAGATTACTCCCATTGCGAAAACCTTCAAGATAACCAATGACCCAGCAAGCACCAAGGATGATTTCGGGTATCTTGCAGCAATCCCTGCCTGTAACTATCTTGATGGTGGAAAGCGGTACCTTGCTCCGATTATCTACACCGGGGATTCAACACCGACAGCGTATTACGATGACGCAACTTCCTTCGGAACTGTGGATGATACGACACAATACCTCATTGATGATTGGAATACCTACCTTGCAACCTACGGCAAAACACCTGTTCAATACACGGTTCCTGCAGACCCCATCGAAGCTGCTGCTGCTATTGCGACTCAAGGCTGGACATCCCCTCAGACAACAGCGGTTGTCGCGGTGGATGGCAGTGGTTTTGAGGATTCTGTTAAACAAGTTGTGAAAAGAACCACAACATTAAAGCGAGAAACAAAGGTTATTGACGGTGTTACTAATGCAGCAATGAAAAACATCGGAGGATCATTAGGATACCCTCTGTTACTTGGACCGAAATGGTGCGCTCTCAATGTTAGCATGTTTGGGACTGGTGGCGCAACACCAACGATTGGCGCAATTCTTCCTTTGTTTATGACGATGGCACAAGACTGGTGGCCTAGCCCCTATGATGCAGAAGGACCAAAAACCGATATGTATTATCCCATTAACAAAATGGGTATCTGGGCCGCTGGAACCGATATCAATGCATCAACTTGGACCATGAAGATAACGAAATACGCTGGTGACCGATATCGATTTAAGGTTGCTGGAACAGACTCAGTGATCAACGCGAAACTCACGACTACTGAAGCATCTGATCTTTTAGTGTTCCTTATTGATCCACAAGGGAACCTGAGAGCACCAACAATGCCTGGTTGGAACGGACCGGTAAACCCGATCCATGTCTGGAATGGACTAGGGAACCCACCATACAACCCCTGGAGAAACTGGCACCCAGCGCCCCATACGGAATATTCGGCTGAGGTCCTTCACCCCGAGAAAGGGACATGGACCGCTATTGTCGTACCACGTGATGCGAATGGCTCTAATGTGAAATACACGCTTAACGTTGACGTGAGAACAGTAAGCCAAGACCGTGCCGATGCAACCGTCTCAGCAGCCAACGCCGCGGTTATTGCTTCCTTGAATCACATGCCGTTACTCTATGTCACCAAAGACAGCGTTCCAGCAGCTACCGCAAGTGCGTTCACAACCCTTGGAGTGACAAAGGTCATTTTTGTTGAACGCGGTGAAATCGGTGCTGCTGTTCGCAGTAGCCTTCCGACGATTGAAAAGGATTTAAAAACAATGCAAGAAATCGTTGATGAGATCAAGAGCTACCCTGCCTCTGAAAACTATGTCACCGTTACCTCCTTGAAGACCGGAGACGGCTTCTTTGCTCCTGCAGCGATGCTTGCGGCATATCATGGCTCACCAGTCATCCGCGTTGAAGATGCACCAAATGGTGACCCAGCTGCGGTCGCACAACGCATCCATACCTGGCAGCGCTGGGATGGAGATTTCTACCACGGCTCTCGCTCTACAGGACATTTACCCCAAGCAACAGCACCTGTTGAACAAAACAAACTCAAAGTGTATCTTACGTTGGTGAAATACTTCCTTGGTTTGAACGTTACTGTACCAACCTACGGTCTTGATGCAAAGCGGAACTGGAATGAAGAGATGGTTACAAAATTCTATGACTATATTGACAGTTTAGGGCTTGACAATGACGGACAAGAAGGATATGTCACAGTTGCACCACGTGATGATATCACCCTTGAATTATCCTCCGCGCTTCTGGGAAACAACTCCTATGCCGGTGATATCCCTGGAGACACCCCTGCGTACACTAATGACCTGGTAGTCAGAAGCATTCTCTACCCTGCATTGATATACGCGAATCCGAGCCGTGACATCACCACCAGTCAGTTGATGAACTATCCTGATGGTGGCTCCTGGAAGACCAACGATGGGAAAACTACAGCAGTCTATTCCAGCCGAGATGTAAAGAATTCCTTTAGCTCGCATCTCAGAACCTACGAAGGACACAGTCTCTGGGTCGCTCACCTACAACGAATGAACGAAGGTGCTAGTGTCATGTATTACTCAGGTCATGGTACCGGTGGAAGCGGTGTATCCGCTCAGTATGTACAAACAGACGACTGCAACTATCCGGATCAGATCTGGTGGGATTCCTGGCGAGGATACATGTATGATAACTGGAAGACATCTCGAGACAATGGTATGGTCTGGTATAACCCAGAACCACCCACACTCTACGACATCATCCACTACAAATGGGTTGATCAGCTCATGGGAAACCTCCGTAGCCAAGCAGTCTTCTACATGTCCTGTACAACATGGGATGCTGATGGTCCCATGGTCTACCTTGATCATGGTGCGGTCTGCGGTTATGGGAACGCTGGAACCGGGTTGTGTCCTGAAGCAGACTTACAGGATGATTTGTTCTTCAGAGATTGTTTGATCAAGGGAGAACCGATTGGTATTGCCTTCTCACATCAAGTCTGGCTCCATTACAGAGACTTCACGACCGGCGATCCGACCTCCATGTATGGTTCGTCATCTATGCAGGTCACGACCATCCAGGTTATTTATGGTGACCCAAGTCTCATCATCTACAGCCCCGAGTGGCAGTCACCAATACCAGTAGATGCCTAAACGCATCTCCCCCTCTTTTCTTTTTTTTTTAATTTTTACCCTTTTTTTTAAAAAACCAATTTTCGTTCTCACTCGTTGATTCTTGTAGAAAAAAAAGAAAAATGGGTGTTGTTACTGACGTTGTTTCTTAAACTTATACCCGTAATAAATAGCACCCGTGTGTCCATCTTGCTGGATCTTCCTAAACGTACTTTCGACCTTCAGACCAATTTTCACTTCGTCTAAGGGGCAGTCAACTATCTGAGCTGTTATCTGAGGGCCTTCTTCGAGTTTGATGATCGCAATCGGATACGGTGTTTGTTCTTCGAAATCCTCAGGGCCAACATGGATAACCGTATACGTCACCACTTCTCCTTTCCCGGCAAGTTTAATTTCCTTCATATTACCTATACTTTTTCGTCGACAGTACGGACAGGATTCTCGTGGTGGGAAAAAGACTCGTTCGCAGGTCCCGCATTTATTTCCTATGAAGTTGTACCGCTGCGGGATCTCTCTCCAGAATCGTGCAACGCCTGCTTTCATTGTTACATCGCCTCCATGATATGAATAACACAGGTTGCTCCTGAACCACCCACATTATGGGCAAGCCCTATTTTTGCGTCTTTCACTTGTCGTTTCCCTGCTTCACCTCGTAACTGCATGGTGAGTTCAACGATCTGCGCAACTCCGGTTGCTCCGACAGGGTGCCCTTTTGCTTTTAGACCACCACTGGTATTGACTGGTAATGAGCCGTCTAAGGTGGTGATCTTGTTGTCGATAGCTTTTCCACCTTTTCCTTTTTCGACAAATCCGAGGTCTTCGATTGCGCAGATTTCCGCAATAGTAAAACAATCGTGTACCTCTGCGAAATCAATGTTTTTTGGGGTGAGGTTCGCTTGTTTGTACGCCCTTTTTGCAGCATGTACTGTTGCATCAAGTGTGCAAATGTCTCTGCGTCCATGGAGTGCAAGGGTATCTGAGGCTTGTCCTGAGCCAATTATTTTGACTGGTTTGTCGGTGTATTTCTTTGCTTTTTCCGCAGCGCAGAGCACAAGGGATGCTGCGCCATCGCTCACCGGGGAGCAGTCCATAAGCCCAAGAGGGTAAGCGACCGTCGTTGCTTTCAAGACTGATTCAAGTGAAATAAGTGATTGATATTGGGCGTAAGGGTTATTGACGCCATTTGCATGGTTTTTGACTGCGACTTGCGCGAGTTGTTCTTTGGTCGTCCCATATTCATACATATGCCTCGTTGCGATCATTGCGTAGATGCCAGGGAATGTTGCACCAAAGAACGCTTCCCATTCCTGGTCAGATGCTGTTGCGAGGATCTCTGTTGCTTCAGAACCTCCGACGTCATTCATCTTTTCAACTCCACCAACAACCACGATATCATTCATACCGGAGGCTATGGAGAGGTATCCTTCGCGAACTGCAAGACCTCCCGAGGCACAAGCCCCTTCGACACGGGTTGCTGGGATATGAAGCTGTGAAAACCCGGAGACTTCAGCGACAAGTGCGCCAATATGTTCCTGGTCGACGAATCGTCCGGAGCTCATAGAGCCGACGTACAGGGCGTCGATATCTTTTCCTTCGATTTTTGCATTAAGGATTGCTTTTGACCCCGCTTCTGCGATGAGTTGCCTGAATGATTTATCCCACAGTTCACCAAATTTCGTTAATCCTACTCCAATAACTGCAACATCTCTCATGTCTTCTCACTCCCAAAACAACAAGTTTGTCATTTTTGCATAAGTCCCATAATCGACATATTCTTTATCAGCAACCAGTTGTGCGATAGTTGGTGCTTTCTGTCGTGAAAGTCGAGTAATATTGTTTGTGACCGTCATGTCAAAACCGTCGCTTCCAGCACCTGACCCGTAGCTAGTCATGAAGATCCGATCACCTGGTTTCGCGACATCTAAAACCGATGCAAGACCAATCATCGATGCACCAGAATATGTGTTGCCGATGTACGGCACCATAAGTCCTTGTTTTACTTGATCTATGGTAAACCCAAGTTTCTTTGCGACATTCACCGGAAATTTCCCGTTTGGCTGATGGAAAATCGCGTAGGTGTAATCCTGTGGTTTGGTTCCTGCTTTTGTCATGAGGTTTGTTGCACAGTTCGTGATATGTTTAAAGTACGCAGGTTCTCCGGTGAATCGTCCCCCATGGGATGGATATTTCATTTCTGCTCGTCGCCAGAAATCAGGGGTATCAGTCGTGTAGGAAAGGGTATGGTTTATGGTAGCAATGACATTGGTTCTTCCTATGATGAATGCAGCCCCACCAGCGGATGCAGAATATTCGAGTGCGTCCCCGGGTGCTGCCTGTGATGTATCTGCTCCGATAGCGACCCCGTAGTCGATCATACCTGCTTTGACAAGCCCAAAACAGGTTTGTATAGCAGCGGTTCCTGCTTTGCATGCGAACTCGTAATCAGCAACCATCAAGTCTGGTGTTGCACCAATTGCTTCTCCAACAATGGTTCCTGTTGGTTTGACTGCGTACGGGTGTGATTCACTCCCGACGTAGATAGCACCGATGTCCGTAGGATTCAGTGTGCAGCGTTTGAGTGCTGCACGTATCGCCTCAACACTAATAGTTGCGGTATCCTGATCAACTGAGGGTACTGATTTTTCAAAAATCCCTAATCCTCGGCTGATGGCTTGTCCGTCTTTCCCCCAGACTGCTGCGATTACTTCTGCTTTAATGCGGTAGCGAGGTATATGCGCTCCATAACTTACAATGCCTATTTGCTCCATGGTGAACCCAACAAGAGGCAAAACAAAAAAGACTACTTAAAAGTGCCGATTGATGTTCGACGATTGCCGTAATAAAAAAAATTGGTTAGCCTGAGAGCGTGATTTTTTTTCCGCCTTTTAAGGCTTCGACTGATTGTTCCGCTACTTTCTCAAGTTTGTCGTTATCCATCAATTCTTTCCGTGCCTTCAGGTTCTGGCTGCGGAGGATTTCTCTGTTTTCCTGAAATTGTTGCATCCGTTCTTTTTTCACGGAGACAATTTTTGATCGCATCTCCAAGGCTTTTTCATGGTTGTTCTGTGCTTCTTCTCGTATCTCAATGTATTTTTTATGTTTCTTGTTTGCTTCACCAATCAGCGTTGCGATTTCGTAGACTAGTTTTTTGTACTCCTGGTGTTTCTGCTGGCTTTCATTATAATATTTTTGAACCTTCTCATGTTCTTTATCCGCTTTCTGAAATAATTCAGTGATTCCCTTATCTGTATCTGAGAGATCCACTTCTATGAGTTGTTGTTTCTCCATTTGTTTTTTGACTTCAGAAAATTCCTTTCGTTTTAGTTTTATTCGGTCAATCAGTTTGTTTTCTTTTCTGGTGTTCATAATGGAGGTTTCTTGTTCGTATTCCATCATTTGGATATCTGCTTTGATTTCCTCAACACGGAGCGGGAGGTTTTTAATAACGTCTCCTTTTTTCTTCCGTTTCGCGTCAATCAGTTCCTTTGCCTGCTGTTGATATTGATTCCTTTTTTCCTTGTGCTCCTTCATCTTTGCAACAAGTTTTTCTCGTTCTTTCTTGAATTTTTCCATGTCGTCTTTGAGTTCTTTGCCTTTGTCGTTAAGCATATCTCGTTCTTCACGAAATTGTTTTGCTACTTGGTTGAGCTCGTTACGTTTCTCGATCAGACTCTGGTATTTCTTCTCTGCATTTTTGAGTTGCTCTAGGTCTTCCTTCTTTGTTGATTCTTTTTCTTTCACCGGAGACACCTTTTTCCAATACTAAATTATTCTCCCATTATAAGGTTTACTACTACTCTTTCAGTCGGATCCGTACCTGGTTTTTGCCTTTTACCGCTATCCATGGTATTTGGAGATCAGCAATGCTTCCAGCAGGGATTGTGACTTCTACCATATTTTTTTGTTTTCCATTTAGGTAGAAAAAGACTTTCACATTTCGTGCTGAGACTGTTCCGTTATTTGAGATGTTACAGGAAGTAGTAACTTTCTCTCCTGGGTTGAATACCGTTGGCCAGTGAGAGACGTTATCGAGTTTAAGGAGCGTTTTTCCTTCTTTAATCATTGCAATAAGTGTGATGTATTCTGTTTTCTTTTTCCCTGTTTTTTTCACATGCACCGTTACTTGTGTCCAATCCTTCGATTCGTTGTTGTTTGTTTGTGTGACGATGATCTGCACTGTTTTTGATTGTCGACCGTCGATGACGGTTGCAAGCGGTTCTACGGCGATCATCCATTTTGAGGAAGGTGCTGTTTGCTGTGCAAGTATTTCATACGATTGTGTCTTCTTGCTTGGGTTTTGGAGCGTCAGCTCAAAGATTGCTTTTTCTGCTGCTTCGATTTCCTTAATCCGGTCTGTGCAGATGATGCGAACATGTTTTGTGGTGAACACGAGAGCGAGAATGATTAGGAGGAATAAAATAATTATCATAAGTATACTGGCAAGCACAATCGCACCATACGAGCCAAACATCTCATTCAGGCCAAGGGTTTCTGCCGCGCTGTCAAACAGGTTGTAGATACTTTCCAGGAAATCTCCTGCGATGACGTGGACCGTGACATTAATGGTTGCGGTAGTGCTGGGATCGCCATCTGAAGTAACAGTAATGGTGATGATATCGGAGTTAAGAGTTGTGTCCTTTGGTACTTGAATAACGACCCTGGCATCATCGGTATCGGTACTGTCTCCTATTACGAGATTTCTAATGCTTTCTCGTGCGATAAGCGGCCAGTCGTTGTTCGAAGAAGCGGAAATCGTGTAGCTATCGACGTCGTCGATGGCACCGGTATTGTTGTTTTTAATAACGAAGTAGAAGGTACGGTTTTCTCCTTTGCTGATGTTGATATTGTTTGAGTACCCAAGTATCTCAACATCGTATACGATAGCGGCTTCAGAGACTTCTGCGGAGACTGCTTCACGTGTTATTCCTGTGTTTCCCTGGACAATAAAGGTGACATCAATGGTATTTCCATAGGTATCTTTTGTTTGATTTGTTGAGTTTACAAAGATATGTACCTGGGTTGAAGCACCCGCAGCTAATGATATCAACATGTCTTCGACAACAGCTATCTTCCATGCCCCGACATGGGATTCTGTATATGTTACTGATATATTATCAGTTTTTTTACTCGTAATATTCAAAGTGTAAAGAACGGAACTACCCGGAACGATGAGACCTTCAGGGGGATTTGACTCCGAGGTGACTTTAATGTTGTCTGTTTCATCGAAGGTTACCATGAGCAATGAGGGATACGCCTCTGTATCATACCATGCTCTTATTTTTCCGAATAAACCCATTGATGTATCATTGGTAACAGCTATCGTTAAACTAAGTCGGTCATTATAGTTGATTTCTTTATTGATATCATTAAAGATGAACGTGACAGGTTCGTTTGGCCTTGACAGCAGGAAATCACGTGAGATGTTCTGCGATGTTGTAGCAAGAACTTCATCTCCGTTATACAGCGTCGCCGATACAGAGATCTTTCTGAGGAGATCACGTGCGTTGAGATAGAAGATTGCTG
The DNA here is from genome assembly GCA_014894395.1 of Thermoplasmata archaeon. GTDB lineage: Archaea > Thermoplasmatota > E2 > DHVEG-1 > DHVEG-1 > SM1-50. Next base: position 66,464 of record JADBLO010000039.1, read on the forward strand.
TGGAGTCTTTAAGTATCTTACTTCGCGAGAGAGCAGGTCCGGCCCATGTGATAGGTTTTTTCGAAAAATCAGTTCTTATGAGTGTATCGTTTGTTGTTTTATTTTCGTCCATTATGTTTTTGCTGTGAAGGTAATAGACTTTTGAGTTTTCGTTTTCACCTGTTAGTTTTAGAGGGAGGATGATATGTGATGGATGGGCACTTGAACCATAATAAAACGATGATCCTCGCAGGGCGTCGACGATTTCCCAGAATGCATCAGAGAGGCTGATGTTGATGCCTTCTTTCAAGGTCGCTGTCGTATTGATGATTTCTTTAAGTGTTTCGCCAAATTGTTGTAGCGTGTCTATTTTTCGTTTGCTAAGGAGATTCGCTGTTATATTGAGGATGCAACTCCCATCAATACCAATTTTGTTTAATAATTCAAATATCTTACTTAATGTTCGTTGGCTGGGAGTTATTTCAACACTAAATGATATGATGTCATTAGGTTCTACCAGGATTGATTCATTTTCAAGATTTAGAGTTATTGGAATGCGTTTTATTCGGTTGGAGAATGTAGGTTTAATGGTTGTTGTGAGATTTTTTATTTCTTTAGTGATAGGTAATTCACCAAATAGTAGCGTCTTTTTTCCGATACTTACTTTTACGTTATCCTTTTCTCCGATGAATTTTGATTTAGATGCGAAAAAGAGGTTAAAGATGATGTCGCCGGAAATTTCTACTGGCTGTTCGCCTGTATATGTGTAGTCTTCTTGTATTTTAAAGGGATTGTACATTTCGAAAAGTTCGTCTAAATATTGTTGCCATTCATCAGGGAGTCCTTCTGTATCTCCGAATTCAGAACTAAAATCTGAGAATTTGAACATGATCCAAAGATCGATCCAGGCAAGTAATTCCTCTGTGTTGAAATCACGGAGAATTTTGCTTTCATTTTTTATAAAAATTGGTGGTGGTAATTCTGAATCTTTGGTTGTTGTTTGTGGTGTAAGACTCATCTGAGTTCCATTTATCGATTCTTCTTCGAAACCAAGTGGGTCGTATTTCGTAAAATAAAGGGTGGTTGTTTCTCCTGATGGTTGAGCGGTTACCGTGTTGTTTTGAATACAGGATAGAAGCGAGGCTAAAATAATCAATAATGCGAGTGTTGTCGCTCGGAGTGTTTTGTTGATATGCATTTCTTCTCAACCTCGATAGTTACTATCTACCTTGTTAATATATAAATCTTTGTTTACAACAGTTACCATTTTTTTAGAAATATAATATATAACATATTTAATAAGATTGTGGGTATCTTCTCTCTGTAAAATGTGGGGGTTAGTTATTGAGAAAAAGCGTTTAGATCAGTGGGGTTTTTCGTAACCAGTCTAGGTCGCTAATATATAAGCTTCGTATGTCTGAAAGGCCGTATCGGAGCATGGCAATCCGTTCGAGTCCGAGTCCCCAGGCAAGCACCGGGTTTTTCACACCAATTGGCTCTGTTACTTCCGGTCGGAAGATACCGCTACCGCCAAGTTCCATCCATTTGCCGTTCCAGAACACTTCGACTTCCATGCTTGGTTCCGTGTACGGGAAGTATCCTGGTCTGAACCTGATTTTTTCGAATCCCATTCTACGGTAGAATTCTTTGAGGATGCCGATGAGTTGTCGGAAGTTCGCGTTCTCCTCATAGATGATTCCTTCAATTTGATAGAACTCAGGCAGATGGGTCGTATCAATATCTTCTTTCCGGAACACCCGTTCAAGGGAAAATACTTTACAGGGTGGTTTGGGGTGGTTGTAGAGGTACCGGATGGTGTTCACCGTGGTATGGGTTCGTAACAATGCTCGTTCTCCCTCTGTTTTTGAGAATTTGTACCCCCATCCTGTTGATCCCGTGGTCCCCCCGTTTTCATGGACCCTTGCGATTTCCTCAAGTAATTGTTTTTCTTGTATTGGTAATTTTGCGGGTACTTTGCAGTAGAAGGTATCTTGCATTTCTCGTGCAGGGTGATCCTGTGGGATGAAAAGAACATCCATGTTCCAGAAACAGGATTCAACGTAGTCTCCTTGTATTTCTTGGAACCCCATTTCGACGAAGATCTGTCGGATTTCAGAAATCAACTTGACTAAAGGATGTGGTTTGCCTCCATAGATCGCGGGGGCGAACGCGTGGATGTCGTACGGCCTGATTGTTTTTTGTTTCCATTCACTGTTTTTTATGACTGCGCTGGTTATCTGAGAGATTTCCTCTTGGATTTCAAATCCGGTCTCCACCACCTTTTTTCCATGATCTGTTAAAGTGATCGTGCTGGTGATTAGTTCTTTTTCTTTGATAACGTTCTTTCGAGATGCGAGGGGTTTGATGCTGTCTTTTTCGATCTCTTGTTCCGGGTGTTCGTGCAGCAGACGTAAGAGTTTTTCTACGTCTGTTACTTCGCAGAGGGCTTTTTTTCCTTTGTCGGTCATTTCGATGATAGTGTCTTTCTCTTTCCTGATGGATGCCCAGCCATTGGTTTTAAGCCAGCCGATTGCAACGGAGATTTCATCAGAATCAAGAACCGCTGAGAGATCCTTTAACGTGATTGTTCCTTTCCTATCAGATAAAAGTTTGAGTGCGCGTTTCTCGGGGAGTCCTTTTTCAACAAATCGTTTGCCTTCTTTCCCCAGTGAATAAACGGTTTTGATGTGGTTGTCCATCATGATAAGTTTTTTTGATTGCAACCAAGAAGCTGCGTTTGAAACTTCAACATCTTGGGAAAACTGCCCGTTTTTGAAGATGTCTTCCGGTGAGCCTTTCCCGTGGAGTTTCTTGAGAGCGAGTAAGACTTTTTTCTCGTTCAAAGACAGTTCCTTGATGGTTTTATCGACATCCATTGAAACCTGAAATTGTCTTGCTACGTATTAAGATGTCGATGTTTCTTTTTGATAGGAAAGAATTATAAACCCTAACTCCGCAGTTCTTTAGGGAATAACTTCAGCCCAAGTGTTTTCTCCA